>CAZDTL010000015.1:0-14945 GCA_964508335.1 uncultured Candidatus Saccharibacteria bacterium
GCGCCGGCGTTGTCGCCTCTCTCGCAGTTGCTCTCGCCCCGCTCGCAACCTACGCTGCCGAAAACAGTTACACCAGCGATGAACACACCGATAAGTTCGAAATCACCGTTAAAGATACTTGCGCTTTTGGCCATCTCGCAGTCAATAGCGGTTCTGCGCTTACTGGTATTACCCACAACACCAACCCAGCTAACACTGCCGCGGCCACTCCGGAGGCTCAAGCCTACTGGACTGCTGGCGCTCCAGAGACTAACGACCCAGAATCTACCGGATACGACGGAACCACCAACCCGGTTACTCCAGGTGAAGGTACTACCAATACTGGCCGCACCCCGGATCGTGACACTGGCTACTACAACGTAGAAACCGACACCGCCGCTTACTCGATTGAGGCCGGTACTGAAAAAGAAGGTTTTGCGACTACGACTCTCGTTGTTTACTGCAACAACTCCACCGACGCCAAATACACCCTCAAAGTTCAAATGAAAGACCTTGAGAAATCGGCTGGCGTAGTCATCCCAGCGGCCGCTGACTATTCTGCCTCCAAATCCGGCTATGCTATCGACAGCGTAGTTTTGGGCACTGCTCGCGATGGTTCCGCAGTCAACACGACCAACTTCCCTGCTTCTACTAAGAAAGCCTACACTGGCGAAACAATCATGGCGACCGGCACCAAAGGCACGGCCACCACTGGTGATGCCTACACCGTCACCTATGGCATCGGCGTCGCTTCCTCTCAAGAAGCTGGCACCTATGAAGGTACCGTCGTCTACACTCTTTACCAAGGTGTTGCTGACTAATTTAACCTAACTAGGTTTAGGTGGGCTCCTCCGAAAGGGGGAGCCCTATCTAAAAATAAATCTCTCCTTAGTGTTCTAGCCTAGAACTCTAAGCAGAAGTTTATTAAACCAAGGTGGAGAAATGGAGGATTTTTGGAAGAAAAACTATATTTTAAACCAGCCACTTATGGCAAGGGAATCAAGAAAAAAGACCAGTCAGAAAAACCGACTAAGGCCGAGCAAAACGAAACAACTCACCGCACCCGCAATCTAATTCTTTCCCTAGCGCTCGTCATCATCATAATTTTGATTATTCTTTGGCTCCTCCGCGGCAAAACCACCACTTCCGGCCAATATCCCGCCAACATCCGCAACGAATCGCTCTCCTGCGCCTCTACTGACAAGTCCTACGAGCCGGCCAATCGCATCAGCTCTAACGACAAAGAACTTAAAATCGACATGATTTTCTACGGTACAGAAAAACTCAGCTCCGCCAGCCTCAAATACACCCTCACCTTCATTTCCAACGAAGAAGCTTATTCCGCAGAGGCGTTCAACCACGCCGGCTTCAACCTTGACCTCCAGAATCGCGGATTTTCTTCTGGTGAGTTTAACAACAAGTTCACGCTCATAGACAACACTCTCGTGCTCACTCTCCACGCTGACGCAGACGCACTAAGCGAAGACCTCGCCAGAGAATACTTTCTTCTAAGTCGCAATAACCTCCCGACAACCCTGCAAGATTTTCGCCAACACTATGAAGCCGCAGGATTTGCTTGCTCATCGACCATTGACAATAGCTAGAAAGGAACCCGCCATGTTCAAAAATCTCAAACAACAATTAACCCTCGCCATCTTCACCATCATAACCTTCGCAATTGCTTCACCGTTCAGCGCCTTCGCCGCTGGCAACCTCTTTTCGCTCTCGCCCATGTATCAAATGATTACTCTCACCCCCGGCGAAACATATTATGGCAACTTCAACATCGTCAATCCAGGCACTAGCTCCGTTGAGTTTTATTATAATCTAGCCGTCCGCCCATTCACGACCGCCAACGATGGCGACATTACGGACACGGAAAATGGCGACTATACTTTAATGGCAGATTGGATTGAACTGGATAAAACCGAGGGTTGGATTGCTCCAAACGAATCCAATGAAGTTCGCTTTGCTATCCACGTCCCAGAGGATGCTCCCGCCGGCGGTCAATATGCGACAATTATGGTAACGTCCGACCAATACCGTATCGAGAACTCCAGCGTCGACCTCCGCGAACAATACCGCGCCGGCCACCTCATCTATGCCGACGTTGCTGGTGAAACCGTCCGCAAGGGCTCCATGACCGACGTCAATGTTCCTGGCTTCCTCTTCTCCGGCAATATCACCGGCTCTGCTGCCGTCACCAACGAAGGCAACGTCCACTCCCAAGCCACCCACACCATGCAAATCTTCCCACTCTTCTCCGGCGAGGAAGTCTTCACCAACGAAGAAGACCCTAAAAAGACTTGGATTATGCCCGGCAACACCACCGTATCTTCCGTCTCTTGGGATGACACCCCTTCCGTCGGCATCTTCCACGTCATCTACAACGTCGCCTACGAAGGTGTCGAGAGTAAAGTCGACAAATACGTCATCGTCTGCCCCCTCTGGCTCCTCTTCCTCATCATCTTCGCTCTCGCCCTCCTCGCCTTCCGCATCCTCAGCACAAAGAAAAACAAAAAATAGCCCAAAAGCTATCTTGGCGGAAGGGACAAGATTCGAACTTGCGAGGCGTTAACCTGCTGGTTTTCAAGACCAGTGCCTTAAACCACTCGGCCACCCTTCCGCGCCTAATTTTACCATAATTCATAAGATTATGCTATAATCGTCTTATGAACTCAAACTCTTTCAAAAAAGCTTTTACCGTCCCCGAACTCCTCGTCGTCTGCGCCTTCGCTTCGCTCCTGCTCATCCTCTTCTTCGTCCAAAAATCCAACGTCGATGCCATGACTCGCGACGAAAAACGCAAAACCGCCATCAATGCCATGTATTACGCCCTCGAGGAAAGCTTCTACATTCAAAACAAATACTACCCTGAAACCATCTCCGAGGACGTCCTTACCGTCATCGACCCAGAACTTTTCACCGACCCCAATGGCTTCTACCTCAATTCCGACTTCGGCTCTTACTCTTACGAAGCCACCAACTGCAAGGACGGCCGATGTAAGAGCTACACCCTCCGTGCCGAGCTTGAAAAAGAAGACGCCTTCGTCAAACGCAACCGTAACTAATCATAAGGAGAAATACATGAAACAAGTCCTCAGCTTCGACGTCGACCAAACCCTCAACGTCGCCAAAACGCCCATCCCTGACGACATCGCCGACCTGCTCATCGGCTGTCTTCGCGCCGACTTCAAAATCTGCCCCATCTCCGGCCAAAAATTCGACCAATTCCTCGTCCAAATCGTCGACCGCCTTGTCGAACGCGGCGCCACGCCAAAAGACCTCAAAAATCTCCACCTTTTCGTCGCCCAAGGCACACAATACTACAAATACGCCGACAACGCTTGGCAACAAGTCTACTCCTTTCCGCTCACCGACGCCCAAGTCCAAAAAATCACCTCCGCCATCGAAGCTGCCGCCAAGGAACTAAATTATTGGGAAGCCGACAAACTCCAACCGGGCGACGAAATCATCGAAAACCGCCTCTCCCAAGTCACCTTCTCCGCCCTCGGCCAAAAAGCCGGCACTAAAGAAAAATACGCTTGGGACCCCGATTGCAAAAAACGCGAGGCCATCGTCAAGCGCGCCAAAGAACTCGCTCCCGAATTTGATTACGAAATTGGCGGCACCACCAGCATCAACGCCATCACTCCCGGCATGAACAAAGTCTTCGGCATGACTCACCTCATGGAAAAGCTAAAAGTCGAAAAATCCGACATCCTCTACTTCGGCGACATGACCCAGCCCGGCGGCAACGACTACCCCGTCGTCCAAATGGGCATCGACACCATTACCGTCCGCTCCCACGAAGACACCGCCTTCGCCCTCCGCGGCATCCTCGGCGTCACCAACCACCTCTCCAAAGCCTAGCCTAATTGCTTGCGTTTTTTAAGTATAAAGCGTAGAATAAATAGCATGAAGACTTATATTATTGGCAACTGGAAAATGAACTTTACCGTGGGCGAATCTTCGCTCTTCCTGCACAAACTCCTACAAAAAGTCCACGGCTATCGCGACATCGAAGTTGTCGTCTCCCCGTCTCTCGTAGCGCTTCAATCCCTCTCGCTTCAAACCGACCGCCGCAAAATCAAGCTCGCCGCCCAAAACTTTTACCACCGCGACTTCGGCGCCTACACCGGCGAAGTCTCCATTTCTCAGCTCCGCTCGCTCGTCGACTACGTCATTGTCGGCCATTCCGAACGCCGCTGCATCTTCAACGAATCCGACAAAGACATCCGCGCCAAAGTTGCCGCCGCCCTTCGTAACGGCGTCACCCCCATCCTCTGCATCGGCGAAACCGAATCCGAACGCACCTTCGGCGAAACTGCCGACGTCCTCCGCGACCAGCTCCTCGGCGGCCTCTCCGAAGTCTCCGCTGAAGACGTCAGCAAGTGCCTTATCGCCTACGAGCCCGTCTGGGCCATCTCCGGCCACGGCAAACCCGCCAAAATTGCCTCCCCGCTCGACGTTAAAGACGCCTTCACCCTCATCCGCAATATTCTCAAAGATACTTACGGCAAAACCGCCACCGCGGATACCCCGCTCCTCTTTGGCGGTAGCGTCAAGTCCACCAACGCCGAGTCCTACCTTCTCCTCGACGATTGCAACGGCCTCCTCATCGGCGGCGCCAGTTTGATTGCTCCGGAGTTTACTGATATAATAGAGATCGCTAAACGAGTCAAAGATGCCAACGCCCAACACTAAAAAACCCGTTCGCTATATGGACTTCATCAGTCGGAAGCCGCTTGCCAGCTCCGACCCTTTGGCATCTCGCCCTGCCTCGCGACCGGCCATCAAGCCCAAACCACCCGTCAAGCCGGCCCCATCCGTCGCCAGCCAAATCCCCTCTAAAGCCACTTCGGCGCCAGCGGCTAAACCCGCCACCAAAAACCCAGATAACCCCGCCACTAAACCCACTCCCAAACCACCCGTCTCTCACCCCGACCGCACCCCTAGAATCGAAACCACTGCACAGACCACCACGCCCCAATCTAAACCCGTCGACGCTCTCGCCCTCAAAGCCTCGGCCGCCCTCTCTGGTATTTCACAACCCGCCAGCCAAGTCCCCGACAACAACACCTACTCCCTCGGTGGCAGATCTCCCTTCCTAGAAAACTACACCATCGACAAGCGCCCCCTTTCCGACTCGGTTCCCGCCAAAAAACAAGACAATTTCGAAAAACTCTCCTTCCTCGGTGTCAACGACGGCGATTCTTCGCACCGCAAAAACGTCTATCCTAAATCCTCCGCTCGCTCCATCGACCAATCTGCCGAGCCTACCAAAGCCAAAGTTAAAACTAAAACCAAAACCGTCAAAGTCATCGACGACACCACTAAAAAGCGCGGCGTTCCCACTTGGCTCGTCATTATCATCACTATCATCCTCGGCGCCGCCGTGGGCGCGGGTGTTTACTTTCTCCTTCCCAAATAGCTAGGACTATGCTACAATAAAACCATGGTGAGAGTAGCTCAGTTGGTTAGAGCTCTTGATTGTGGTCCAAGAGGTCGTGGGTTCGAGTCCCATCTCTCACCCCATATTAGGTTACGCTAAACGGACACAAACACCCATGAAAAAACTCATCACAATCATCGTCCCCGCTTACAACGAAGCCGAAGCTCTCCCAGCTTGCATCCGCCGCGTCACCAAACTTATCGACCAAACCAAAAACTACAATTTCGAAGTCCTCTTAGTCGACGATGGTTCCAAAGACGCCACCGCCACTCTCCTTAAAAAACAGCACAGCCTCGACAATCGGTTCAGCTACCTCACTCTCTCGCGCAATTTCGGCAAAGAAACCGCGATGATGGCCGGCATGGACTACGCTCAAGGCGACGCTGTTATTTTTATTGATGCCGACCTCCAAGACCCGCCCGAGCTCATCCCCCAAATGATCGAATACTGGGAACAGGGCTTCGACGACGTCTACGCTCGCCGTCGCAGCCGCAAGGGAGAAACCTGGCTCAAAAAATGGACTTCCAAAATGTATTATCGCGTCCTCCAATCTTTTACCAACGTAGAAATCCAAAAAGACACTGGCGACTTCCGCCTACTCGACCGTCGTTGTGTCAATGCCCTCATCGCCATGCGCGAATCTTGCCGCAACTCCAAGAGCATGTTTAGCTGGATCGGCTACAAAAAGAAAGAAATCCTCTATGACCGCGACCCCCGCATCGCCGGCAAAACCAAAT
Source organism: uncultured Candidatus Saccharibacteria bacterium (assembly GCA_964508335.1). Taxonomy (GTDB): domain Bacteria; phylum Patescibacteriota; class Saccharimonadia; order Saccharimonadales; family Saccharimonadaceae; genus Nanosyncoccus. The sequence goes on from CAZDTL010000015.1 coordinate 6,172, forward strand.
GGCACTACATGCGTCTCATTGACCTTGCTCTCGACGGCATCACCTCTTTCACCACCTCCCCGCTCAAGCTCGCCACTTACCTTGCTATCCCTACCGCCATCCTCTTCGTCGGCTATTTCATCTACGTCATCATCAAATGCTTCACCATCCACATGCCAGTCCAAGCTTTTCAGGCCATCATCTTGCTCATCCTCTTCTTCTCCTGCATTAACATCTTGCTCTTCGGTATCACCGGCGAATATCTCGGCCGCATCTTTAAGGAAACCAAGGGCCGCCCACTTTACCTCGTCGACGAATACAACGGCAAAAAAGAACTAAACACCCCCAAAAAACATGGCAAAAACTAGCAAGCCTCTCGCTCCCCAACTCAAGCGCCGCCTCCGCCTACTTATCACCATCGCCCTCGTCGTTCAATCCCTCATCTTCTGCTACGTCGGTTCCCAAAAATCCTACTACCACATGGACGAAGCCTACTCCTTTGGCCTCGCCAGTTACGACAAAATGGAAATCCACGACAACCCCGACTTTTACGACACATGGCACACGAGTGACTACTACGCTGACTATCTCCAAGTCGACGACGACGAACGCTGGGACTTCCGCCCCGTTTACGACAACCAAGTCGTCGACGTTCATCCGCCATTTTACTACCTCCTCCTCCGCTTCACCATGGAACTCACTCACGGTCGCATCACCAAATGGGGTGGCATCGCCCTCAACATCGTCGTCTATACCTTCATCACTGTCTTTGCCTATCTCATCCTCCAAAAACTCCTCCCTCCGCCCGCCGACCCAGCTAACCCCGCCGCCGCCTTCCACCGCGACCTCCTCGCCCTCGCCATCGCCTTCACCTCCTCTCTCACTCTCGCCTCCCTCATCGACCTCGCCTATATCCGCATGTATGCCCTCTCTGCCCTCAACGTCCTCGCCATCACCTACTTCCACCTCCGCCTCCAGGAGTCTTACGACCGCCGCAACCTCACCTTCGTCGCTCTTTTTGCTTTAATCGGCTCGCTCACCCACTACTTCTTCCTCTTCTATCTCGCGGTTTTATTCGCTTGCACGCTCATCTCTCGCTTCCGCCACAAACAACCCGTCGCCGGTTACCTCGTCGCCCTCGCTATTGCCGCCGCGCTCTCTCTCCTCATCTTCCCACATTCCATTCATCAGCTCTTCTTCAGCTACCGTGGCGACGGCGCCATCTCCAACCTCTCTAGCTTCTCTGCCCTCGGCCAAATCGGTGTCTTCCTCGCCATCCTCCACCGCTACGCCTTTAACAGTCTTCTCCTCATTCTCGCCCTCGCGATAATCGTCCTGTTTATCATCCTCTGGCATCGCCACGCCCTCAAAACCCTCGGCCTCCCCTCTAGTTTCTTCCTCGTCCTCTGGCCGTCTCTGGCCTACTTCCTCCTCACCGCTATCGCCTCGCCCTATCTCGAAGTCCGTTACATTCTTCCCGTCTGCACTCCGCTCTTCTTGCTCGTCTTCGCTGTCCTCTACGCCCTCGTAGCTCGCACCTTACCCAAGCCCAAACCCGCCATCCTCATCACTCTCTTCGCCCTCGCTCTCACGCTTCTCGCGCCTCTCGCCACCGGCGACAGTCCCGCCCAAGTCCTCTACCCAGAAAAACGCGCCATCGTCTCCGCACTCAGCGGCGACCTCAATCTCCCCACGGTTTATTGGTACAAAACCTCCAACGACCGCTTCCTCGACGACATTTACCTCTTCGCTCTGCTCGACCACTCCTACCTCGCCAAAGACGCCGACCCCTCGCCCGACCTCATCAAATCAATCCTAAAAGACCAAGACCTCTCGCGCGGCCTCATCCTCTTTATCAATGGCGACGACTCCTACGACCTCACCCTCGCCGCCTTCCAATCCGCCACCGACCTCACTACCGTCCAACACCTCGAACACCTCAACGCCTGCGACGTCTACCTCCTCACTGAGTAAACTCTTGCGGCTCCTGCGCCAGTTATGCTATAATAACCTCACGCGAGTGTAGTACAGCGGTTAGTATACAAGTTTTCCAAACTTGGGATGAGGTTTCGACTACCTCCACTCGCACCACCCAAGCCCGCAATAGGGCTATTTTTAAACTTGCGAAAACAAAACATTTATGGTATAATAAAAACGACTAGCTCTAGCTGGTTGATTTTTAAAAATTTGGAGGGAATTATGAAAGACCACCTCAAGACCGTCACCGTCAAGCTGGAAAGCTACGCCGGCGAATCCCGATCCTACTGGGCCCGCGAGGGCGACTACTTCCTCTCCGGACGCTTCGGCCGCTACGGCCCGAATCTCGTCATGCGCATCCCCATGCAAATGCCGAAACGCCTCGACGGTTCCGGCTTCGTCGACCTCGAACACTGGTTCGACTTCTGCCCGTTCCTGATCAACGGCACAACCAAAGAAATCCCGTCCTACTGCACGACCACCAAGGCCATCGCTGGCCGCTTCAAAGTTCGCGACTACTGCGGCCGCCGACTCAACACCTTCAGCGTGCAGGCGCCTGATAGAGCGCCGCACCTGCTCGTCGGCCCCATCATCTTGCCGCGCCCCATCAAATCTCTGGATCTCGACCTTGCTCTCCGCTCCGACGCCATCTACCTGTATCCGAACGCCAACCCCGACGGTTCGATCAACGCCTGCTTTGTAGTCATCCGTTTTGGCGAACGCATCGACCCTATCACGCTCACGCTCAATCGCAGTCCCGCTCGCGCCAAACGCGACCGCACACAAATCTGCCACGAGTATCACAACTGGCTGGCCGAAGAACTCGTCAAATACGACGCGTTCCGCCCGCTCGACGTCCCGCACACCAACTTGCACCGGAAACCGACCCAAAAGTTCATCCGCGCCATCGCCGAGCTTCAAAGCACGGTCGAAACCATCAACGAACTCTCAAATCTACAGCACACGCTCACGCTTTTCTTAGGTGGCGTCATCTACAATGGAGAGCTCTACTACGAAAAACAGAATGGCCTGGAAACACTGACCAACCTGATTGAACGTCAGCTCAGCAACGCGCTCCGCGCGGCCGACAACGCCAGAGAGGTCGTCCGTATCATCAAATGTCTCGACGTCGACAACTACCTGACCTACCTACATCTCGAACTCATCCACGGCCCAAGGTTCGGAGCTTTCATCTTGCGCAGCGATTACTCAAGCGAAAGTCTCTGCGACTACACCTGCGACATCCCGGAGCTTGACGAATACGGCGAACTGCTTTCGCTCCCGCCGGAGGAATTGGCCAAAAAAATCTGGAAACAATTCCTGCCGACAGTGCTCACCGCTGTCATCCGTTTTGAACAGGTAAAAGCGCTTCAGGAATGCGACGAAAACTACGTCAAAAAACACCCCCGCGCCACGCCGACCCGTCGCATCGAACCCAGCCACTTCCTGCCGTAATCTCCCTCCCACCCCAGCCCTGCTCCTTCGGAACAGGGCTATTTTCTTGCCAATTTACCACAACTTGACTTCACAAGCCTTTTATGCTATAATTAAAGAGATAGTTGTTGGGAGGGACAACTAGCATCTTAACTTTTGGTTACACGCTACATTCTAGGAAAGGAAGAAAAAGATGAGCGAACCATGTCCGACAGTCGTCTCGTCACCCCGTTCATCGCGGAAACTCAGACGCTACGAGCACTGGGTCTATCGCATCAACTACGGCGAGTTCATCAACTACGATGAATTCGTAGCACTCGACCACGACATCTAGAACCAATACATCGCCTACCTACGCCGGCGTATCATTACCCGACTTCGTCTGAACCGAGCGGCGTCGTCTCGAGCAACACTCCAGTCCCCACGACATCCAACGAAGGAGATAAAATCATGAGAAAAGAACTCTACGGCATGGAAAAAGTCATCGGTAAACCCGTCCAAGATATGGATCTGAATGACATCGAAATCGCCGCCAAAGGCTGCGAACTGCAACCGCTCCACGCTAAGGAGGAAGTGTTAACAGAGAATTACCTCCGTAGCCTCGTATATTACTTCCCGCACGTCGTTCAATGTTTGGTGGACAAATATCTGCTCGGCAGCGAATACGGTGGCCACATGAGCAAAGCTCTGAAGAAATTTGGCATCCAGCACCGCGGCCTCAGAGCCAGGACTTATCTGCTGGAACAAGTCACCTTCGTCCTCTGGGCGACCGGCGACCTCCAAACCGCCTTAAAATACTATGACGGTAAACAAAAAGCTTTCACCGCCGGCAAGCACAATCTGCCGTTCGTCCATCAGCCGGCCACAGAGCCGAACGAACTACCCACGGAAACTCCCGCCGAACCGCCCGCTCCTACCCCTACCACCACAACGCCCAAGCGCGAAGCCTCTGAGCCCTACGTCCCCGGCCGTCGCGCAAACACCGTCGCAACCGTGGAGCTCTACGGCGCCCCCGAAGAAATCCTCACGGCGATGGCCTACATCGCCGGCCGCTTCGCCCTCGACGTCCAAAAATCGACCTTATGTAACCAAAACCCCAAGCCCCCAACCTTTGGGGGCTTTTTCATCCGCAAAAACGCAGAACTAAATCGCCGTATAACCCCCATCCACCGGCATAATCAGCCCCGTCACATAAGATGCCTCGCGCGAGGCCAAGAACACCGCCGCCGCATCCAGCTCTCCCGGCTTCCCATACCGCTCCATCGGCACATGCGTCTTCGCAAACTCCTGGAACCGCGGCGTATCGAGCACCGGCTTCGTCAACTCCGTCTCAAAATACCCCGGACAAATCGCATTACACGTCACCCCCTTGGTCGCCAACTCCGCCGCCACTGCTCGCGTAAAGTTCACCACGCCCCCTTTGCTCGAATGATACGCCACGGTGTGAATTTCGGTATTCCCAACCAGCCCATACATCGACGCGATATTAATAATCCGCCCATACCCCTTCTCGGCCATCAACTTCCCAAACTCGCGCGTCATCTTAAACACACTCGTCAGGTCGGTTGCAATCGTAAAATCCCACTCCTCGTCCGCCATCTCCAACACCCCCTTATCTTTCGACGACCCTGCACAGTTGAGCAAAATATCTACCTTCCCAAACTCCTTCTTCACGACCTTCGCCGCCGCCGCAACCTCAGCAGACGACGTCACATCCACCTTCACCGGCAACACTTTCACCTTATATTCCTTCTCCAGCCGCACTTTCAGCTCTTCCAGTCGCTCCACCCTCCGCGCCAAAACCGCCAGCGTAGCCCCTTGCCGCGCAAACGCCTCGGCCATCTGCCGACCCAGCCCGCTCGACGCCCCAGTCACTACTGCCACTTGCCCCTTCAAACTAAACATTTTCCTCCTTTTGGCGACGCTCCGGCAACTCCCCACCGTCGCAATCATATATTTTTCTTACACCTATTGTAGCACACCATCATCCCACCCAACTCACTTTTTTGCAATATCTTCTTGACATAAAATCAAACTTATGCTATACTAAAGACAATAGCATCGCTCGCCGGGGGAAGGGCTTTGCTAGGAATCTTAGAAATTGGAGGGAAAAACAATGAGAAGAAGGAACGCCACACTTGACCGTATCGACCCATTCGACGCTCGCATTAGCGACCCCAATCCGGCCTTTCGGCCGGGTGGAAATAATGAAGGAGGGAACAACATGAATACACCGCCCAATGCCGAAGCTTATCGTGCCGACCGCCCCGATTTCAGATCTCGCGCCTGGTCTCAGTCCCTTCGGGATCAAGAAGCCAACCAACTGCGCTATGTCGACCAGAGCGAAGATGATCGCCCCGTCAATGTCGTTTGGACCGACCGCAAAGGCCGTCGGACCGAGTTTACCGAAAGCGAGATGACGATGGACAACCCCGCATTTAGAAGCCGCATCGAGCAGTTTAGCAAGCCGCGCCTCCGCGTCGTCAAACCGTTCTGGATTCGCCAGAATGCCGACATTTATCGCGTCCGCACAGTCTGCACCTACCAGGGCACCATCGACGACGTGCAGGCTGAGCTGGGGCGGAGGTGTAACACTCCCGAAGAAGCCATTCAGGTTGGGAACTATATCGAGGTCTGGTATGCTGTCACGCCCATGGGTGTCCCCTTCCGCGACGGGAATGGATTCCTGCATCCTGCCACAGAAGAGGAAATCGCCTACGCTCAAGCCCAATCGACCGGCCAGCAGCCCCAGCCCTAACCCCTGCGCCGGCTCCGGCTGGTTCCACATCACCCCCCAATTTGGGGCCTCGCAAGAGGCCCCTTTTGCATGCCTGCCTACACTTTTTACATCCAGTCAAGCTTATGCTATTACTATTGACAAAACAGCTTGTGTATGATATAATGGAACCAGTCTGTATAAGAGCGTGTTATATCTTATATAAACGGTCGTTAAAACCGAATCATCCCAGACACAAACGCATTGTCTGGATTCCGTTTGACACAACAAAGTGCATCAAAAATGGGAAGAAAAAGGGATAAGGAGGGAACCCTAATGATGAACCACCTGTTAAGCAACCTCGGCTACATAATAATGGTGATCGCCACGTCGCTCCTCTGCTTCTGGCAGTTCGCCACTATTATGAACAAACGCGCCAACGCTTTGCTCAGGGCGTCTGACATGACCGACCAGCAAAAGCACGAAAAGCGCAACCAGCGCTATCGCAACTTGGTGTTCCTCAGCATCTACGGAGCAGTATGGCTGCTGATGACCGTCGTGGCCATGGCTGGCGGCGATTGTATTGTCGCCATCGTCATGACCGTCCTGGCCTTAGCACTCATCATCTACTACGTAATGTCTGGCACCGTCGACAAAGAATCGGTAGGAGCGCTCAAATTCTTGGGCGTCGCCCTAGGCATCGCTACCGGCTTCATTCTCGGCCTCAAAATCGGTATGGCTGCCGGTACCTACATCGCAGGAATCTTGTTCGCGACGTCTATCGCCTTAGGCATTCACTTCATCTGGAAGTGGGCCGCAAACAACCGCCTCGACGACGAAGAGCGTGAGGGACACGTTTACTACTACCCCCCCGCTCAGACCCCGACTTACTACCAGTCCACTCAACAGCCGCCGCCCTACCAGGCTCCGGCTAACAACCAACCTGCGGCCAACAATCCGCCTGCTAGTCAGCGGCGCCACCGTCGTTCCGACCGGCACAACCCTGACAATGACGAATTTGAACGCCGCAACACAACCTGGTGGGTCGAACAGCTCTCGCAGACCGACGAAGGTCAGCGCGAACTTGCTCGAATCTTGAGCCGGCAACAACGATAAGGAGGAATAGTCATGTTCATCCGTCGCTTACTGACGACTTTGCTTATCCTGGTCATCATCATTGGCTTGGGATTCGCCGTCTGGGGCACCATTTACGCTCTGGGCGGCACCTACATTGCGCCCACCCTCCGGGTCTTCATTGATCCGGTCGGAGTCTTCGCTCAGCCCGCGCCCGCAAGCGCTCAGACCGAAGAAAACCAAACCGCGCAACCGACTCCCGACCCCACTACTGCGCCTGCCGCCACTCCTCAACCCAGTGACGGCTCCGCCATCCCTACTGCGGCTCCCGCCGCACAGCCCATTGACTTCGCTGCTACTGCTCCTACTGCACCCACCTACATCGCCAAAGAAGAGACCATCGCTTTTATGTTCGTCCCCCTCGTCGGAGATAAACAAAAAGTAGAAATCACTCCTTTCGTGTATGTTGGTGGCGCCCAGCCGGGTTACATGCAGTGGAACACTGCAGAAACCGACAAAGAAGTCCCCAATGCCTTCGGCGACCCCATCCCCACTGATGATTGGGGCACCGCAACCCTGGAACTTCTTCGGCGCATCTGTCCCGACCCCTGGAACCTCACTTGGTTCCGCTTCGAGTGTTATCTCGAAACTTTCGCGGACCTCGACGCCGTCAACGTCCGCGCTGAAGAACTGCTGGCTATGCCGGCAGAGGAATACGACCGGCTCGCTAACGAAGCTCTGGAGTATTTCTTCACCAGCCTGGCCGACGGCTCCTGCTACGAAGACAAAGATTGGCAGCTCGAACTGCTCATGCAGGAAAAAGCCGATAGCACCAACCTTGAGCTGTTCGCTCAGGTCGGCAGCGACACTAACCATACGCCCGACGTGCTGGTTTACTTCACTAGCAAAGGCAAGAGTGATACTTTTCACTCCAACCGCGCCGCTTTTGAAGTCGCCGCCGCTGCCGCCAAAGTCACCAACCGGCAATACCCCCGCGTATTGTTCAACCTCACCGAAGGTGGTGACTACAAGTGGAAGCTAAAGGGCAGCATCGGTTACTCTGGTGGCGGCGGTAATGGCGGTAATGGCGACTCCGGTGGTTCTAGCGACCCCGGCACCCCGGCCTCTACTGCCACGCCTAAGCCTGGGCCTAAAAATCCCGACGACCGGCTAACTCCCACCCAAGCCCCCAATGGCGGCGGTTCGACTAACCCCAAGAGTTCGTCCAACCCCACCACTAAGACGGTGACTACCTCGACCCCAGCGTCTCAAAACACGGCTACTAACCCGCCGGTCGCCACTGCCACCCCTGCCCCCACCGCCGTCGTACGGCCTACCGAAACTTGCACTACTACCAACAAGCCCCTCGTCCAAGAGGACCAGCAAACCCAACCCCAAGGCGCCACCCACAACGTGGCCTCGCCGCCGCCGAACACCCAAAAAGACGGCGACGGCACTGCATCGGGATTCGACCCGAATAGCATCTAACAAGTCAAACGGAAGCGCGCACTTTCTCTGGGCGGTCTCGCACCGCCCAGAATCCCAAGTTTTGTATCTGAGATGATTCGGCTTTAGACTAGAAGACATTTAACAA
>CAZDTL010000016.1:0-14821 GCA_964508335.1 uncultured Candidatus Saccharibacteria bacterium
CCATGGCGGGGCGGGCGCCGATGATGATGAGGTCGCCTTTTTGGAAGCCGGCGGTTTTTTTATCGAGGTCGCGGAAGCCGGTTTTGAGGCCCCTTAAAGCGCCTTTGTTTTTGTGGAGTTCTTCCATGCGGTCGAAAGCGTCGGCGAGGAGGGATTCGAGAGCGACGTATTCGGTTTTGGTGGTTTGGTCGGAGACGCCGAAGAGTTCTTTTTCGGCGGAGCCGAGGAGGTCGGTGATGTCTTTGTCTTCTTCGTAGGCGCTTTCGGCGATGTTGATGCCGGCGGTGATGAGGCGGCGACGGACGGCGGAGTTAGCGATGAGCTCGGCGTAAGCCTTGGCGTGAGTGGCGGTGGGGACGTAGTTGGTGAGTTCGGTGAGGTAGGCGGCGCCGCCGATGGAGCGGAGGTCTTTGGACTTTCTGAGTTCAGCGGTGACAGTGAGGAGGTCAATCGGGGAGTGATGTTGGTAGAGGGAAGTCATGGCGTGGAAGATTTTGCCATGTTTTTCTTCGTAGAAATCTTTGTATTTGACGATTTCGAGGCAGTCGGGGAAGGCGGCGTCGGATAGCATGAGGGCACCGAGTAGGGATTTTTCGGCGTTTAGGTCTTGGGGCGGGATGCGGCCGTCGGGGTTTTTGCGAGAACCTTCGCGCGGGGGGTCGTGCGGGGCGAAGTCGCGGCTAGAAAGGGATTCCTCCATTGTTATTTATCTCCTGTGCTCCTCCCATTATATCAGAAATTTTGGAGATTTCGGGAGATTTTTGTGGGTGGTCGTCGAGGTCGTGGACGATGAAAGGTTGGCCGAGTGCGGATTTGAGGATTGCGGCGTTGTTGGGGCGTTCGAGGATTGATTTTATTATTTTGCGCGGGGGGTAGATGTGGAGTGTTGTACCGTCGTTTTCTATTGTGCATTTTTTGAGTTGTTGGTCGAGGGCGGGAGTGAGAGCGGTTTTTCTTTGGGGCTTTTGGTCGGATGTTTCTTTCGGGGCTTGCCGAAGACCTGCGGGGACGTCATTCCACTGGTCGGCCGAGAAAGTAAGCTTTGCAGCTTTCTCGGTGACGTCAGGGATATACGTCTCCTCGGTCTTAGGTGAAAGGTTACAGCCCCGAGAAGAAACATCCTTCCCGCCGCCTAAAGAAAAACGGTTTTCTTCAAGAAATGCTAACAATAATTTGGCTTCTGGATATGGTGCCGTGACGTTAGGCAAGGATTTCAACAAGCCCAATAATTCTGGGGTGGGGGAGGCGATGATGCGGACGAGGGCGGAGGCGGCAATAGATTCGGGTTTTAGGCCTTCGTTGAGGAGGGCTTTGAGTTCTTGGGTGGTGGCGGTGAAGTCGCCAGAGGTGTAGGCGGTGAGGAGGGCGCTGAGTTTGGTGTCGAGCGGCAGGCCGAGGCAGTCTGCGACAGTTTGTTCGGAGATTTCTTGGTCTTTTTCGGCGAGGGAGGAGATTTGGTCGAGGAGAGAGAGGCTGTCGCGGAAGGAACCGCCGCCTTTTTGACAAATGAGACTGAGGGCGGGGGCGGAGATTTTGATTCCCTCTTTTTGGCAGATGGTCTGGAGATGAGGAAGCATGAGGTCGGGCGGGGCGAGGCGAAAAGTGAAAACTTGGCTGCGGGAGGTGATGGTGACAGGAACTTTTTCGAGGTCAGTGGTGGCGAGGATGAAGACGACGTGGGCGGGGGGTTCTTCGAGGGTTTTTAAGAGGGCGTTGAAGGCGGATTTGCTGAGCATGTGGACTTCGTCGACGATGTAGACTTTGAACTGGCCTTTGGTGGGGGCGATGAGGGCTTTTTCGCGGAGGTCGCGGATGTTGTCGACGCCAGTGTTGGAGGCGGCGTCGATTTCGATGATGTCGAGGTAAGAGTCTTCGAGTTTGTAGGGGAAGTGGTTAATTTCGTGGGCGAGGATGCGGGCGACGGAAGTTTTGCCGCAACCGCGGGGGCCAGTGAGGAGGTAGGAGTGGTTGATTTTGCCGGATTTGAGGGCGGCGGAGAGGGGCTGGGTGACTTGGTCTTGGCCAATGACCTCAGCGAGAGTTTTGGGGCGGTATTTGCGGTAGAGTGCGAGCATTATAAGGCGGCTTCGACGGCGGCCCAGGCGGCGTCGGCGTTGTTTGCGGGGACAACGACGGAGACTTGAGCGCCTTCTTTGAGGTGGAAGTAGGTGACGGAAGCGTAGAGGATTTCGTATTCGCGGCCGGAGACTTCGACGTAGTATTTGTCGTCGTGGTGGGTGAGGGTGCCGATGACGGATTTGCGCTCGACAGGGCCGATTTGTTTGTAGAGGAATTTGCCATCGGGGGTGATGGTGAGTTTCATGAGGTCGCCCTCGACGAGCTTAGACTTAGATGCGTAGTTGGCAGGGACGGGATAGTTTTTGCCGTCTGGGCCGATCATGATTTGACCGTCGAAGACGCCTTCGATGACTTTGCCCTCTGGGTCGGAGACGATAGTTTCGCGTGGGGCAGTGATGATGTCGCCGTCGCCGAGAACGGAGTTCAAAAGTTCTTTGGCGGCAGCCATGTTAGTTTCGGCCTCTTGAATAAGGCTGCGTAAGCGTTTTATTTGTTTTTCTGGTAGTTCAGACATCACCTCGCGTCCTGTCTATTTTGATATAGTGCTATTATTATATTATATGACTTTGGGAGCGATGTCAAGACGGAAGTTTTCCACCAAAATTTTAGGGGTGAGTGCGAGAACGTTGTAAAATTGACTTTTTAGGAGGCGAGTGGCGAAAAGACAGAGATGGCGGATTGACAAAAATGCTTATGTGTGCTATAATATAGGTGTTAGCTGTGGATGCGTGTTAGTTTGGAGCTGATGTTCGTTAAAAGCAATCATCTCAGGCACAAACGCGATGCCTGACCATTTGATTAGAGTTGTGTAACCCATGAACCGTAACCCATTTGACCAAATCCAAATAAAGGAGGGATTATTTTGGCGAATGTTTACCGTGACGACGAACGGCGGAGTGACCCCGAACGTGGGGTGTTCTATCCGCCGACCGATTACTCTGGCCAGCCGACAAGGCATCGTCGGAGTGAGAGGTATGCCAAGCCAGCGCGGTTCCAAGCCGACGTGGACGATCCAGACGAATACGATATCTTAGAGCCGCCGCCACATAAAAAGCGTTGGTGGATTTGGGTATTGTTGATTCTGCTGGTGATAGTCCTGTTGGTTTTGGGGTGGCTTTATCGGAACGAGATTGTGGAGCTTCTTGACGGGAAGGTTGCCAGTGCGCAAGTGCTGATGCCGACTGAACCGCCGATGGTGACGCAAGCGCCGGTGATGCCGACCGTGCCACCGACTAGTGAACCAACGCTGGTGCCTTCGGAAGTACCTACGGCATTGCCGACAGAGGTGCCTACCCAGGTACCGACGCCTGAACCGACCGCAGTACCGACGGCGGCACCAACGAAAGCGCCGACGTCGGAGCCGACAACGGTGCCGACCGAAGTGCCAACTCCCGAACCAACGCCGGTGCCGACGCCTGAACCGCCGAAGCATGCGACCTATACCGAGGCAGGGACGATATCCTTTAAGCTTGGTAGTAAAACGGTGGTGAGGCCGAGGTTAGTATATGGCGGTGGGTATTTCCCCGATGACGACCCTTGGTGGTCGGAGCTTCTAAAAGAAGCTGAGGGGAGCTATGGCCCTAGCCTTGAAGGCGAGTCAATCGAGGACGGGATTTTTAACTGGCTACATGAGCTGGTGAAGTCGCCGTTGCAGATTGTGCGCTTGAGAGTGCAACTAGGCGTAGAAGACCTGGATTCACTGGAAGCCGAGACAGCTCGAGCATGGGAGATTGTGAGCCGCGGGAGCGATTACTATGATGTGATTGCGAACGAGACTTTGCAGTTTTTCTATGACGGGCTGGAAGGCGGCTGGGCGGTAACGTCTACGGATTGGGTGCTGGAGAACTATATGGCGGATAGCCAGATAGTTGCGGCGCCTATGAAGGTGCTTGGACGCAGGAATAGTGATGACGATAAGATTCGCGAAGAGAAAGATGCTTTGGTGACTTTCTATCGGAAAGACGGCAAAAAGTTGATTTCTGCGCGGAGAGGTCTCATCAATACTGCTAAGAGCGCGAAAGTGGATGCTGGAGATTATGATAATTTGGCCTGGGTGAACCTGACTGAGGGCGGGACGTGGAAGTGGAAGCGAGCTGAGCCGATTGTGACGCAAGCTCCGCCGACTGAGGCGCCTCCGACACAGGCTCCGCCTACGCCACCACCGCCTACGCCGCCGCCGCCCACACAGGCTCCGCCGACTGAGGCGCCTCCGACACAGGCTCCGCCTACGCAAGCACCTCCGACTCAAGCGCCGCCGCCGCGTCCGACCAAGAATCCGGAAGACCGGTTGACGCCGACTGAGGCGCCGGTGGGAGGAGGCCCGACCGATCCGGAGAACAGTGAAGATCCGCATACGGTGGTGGCGCCGCCGACCTCGACGCCCTATGTGCCGCCACCTGTGACGCCAGCGCCGACGCCGGCACCGACACCGGTGCCGACAGCCGTGGTGCGGCCGACGGAGGTGTGTGCGACTGCGGCGCCGACGCCGATTCATGAAGACATTGCGACGCAACCGCCAGCAGTAAAGCATACTGTGGCGCCGCAAGATGCGCAGATTGTGAACGATGCGGATGCGACTGAGGATTTTGACCCTGACAGTATTTAATAATCTAATCAAATGGAAGTACCTTGAGCCTGGGCGGTTTTCCGCCCAGGTGATTCTATGTTTGTAGTTGAGATGATTGTTTCGAGTTTAGCGAACAAAAATCCCCTCTAGCGAGGGGATTTTTGAACAATTCGCGAACGGTTAATAAAATTTGACTAAACTTAGGCAAGTTCGACGGTGGCGCCAGCTTCTTCGAGAGTTTTCTTGAGAGCTTCGGCTTCGTCTTTCTTGACTTTTTCTTTGACGGTGGCAGGAGCGCCATCAACGATGGCTTTAGCTTCGCCAAGGCCGAGGCCAGTGGCTTCTTTGACGGCCTTGATGACGGCGATTTTTTGAGCGCCGGCTTCTTTCAAGACGACGTCAAATTCGGTTTTGCCTTCGTCGGCGGCAGCGGCGCCTTCAGCAGGGGCAGCGGCGACAGCGACGGCGGCAGCGGCAGGTTCGATGCCGTATTCGTCTTTAAGGGTGTTTTTGAGTTCGTTGACTTCGAGAACGGTCAATTTGACGAGTTCTTCAGCCAATTTTTTGATATCAGCCATAGGGTTGTTCCTTTCGTTATTATTTGTTCTCTAGGCCGGAGATGATGCCGGGGAGAGAGTTGACAGTTGCGGAGATGACGTCGTTCATCGGCGAGAGCAAGGTGGCGACGACCTGAGCGATCATTTCGTTCTTGGTCGGCATTTGAGCCAGGGTCTTGACTTCGTCGGCAGAGAGCGCGGCACCGAGGTCGGAGAAGCCGCCTTGAAGCTGGAGAGCTTCGTGAGTCTTTGCGAAGTTGGTGAGGACTTTGGCGGGCATGATTTCGTCGGAGTCGGAAATCGCGTAGAGGAGTTGGCCAGTGAGACCGGTCGTGTCGGTGTCTTTGTAGACGGCGATTTCGTTCATGGCGACGCGGACCAAGCGGTTTTTGACGACCTTGATCTTGACGCCGTTTTCGCGGGCGGCGGCGCGGAGCTCTTGGAGCTCGGCGACGGTGAGGCCTTGGTAACGGGCGAAGACGGTGGCTTTGGCGTCGCTTAGGAGGCTAGTCAAATCTGCAACTAAAGTGGATTTTTTATCTTTTGAGATAGCCATTTAGTTTTCCTTTGGTTAGGTTCACGAATTGTTAAATGTCGTCACCAAACCCATTTTTGCAAGATTTCCTCGGCGACATGATTAAGGAGTTCTTGAAAGAAGCTCCCGTCGCTGTCTTTGGTAACTTGGTATATTATAGCAAAAAGTGGTAGAATTGTAAATATGATACATGTGGTTTGTGGGGGTAAGAAGTATGGTGGGGAGTATAAGTGGCTGATTGAGGATTATATGAAGAAGGTGCGGAAGCCGTTTGATATGGGTTGGACGTTTTATGAGGAAGATGCGTTGGCGGATGTGTTGGCGGTTTGGAAGTTTCCGCAAGATGCGTTTGTGATTGTTGCGGATGAGCGGGGTAAGGAGATTACTTCGCCGGAGTTTGCGGAGTTGTTGCAGGAGGAGTTTGTGTATTCGCGGGAGGTTTATATTGTGGTTGGTGGGCCGTTTGGGGTGACGCAAGAGGCGCGGGAGCGGGCGAATTTTGTGTGGAGTTTTGGGAAACTGGTGTTTCCGCATGCGATTGCGCGGTTGATTGTGGCGGAGCAGGTTTATCGGGCGTATGAGATAAGTCGTGGTTCGAAATATCATCACGAGTAGTTTTTGAGGACGGTGCGGGCCTCGGTGGTGGAGCGGCAGAGCATGAGTTGTTGGCGAAGGTCGCTGGCGCCCGTGAAGTCTTTGATGTAGATTTTGAAGTAGTGTTTGAGGGGTTCGAAGTTTTTGTAGTTGGCTTGGTCGAATAGGTCGAGATGGAGTTTAAGGAGGCTGAAGAGTTCGGACTTGGTGGGGGTGTGGCCGGTGAAGCAGTAGGGGTTTTGGAAGATGCCGCGGCCAATCATGAAGCCGTCGAGGCCGGGGTGTTTGGCGGTGAGTGCTTTGCCGTGAGCTTGGTCGCGGATGTCGCCGTTGATGAGGAGTTTGGTGGAGGGGGAGAGGGTGTTTTTGAGGCGGATGATGTCGTCGATGAGCTCAATGTGGGCGGGGACTTTGGACATTTCTTTTTTGGTGCGGAGGTGGACGGTGAGGGCGGCGGGGTGTTCGGCGAGGAGGGTGGGGAGCCAAGTTTGGTATTCTTCGGGGTAGGTGTAGCCGAGGCGGGTTTTGATGGAGACGGGGAGGCCGTTGCTGTTTTTGACGGCGTTTTGGTAGCACTTGATGGCGAGGTCGGGGGTTTTAATCATGGCGGCGCCACCGCCGGCGGCGTTGACGTGGCGGTCGGGGCAGCCGAAGTTGAGGTCGATGCCAGAAAAGCCGAGTTTTTTGAGCGCGCTGGCGAGTTCGGCGAAGTGGGCGGGGTTTTTGCCCCAGATTTGGGCGATGATGGGGGCGTCAGTGGGGGCGAGTTTTAAGCGTTCGAGGGCGTTGGCGCGGCCCTTTTCGCTGGCGAAGGAGGAGACGTTGGTGAATTCGGTGAAGAAGAGGTCGGGGCGGCCGGCGGTGGCGATGACTTGACGGAAGCAGAGGTCAGTGACGCCTTCCATGGGGGCGAGGGCGGAGATGGGAGTTTTGAGTTGGTTCCAGATGTTTGGCATGGTGGGTATATTATAACATAAATAACATAAAAAAGCCCCCGTGAGGGGGCGGAGGGAGGGGGTGGTAGAGTGGGGTGATGTGTAGAGGTGTGTAGGGGTATGTAGGGGTGCGTCAGAGGTGGTAGTCCCACAGGACGCTGTTGGCCATGTAGTTCAGGAAAAGCCAGTCGGGGATGATGTCGCTGTAATAGCCGGCCGTGAGGAGTGCGTTGCCGAAGTGTTGCCAGATAGGCTCGATGTTGTCGCCTTCGATTTTGGCGCAGTAATCCATGAGTGCCAGAAGCACGTTTTCTTCCAGGTCGAAGATGAGTTCGTCGATTTCTTCGCTCGGTTCATCTTTGGCGATGGCGTTGAGGATGTGCACGGGGATGGCAGTGATGGGGGCGGGGGTGATTTTGGTGGTTTCGAGGACGAGCTGGAACATCAGGCGCGGGCGGACGAGGTGGGAGAGGCGGGCGAGTAGAGCGTCGGTGATGGTGAGGCTGAGTTTGTTCTTGTAGTCCTCGGCGGAGGCGGCGAGCAGGGCGATCTTGGTGAGTTCGCTCTGTGTGAGGCAAGGCTTTTCGTGGTTGGCCGGTGTGAGGCCGAACCAGTTTAAGATGTCGAGGAGCTGGTCGAGGTTGCCGTCGCGGATGGCGCAGGCGATGCGTTCGGGGCCGGCGGTCGAGGGGAAGTTGAGGTTTTTTGTCATAATGATCCCTCCTAGATAGAAAAGTGCGGGCGTGAAGAGACGCCACTTCTTTTATTTTACTATAAAAGTGGTCATCTGTCAAGGTGAGGAGATTAGGTGTGAAAAAGCCCCCGTGAGGGGGCGGGGGTTAGGAGAAGAGGCGGCCGAAGAAGCCGTGGTGGCTGTCTTCCATGTCTTGGAGGCGTTTGCCGGTGTTGTTGGCCGAGAGGTCGGTGCGGTGGCCGGCTTGGCGGAGTTGGTCAAGTTTGTCTTGGGCGGCGGCGTAGCCGGCCTTGTCGTCGGCGAACTCGTGGTAGCGGCCAGTGCTTTCATCCTTAATAATGAGCTTCGACACATTTTCACCCCCTTTCTGTGGATGTGTCCGGAACTTGTTTATTTTATACGGTTTAGGCGGATTTGGCAAGCAGGAGCGAGATGAAGTTTTTGATGTCTTTGAGGGTGGCGGATTTATTAGGTTCGAGTTTGAGTTCATCGTCGTCGAGGAAGGCGAGTGTGGTGGCTTGTTTGTAGATGGCTTTGATGAGGGCGCGGAGTTCGGGCTCGTTGAGGTCGGTGTCGAAGTCGAGGACTTTGTCGTGGACTTGGCCGGTTTCGTCGGGGGTGACGAAGAGGATGTGGCCGCGGGTGATTTTGTATTTTTTGAAGCTGGGGGAAGCTTCGAGGAGGAGTTTGTAGAAGCCGAGTTGGAGGCTGTATTTGTAGAGGGTGTCGATGGTGCCCCATTTTTCGCGGTGGTATTTGCCGGTTTTGAAGTCGTAAACTTCGATGGTTTTGTTGGTTTCGTCGATGGACATGTGGTCGATGATGCCGATGGCGGGGACACCGTCGATTTCGGGGTGTTCGGAGAAGAGGTTGACTTCGGCGCGGGCGGCGGGGTCGCGGAGGATGTCGCGGAAGGTTTGGAGGGAGATTTTAAGTGAGGCTTCGCCTTTTTCGAGGAGGTATTTGATGTCTTTGGGGTCGAGGTCGGTGGCTTCGGCGGCGGTGCGGTATTCGGTGATGACTTGGTCGTCGGGGAGGTCGGTGCCGGCGAGGGTGGCGTTGGTGATTTTTTCGAAGGCGGAGTGGATGAGGGTGCCGAGGAGGACGTTGGCGGTGGCGGGTTCGCGCGGGGCTTTTAAGACGCGGGATTGGTAGAAGGCGAGTGGGCCGCCGTAGCTGAGGTCGATGAAGGAGGTGAGGTCGGAGGGGGAGAGGAGGTAGTTTTGCATGCGTTCGAGGAGGAGGGGGCGGAGTTCTGGGGTGAGTTTAGTGTAGCTGGCGCGCCAAGATTTGCGGAGGTCGGTGGTTTGGCGGACGGTGGCGAGGTCTTCGTAGTGGGGGGTGATTTGGCCGATGAATGGGGAGATGAGGGCTTTGGTGTCGGGGTCTTCGTATTCTTCGAGGTAGTCGAGGCGGGCGGGGGATTTGCCGGAGAAGTCTTTGAGGGAGTTGGTGAGGGTGAGGGTGGATTTGGCGCGGGTGATGGCGACGAAGAAGAGGCGAAGGCGTTCGTCGTCGGTGATGCCGGTGTGGCGGATTTGGACGACGTTTTTGGGGAGGGCGAGCATGTTGTTGTTGCCCTTGGCCTTGCCCCAGCTGAGGTTGTCGGTGGCGATGAGGAAGACGTGTTCGTATTCGAGGCCTTTGGACTTGTGGGCGGTGACGATTTGGATGGCGTCGTCGGAGTCGCGGTAGGGGGAGGTGTTGGTGAGGGGGGCGCCGGCGGCGGCGTAATCGTCGAGGAGGGTGATGAGGTCTTTTAGACGGAGGGCTTGGGATTTGGTGTGGCGTTCGATAGCGTCGCGGAGGACGGCGAGGTTTTCGTAGAGTTCGAAGGTGGCGTATTCGTTTTGTTCGGCGTCGTAGTAAGAGATGAAGGGGGAGCGGAATTCTTGATGGCCGCGGAGGAGGGCGCCTTCTTTGGAGGTGTCGCCAGTGGGGAGGTCGGCAGGGAGAGGGGTGGCGACGGTGCCGACGAGGTAGTCGAGCATGAGTTCGAGCGGGGTGTCGAAGGCGAGAGTGGCGAGTTTGGCCAGCCAGTTGCCGAGGGTGCGGAGAGCGGGGGATTCGGCTCTAACGAGGTAGTCGATGGGGGGGCGATGGTCGGTTTTGGCGGTGTGGACGGTGCGGATGGCTTCGGCGGGGGGGATCTGGAAGAATGGGAAGCTGAGGATTTCTAGGAGGCGGGAGGAGACGTTTTTGCCTTGGGAGAGGTCGTGGACGAAGCGGGCGAGAGTGAGGATTTCGGCGAGGCGAGGGTCTTCTAGGAGGTTGTCCTTTTTTTCGTAGGCGATGTTGATGTTTTGGTGGGTCTTGAGGAAGGGGAGGAGGGGGGCGATGTATTTGTGTTTGGGGGTGATGATGGCGATTTCTTTTTGGGGGACGCCGTGGTCGATGAGGTAGGAGATTTGGTTGGCGACGAAGGTGTATTCGGAGTCGGCGGTGAGAAATTCGTGGCGGGTGATTGTTCCGCCCTTGCCTTTGAAGGCGGTGAGGTTTTTGGTGACGTGTTGGTGTTTGGCGAAGGAGTCGTCGATTTGGTCGGCGAGGTGGCGGGAGAAGTCGAGGATTTCTTGGTTGGAACGGTAGTTTTCTTGGAGGTTGATGACTTTGGCGTGGTAGTGTTGTTCGAAGGTGAGGAGATTGGAAGCGTCGGCGCCTTGGAATTCGAAGATGGCTTGGTCGTCGTCGCCTACGGCCATGACGTTAGGGGAGTCGTAGTCGGTGAGGAGTTTGATGAGTTCGAATTGGGAGGGGTTGGTGTCTTGGAATTCGTCGAGGAGGATGTACTCATAGCGTTCGGTGAGGGTGAGGCGGAAGCCTTTGTCTTGTTTTAGGATGGTGATGGCTTGTTCAATCATGTCGGCGAAGTCGAAGAGGCCGCTTTCGGCGAGGCGGGCGTCGTAGTCGGTCATGATGGCGCCGAGGGATTTGAGCTTGAGGTTGGCGACGCGGTCTTTGAGGCGGTAGTGGTTGTCGTCGTCTTTTTCGAAAGTGGCGGTTTTCCATTTGGTGAGGGGGGAGACGGAAGGTTTTTCTTTGGCCATTTCGGTGTCGATGAGGCGTTTGAGGTCGCGGGCGAGGAGGTTGGCGGTGGGTTCGATGTCTTTTAAGATGGGCTTAGGGGAGGTGTGTTTGGCGAGGATTTCGAGGATGGGGGTGTAGATTTGATCGAGGGCTTCGAAGAAGGAGAGGCGGGGTTTGAGGCTTTCGAGGAGGGGAGAGATTTCTTTGCGGAGTTGGTTGGAGGCGGCGATGTTGGCGTTGGCGATGGCGACTAAATCTTCGCCGGTGAGGCGGGCGGATTTGGCGCTTTGGATGGTGGAGACGAGGTCGGCGGTGGAGGCGGTGCGGAGGATGTCGAGGGCGGGGAGGTTGGTTTTGAGGTCGTTTAGGATTTTAAATTGGGCGACTTCGTCAATGGGGGCGTCGAGTTGGCGGGGGAAGGAGGTGGCGTAGTTTTTGTATTCGTTGAGGAGGTCGGAGCCGAAGGCGTGGTAGGTGTGGATGGCGATGTGGCGGGCGGCTTTGCCGACGGTGGAGAGGAGGCGGGTGCGCATGTTGGCGGCGCCGTTTTCGGTGAAGGTGAGGCAGAGGATGTTTTCGGGGTTGGTGTCGGTGGATTTGAGGATGTGTTCGACGCGGCTACTGAGGAGGTGGGTTTTGCCGGTGCCGGGGCCGGCGAGGACGAGGAGGGGGCCTTCGATGTAGTTGACGGCTTCTTGTTGTTTAGCGTTGAGTGGCATGGTGGATTCTCCTTAGGATGTCGGTTAAGATTTCGTTGTCTTTGGGGACGAAGATGTTTTGGGTGGCGATTTCTTGGGCGGCGAAGACGCCTTCGACGGTGGTGGTTTTGAGGAAGTGTTTGAGGGCTTTGGTGTTTTTGGCGCGGGAGAGGTTGGTTTTGAGGCGGTTGGAGTGGGGAGTGGTGGAGGCGAGGAGGGTGCCGAATTGGTAGTTGCGGGATTTGGTGCTGCCGCAGGTGAGGGCGAGGTCGCCGAGGCCGGCGGAGAGGCGGACGGTTTCGACGAAGCCGCCGTTTAGGAGGAGGGTTTGTTCACATTCGCGGTAGGCGGAGGCGATGAAAACTTTGAAGTCTTGAGGGTTTTGGGGGTCGTTGGGTTTGAGGCCGCGGCGGCCGGATTCGATGGCGAAGAGGTTTTTGAGGCCGGAGAGGAGGGCGACGCCGGTGAGGTCTTCGGTTTTGTCGAATTTGAGGTAGGAGGTGGAGAGGAGGGATTCTGTGAGAGTTTGGCCCTCGAGGGCGCGTCTGGCGGCGACGGTGAGTTTGGTTTTTTTGCGTTTGCGGATGTCGTCGGCGAAGCCGGGGCCGGAGATGAGTTCGAAGTAGCGGAATTGTTCCCAGGTTTCGAGGGACATGAGGCCTTTGGTGGCGACGAGAGCGGGCTTGAGGAAAGCTTCGGGCGGGAAGTTGTCAAGGAGGAGGCGGACGACGTGAGCGGGGGTGGCGAGGAGGATGGTTTCGGCCCAGGCGAGGACGCTGGCGAGGCTTGAGTTGGGTAATTTGACGGGGTCGTAGAAGCGGACGCCGTGGCCGTTTTCTCTTAAAATTCCTGCGAGGGCGGCGCCGTAAGCGCCAGCGCCTAAAACTCCGATTTTCATGAGTATATTATATCATACTTGTGCTTTGGATTTGTAGTCTGCGATGGCTTTGTGGAGGGCTTGGTGGCCGAGGACAGAGCAGTGAAATTTGTGTTCGGGGAGGCCGCCGAGGTAGTCGCAGATTTGTTTGGCGGTGATGTGGTCGGCGGCGTCGAGGGTTTTATGTTTGGCGAGTTCACTCAAAGCGGAGGTGCTGGCGATGGCGCTGGCGCAGCCGTAGGTTTTCCAGCCAATGTCTTCTATTTTGTTGTTTTTGACGCGGATTTTGACGAGCATTTGGTCACCGCAGATTGGGTTGCCGACGAGGCCTTCGCCGTCGGCGGGCCAGGCGGTTTCGTCGCCCATGATGTAATTGCGGGGGTTTAGGAAGTGGTCTTTGACGAGGTCGGTGTAGGCCCAAGGGTCGGCGGTTTTGGGCTTGGAGTTGGCTGGGGTTTTAGGAGTTGAGCTATTTTGCGACATTAGGATTTTCCTTTGTTTAGGGTTGAGAGATCTTGGATTTTGGCGATGATGGGGGGGAGTTTTTCGAGGAGGGCGTCAATTTCTTGGCGGGTGGTGTGGAGGCCGAGGGAGAAGCGGACGGAGCCGTGGGCGATTTCGGCGTCGTGGTGGGTGGCCATGAGGACGTGGGAAGGTTCGAGGTCGCCAGAGGCGCAGGCGGAGCCGGTGGAGACTTCGATGCCTTCTAAGTCGAGGTAGAGTTGGGTGGATTCGCCTTCGGCGGCTGGGAAGGAGACGCATAAAATATTTGGTAACGCCTTTTTGCTTGCGGTCGACAACCCATCCGTAGGCACGGGTCGCTCAGGCCCGTCGTTACGGGCTTCGCGCCCTAACACTCGGTCGTAACCTCCGTAATGCCTACGAGATGGGATTGTCTCCCCGCGAACCGGCGTTACGATTATTGATGATTTTATTTTATTTTTTATTTCTTTAGCTAAATAATTTCTTAATTTTTCAACTTTCTTATATTTTTCTAGGTTTTGTTCTGCGAGTTCGCAGGCGGTGGCGAAGCCAGTGGCGAGAAGGACGTTGGAGGTGCCGGCGCGGCGGTGGTTTTCTTGGGCGCCGCCGAGGATGAGAGGGGTGAAGGGGGCGCCGGTTTTGACATAGAGGGCGGCGATGCCGATGGGGCCGCCGAGTTTGTGGGCGGTGAAGGTGAGGTAGTCGATGCCGAGGTTTTTGGCGTTGACGGGGATTTTGCCGACGGCTTGGGTGGCGTCGGTATGGAGGTAGATTTTGGCGTTGGTTTGGTGTTTGAGTTGTTGGATGAGGGCGGAGACTTTGGCGATGGGTTCGATGGTGCCGATTTCGTTGTTGGCGAGTTGGATGGAGACGAGGATTTTTGATTTAGGGTTGTTTGTGGTGGTTTCGCGGAGTTTGGTTTCGAGGAAGGCGAGGTCGATAATTCCCTGCTGGTTGACCGGGATTTTAATGTGGGGGGCGCCGTAAGTTTCGGCGGGCTTGAGGACAGAGGGGTGTTCGATAGCGGAGGTGAAGATGGGGCAGTTTTGGAAGGTGTGGAGGACGGTGTTGTTGGATTCGGAGCCGGAGGAGGTGAAAATTAGCTCCAGAGGTCGCGCCCCAATAAGTTGCGCGATTTTGGAGCGCGCTTCATTTAGTTCGAATTTGGCGCGAGTGCCGGCGGAGTGGAGGGAGGAGGGGTTGCCGAGGTCGAGGCCCATGATTTCGGTCATTTTGGCCTTGACTTCGGGCAGGAGCGGCGATGTGGCGGAGTGGTCGAGGTATATCACTCCTGTATTATATCACGGATGTTTTGTGTTGGGCGGCGGAGAAGCCGTCGTAGTAGTTGGACTTGATTTTGGGGTGGCCGATTTTGTTGGCGGCGGCGACGATGTCTTCGATGCTGTCGGTGAGTTTGTAGATTTTGCGGTCGGCGGGGTTGATGGTTTTGAGGGCGGTCATTTTGGTGGCGTAGAAGCGGTCGAGGGGCTTCCAGAAAGATTTGCCAAAGAGGAACATGGGCATTGTTGGCATCTTTTTCTCTTGCATGAGGATGAGGACTTCGGAGAATTCGTCCATAGTGCCGAAGCCGCCCGGGAAGAAGACGTAAACCTTGGCGCTCATGGCGAGCATGACTTTGCGGGCGAAGAAGTATTCGAATTGGAGCATGTCGGTGAGGTAGGGATTGGGGTGTTGTTCGTGGGAGAGGGTGATGTTGAGGCCGATGGAGCGGCCGCCGTATTCGTAGGCGCCGCGGTTGGCGGCTTCCATGATGCC
>CAZDTL010000017.1:0-11570 GCA_964508335.1 uncultured Candidatus Saccharibacteria bacterium
TGTCCACCCGGCCCCCTGCCTCCCGTCAGAGCGCCCCCCCTCCCCCACCTCCGGAGGAGCCCCCGCCCCCCCCGCCGGAAGAGCCGCCGGAGTCGCTGGAAGCGGTGGCGGAGGAGATGGAACTGGAGGTGTAGGAGCTGAAAGAGCGGAAGTCGGAGATGGGGAGGTAAGTAGTGCCGTGGAGCCAGTATGGGTTAGCAACGTCGTCGAGTTGGTAGTATTTGTTGAGTTCGTTCATCCAAGATTCTTCGATGCCGAAGATGACGGCGTAAGGAAGGAGTTTTTCGTAGAGTTTGACGATGCCTTGGTGGGAGGTGTCAATACCTTTGACGGATTGGAGGAATTTGAGGCGGTCGGTTTCGGCGAGCTTCATGTATTCTTTGAGGCCGTCGAGGTATTTGGAAGTTTTGATGCCTTTGAGGGTGCGTGTTTGGTATTTGTAGAGGATGGAGGCGATGGTGGCAGCGGCGGTGGCGATGATGAAGATGGAGACGACAAGGACGGGGATGGCTAGGCCGGTGTCGTCGAGAGGAGCGAGGAGTTCGAGGAGACTAATGCAGAGCGGTATGCCGACGAAAGAGATAAAGCAGATGGCGAGGACGACGACGCCAGAGGAGATTTTGGAAGGCTTTTCGGGTTCGTAGAGTTGTTTGCCGCGGAGATTGCCTTCGATTTTTTTGGGGAAGTCACGGCCAAGTTTTTCGAGGTGGGAGGTGGAGGTGCGGCGTTTGATTTCGATGACGTCGCCGTCGTGGACGGAGGCGCCGCCATTTAAGATTTCTAGGACGATGCGTTGTTCGGCGGTTAGGTGTTCGGTGCGTTTGATGTGAACTTTCCAATGGTAGCCGCCGAAACGTTTCTTCTCACCTTTTTCGAGTGCGATGTCGTGCTGGACGGCGAGCTGCATAAGGGTGGCGACTTGGAGTGAGCGGGCGGATTTGAGCCAAATAGTGCCGGCTTCGGCGACGGTGAGGTCTTTGGGCGGAGTGTATTGGACGGGGACGGCGGGGTCTTTGGCGAGGGTTTTTTTGTCTTTAATTTTTTGTTCGGCCTTGGCCCATTTATAGATGAGGAAGGCGGAGACTAAGGCGATGATGCCGATGACGGCGAGGAGAGCGAAGCTGGGGTCGGGGCCTTTGACAAAGAAGGTGTCGGGGAGAAATTCGATGTTGATGGTCATGCCTTCTGCGGCTCTGAGGTTAGAAGCGGAGAAAATAAGGACGGTAGAATATTCGGTGTCGGAGATGAAATCTTGGCGGATGGTGCAGCGGGAGGTGGCGTCGGAGCCGGAGATGCCGTAGATACCGACGTAGCAAGAGAGGTGGTCGGTGTTTTGGCTTTTGCGAGCGTTGTTGAGAGTGGTGGGTAGGTGAACGCGGGCGATGATGGACTCGAAGCTTTGGCTCCAGCCGGTGCCGTTGATGTCCCAGTAGAGCTCTTGGCCGGTGGCGTTGGCGGGGTTTAAGATGACGTTTTCGACGTCGTAGGCGATGATGTAGGTTTGCTCGTCATGGACGTATTGGTTGGCGTTGCCGATGCGAAGGCAGAGGAATTTGCCGTCGTTGTAGGTGGAGAAAGGTTCGGAGATGCCGTTTCTGGTGACGGTGAAGTTGGGGTTGGGCAAGATGCTGGTGCCGTTGTATTTTTTAGGGATGCAACGTTCGATGCCGTGGTTTTGGTTGTAGCTGGGGAAGACGGCGGTGAGTTCTTCGACGACGTGCATTTTGGAGCGGTTGTCGGGGAGTTTTTCTAGGTAGTAGTCGAAAGTGGTGTTAGCGAAATAGAAGTCGTTGGTGCTGGCGGAGGCGGGGTTGGCGCCAAAGGCGGTAGTGAGGGTGGTGGCGAGAGTTAAAGTTAGTACTAAAAATGAACCGAGCTTTTTCATAATATATATTATATAGGTTTAAGCGCGGACGCGCAATTCTTTGATGGCGGATTTGAGGGTGTTGACGGACTGCTGGTATTTGATGCCTTCTTCTTCGTTCATGGGGATGTCGAGGCGTTTGATGGCGCCGCGACGGCCGACGACGGTGGGGAAGCCGGTGAAGACGTTTTGCCAATCGTCGTAGGATGAGACGGGGAGGACGCGGCGTTCGTCGTTTAGAATGCTGTGGATGATGTGAGTGGCGCAGACGCCGATGCCGTAGTGGGTGGCGCCTTTTTTGGCGATGATGTCGTAGGCTTCGTTGCGGGCGTAATCTTCGATTTCGGCGAGGGCGGATTTGTTGAGCATGGTGCTGATGGGTTGGCCGGAGACGTTGGCGGTGGACCAGAGGGCGAATTCACTGTCGCCGTGTTCACCGATTTGGAAGGCGTGGATGGACTTGGGGTTGACATTGAGGCGTTCACTGAGTTTGAGGCGGAGGCGGGCGGAGTCGAGGACAGTGCCGGAGCCGAGGACGTGGTCACTGGGTAGGCCGGAGTATTTCCAGGTGAGGTAAGTCATGACGTCCATGGGGTTAGTGATGACGAGGAAGATGCCACGGAAGCCGTTTGCCATGATTTCTTTGACCATGGGGCGGAAGATGCCGGAGTTTTTCTTGAGGAGGTCGAGGCGGGTTTCTCCCGGCTTTTGGTTGGCGCCGGCGGTGATGACGATGATGTCGCAGCCGCGGGCGTCTTTGTAGGAGCCGGACTTGATTTTCATGTAAGAGGGAGCGACGGCGAGAGCGTCGCGGAGATCCATGGCTTCGCCTTCGGCGTCAGCAGTGTTGATGTCGACGAGGACAAGCTCGTTGACGGCGGTGCGTTGGTTAATCAAGGAAAAAGTAATCGATGCGCCGACGTTGCCTGTTCCGATAATCATGACTTTGTTGGACATTTCCACCCTTTCTGTATGTGTAATATATATTATATATAAGTTTAAGCGTTTTTCAAGAGGATTGACTTTTTGGAGATTTTTGCTATAATATGGTTCTTCCTTTAGGGGAGGTTCCCTTGGAGGAAAATAATATTCGGGAGGGTCGAATATGGACTCTAACAAGTTGAGGGAAGTGTTGCGGAGCATGGCGACTAAAGCGCGGGTGGACGAAGCCTATCGCGTTTTGAGCTTTTCTGTCTATGAAGGCAGAACGCCGAGCAATACCAAGACCGTGCGGCTCAGGGTGCTGGATCATGATTTTGAATTTGATGGCAAGAAGCAGTTTACCTTTGGTGAAGCCATCGAGATTCAGGAAGCTGGGCGCGAGTTCGGGCTGAGGCTGCTTAGGGCGCACGAGTGGCGCGGGCTGGGATTTTGGATTAATCACAGCGGCGAATACTACGGCGTGACGAAGTTTAATCTGCAGCACGAAGGCCACAGGTGGGATGGCACAGAGATTCCGCAGACGCAGGATGGTGGCGCGTATTATTGGACCGGGAGTTCCGACAAAGAAGGAACAAAGGCGCGCGCGGCGATTTTTTTGCCGACGGGGCAGTTCGATGTGAAGTTCCGCCCGGTGGGCGAAGGCATGAACATTCGACTGGTGCTGGATGATTTGCCGGCGACGTAATTCCCTCAAGCACCTTGCAAAATCCCCGCGAGTGTTCGCGGGGTATTTTTTATGATTTGTTTTTGATGATAGGAAATGGCACGGCTTCGCGGCCAGAGACGCCTTCTAAGAGCCAGAAGTTGCGTTCGCTGTTGCCCCAGCCGCAAGCAGGGGGCATGCCGTATTCGAGCATTTCGACGAAGTCGAGGTCGAGCATTTGGGCCTCAGAGTCGCCAGCGTCACGGGCGGCCTGTTGTTCTTTGAAACGTTCAAGCTGGTCGAGCGGGTCGTTGAGTTCGGAGAAGCCGTTGCCCATTTCGGTGCCGGCGATGACGGGGTGGAAGCGTTCGGTGACTTTTGGGTTGTCGGGGTTTTTCTTGGCGAGGGGCGAGAGCTCGAGCGGTTCTTCGACGAGCCAGAACGGGCCGGCGGAGCGTTTGCGGATGAGTTTCCAGACGTGGTCGATGAGGTGTGGGGTGGTGGCGGTTTCAAGCGTGTGTTCGAGGGATTTTTGAGCGGCGCGGTCGTTTTTGTCTTCGGATTTTTGGAATTCGTCGCGGAGGATTTGGCATAGCTGTTCCCTGTCGGGGTGGAAGACGTCGACGTTGTATTCTTGCTTTAAGAGATCGGCGTATTTGATGCGAGGCCAAGGCTGGCCGCCGTTATTGAGGTCGATGTCGAAGTTGCCAACGTGGAACTCAAGTGTGTTCCAAGTTTTTTTGGCGACGTATTTTATCATGTCTTCGTAGAGGGTCATGCCGTCTTCGTAGTCCTCGAAAGCGGCGTAAGATTCGAAGGCGATGTGTTCTGGGAGGTGCTCGTCGTCGATGCCTTCGTTACGAAAGCGGGGGCCGATGTCGAAGACTTTTTCGAAGCCACCACCGAGGAGGCGTTTGAGCGGGAGCTCATGGGAGATTCTTAGGTAGAAGTCTTCGTCGAGGGCATCCATGTGGGTGGTGAAGGGGGTGGCGTCGGCGCCGCCGGTCGTATGTTCGAGAACGGGGACGTTGATTTCGATGAAGCCGTGAGAGAGCATGAATTCGCGGGTGGCTTGCCAGAATTGGCTGCGGCGGATGAGGCGGGCGCGGACTTCGGGGTTGACGTTCATGTCGACGTAGCGGCGGCGGTAACGTTCTTCTTTGTTGATGAAGCCGTCGCGGCCGGGGAGGGGCCTTAAAGATTTGCCGAGGAGGCGAAGTGTGTTGGAGAAAATTGAGAGTTCGCCGGTGCTGGATTTGCCGATGGTGCCGGTGGCTTCGACGAAGTCGCCGGAGTCGAGAAGCTTTAAGTCGCGGATGTTCAAATTTTCCTTCTTCAACCCCGTTCGTTCGCTCCCGTCGTTACGGGGCTCACTCGCTTCGAAATTCTCGTGAGAATTTCGGGACACGGTTTCAGAAGGTAAATTTGCAACATCCTTCATGAAGATCTGAATTTCTCCAGACATGTCTTTTATTTTTACGAAGGCGAGTTTGCCAAAGCTGCGAATTGCTGAAATTCTTCCAGCGAGAGTGACGGTTTGGTTTTCGAGTTTTCCAAAGTTGGCGATGATGTCGCCGATTTTGTGGGTGCGGAAAGATTTGGCGGGGTAGGGGTCGATGCCGAGATTTTTAATTTCTGCGAGTTTACGGAGGCGCTCGTTGCGATAGTCGTCAATAGTCATAGGGAAATTATATCATAATTAGCCGAGGCCGACAATGTAGACGAGGACGAAGGCGACGGTGTTTTTGAGGATGTGGAGGAGGATGCCGGAGTAGATGGTGCCGGTGACTTCGCGTAAGGCGCAGAGGATGACGGACATGGCGAAGACGTTGACGCCAACGTTCCATTGGCCGTGCATGAGGCCGAAGAGGATAGAGACGAGGAGAATGGAGAGGATGAGGGAGAGTTTTTGACCAGGGATTTTGGCGCGGAGTTTGGCGTAGAGCCAGCCGCGGAAGATGAGCTCTTCGGCGATGGGGGCGACAATGCAGAGGGCGATGAAGGCGACGAGGCGGTCGAGGCCGCTAGTGAGGGTGTAGCCGAGTTCTTGGGTTTGGTCGAGGTCGAAGAAGGGGAGGTTTTTGAAGATGAGGAGGAGAACGGCGGCGAGGAGGAGGTAAGCGAGGAAGCCAGCGGGGGCGAGGAGAATGTCGGCCCAGGTGGGGAGGCCGGCAAGGCCAAGTTCTTTACGGGTGGGGTATTTTTGTTTGAAGAGTTTGACGTGGACGGTGATGGCGAGGAGGAAGGAGGCGACGTAGATGGTGGCGTTGATAATGGTGAGCCAGACCGGAGTGGAGATGAGGTCGCGCCCGAGGAGGAAATAGAAGAGATAGGTGAAAGCGTAGGAACAGATGACCATGGCGAGGCCGGCCCAGAGGAGAAGTGCGGTGATTTTTAGTGCGGTTTTCATAGTTAGAAGAGTTTAATGATGTCCATGATGGTGATGATGCCCATGAGGATGAGGAGGAAGATGAGGGCTCGAGCGACGATGGTTTGTTCTTTCTCTTTGTTGAGTTTTTTGTGGCGGAGGCGGCAGAGGAAAATCATGAACCAGCGGCCGCCGTCGAGGGCGGGGATAGGGAGGACGTTCATACAGGCGAGAGAGATGGAGATGACGGCCATGAAGAGGAAGATGAGGGTGGGGCCGGCGGTGATGAGGTTCGGGAAGTAGCCGCCAATGATGCCGACGATGCCAGAGACGCCTTCGGTGGCCTCGCTGATTTGTTCTTTGCCTTCGGCGCGGACGGAAGCGTCGGAGGAGATTTGGCGAGCGGCGCCAGTGACGAGGTCGATGACGAGTTGGCCGAGGCCGCGGAAGGTTTCCCCGGTGAGCTGGACGGTGAGACCGGCGGCGACAACTGGGGCGGACCAAGTGTAGTGGTGGGTGAGGGTGGGGCTAGACATAGTGATGCCGAGGAGATAGTCGGAGTCGGCGGAGTTGAGGGCGACTTCGACGTTGCGGTCTTGAAGGGCATAGGTGACGGTTTCGCCAGCGTGGGCGTTGTTGAAGTCGATGACGTCGGAAGAGGTGTGAATTGGCGTGTCGTTAATACTGAGAATGCGGTCTTCTGGCTGGAAACCGGCGAGGTCGGCAGGGGAGCCGGGGATGACTTGTTCAACGGTGACGGCGGAGGAAGTGGAGAGGCGCTCATCGGACGGGATGGTGAATTGGTGGTCGAGAATTTCGGGCAGACCAGTCCAGCAGAGGATAGTGAGAACGGCGAAAGCGGTGAGCCAGTTCATGGCGACGCCAGCGAAGAGGATTTTGGTCTTTTCCCAGAAGGAGACGGAGCCGAAGGTGCCAGGGCGGGTTTCGTCGTCGGACTCGCCATCCATGGCGCAGAAGCCGCCAATGGGGAGCCAGTTGAGGCTAAAAATTAGGGAGTCTTGGTCTTTTTGCCAGTCTTTACGGTCGATTTTGTGCCATTTGCCTTTTTTCTTGCCCTTTTCGGGTTTGCTACGCACCCAAGCGATGGCACGAGGCGGGAAGCCAATGCCGAATTCTTTGACGCGGACGCCAGAGCGGCGGGCGGCGAAAAAGTGGCCGAGTTCGTGGAGGGTGATGAGGGTGGTCAAAACGAGTAGACCGACAATGATTCCCAAAAATATGTTCATGTATCTATATTAGCACAAGCGGCTAAATTTGCATAATGTCTTTTTCTTTATCTTTGAAGGCGGCGTCGATTTTGTCGTTGTAGTCTTTAGTGAGGTCGTCGATGGATTTTTCGGCGCGTTTTTTGGCGTCTTCGGGGAGTTCGAGGGTTTTGAGGTCTTTGCGGGCGTCTTCGCGAATGCCTCTGATTTTGACTTTGGCGTCTTCGACGGAGCCAGAGACGGTTTTGACGATGTCTTTGCGGCGTTCTTCGGTGAGCGGAGGGATGGGGACGCGGACGACGCGGCCGTCGTCAGAGGGGTTGAGGCCGAGGGTAGAGTCGGAGCGGATAGCGTTAGAGATGGCGGGGATGGTGGACGGGTCGTAAGGGGTGACGAGGAGCATGGTACCACCGGAGACGGTGATGTTGGCAACTTGGTTTAGGGGCATCCATTGACCGTAGGCTTCGACTTTGATGCCGGCGAGCATATCGGGGTGTGCGCGGCCAGTGCGAACTTTTTTCATGTCGTCTTTGAATTTGGCGAGGCTAGATTCCATTGCGGTTTGGTATTCGCTGGTGTCAAACATAAAAACTCCTTGTGTTATGTATGTATTATAACGGATTTTTAGGGGCTTTTGCAAGGGTAAACGAGTTGATTTGGGGGCGAGTTTTTGGTATAATTTGCGTATGGATTCGAAAAACGGTGGGCTTTCTTCTGACGAAAAGCAAAGGCAGGCGGCGGCAGATTTGGCGCGGCGCAATGTTTTGAAGGCCTACGAACAGCAACAGATGGATTGGAAGAAGTACCATACTGCTTGGCAGGATTATTATCAGAAGTATTATAGTCAGTATTATATGAATGCCGCGAAGGAGTATGTGGCGAAGACGCAAGTGAAGCAGTTGCGTGATGCGGAGGCGCAGCGGACGGTAGAAGGTAAATATAGTGTGCCAGTGGCGGTGGCGGAGAACTTGACGGGGGGCGAGAAAGAGCGCGAGGTGCGGTCATTTAAGGCGCGGATTCAGGCGCGAGCGGCGGAGAAGGCGAAGAGTTCGCGACGCCAGAGGTTGATGCCAATTGTGATGGGGCTGGCAGTGGTGGCAACGATTTTGTTTTTGCAGTATAACCGGTTGATTTTTGCGCCGATTGCGGCATATGTAAGCCCGGGCGAGTCGCCAGTGAGCGAGATTACGGCGGTAGACCCGACGGTGACGTTGACGAAAGTTTCAAGCGACTCGAAGTTGATTATTCCGAAGTTGAATGTGGATGTGCCGCTGAATTTTGGGGTGGGTTTGGATGGAGTGATGGAGGCGATGAATCGTGGAGTGGTGCATTATCGGATTAATGGCGCGAGTGCGTATCCTGGAGAAGTGGGAAATTTTGTGGTGATGGGGCATTCGGCGGGGGACGTGTATTCGGCGAACCAGTATAAGTTTATTTTTTCGGGGCTGGAGAGGTTAGAAGAGGGAGATATTATGTATGTGCATTATAACTCGGTGCGATATACCTATAGGATGGTGGGGCGAGAGATTATTTGGCCGACGGAAGTTGCGAAGTTGGCACTAGAGACGGATAAGCCGATGATGACTTTGGTGACGTGTTGGCCGCTGGGGACAAGTCGGCAGAGGTTGCTGATTCGGGCGGAGCAGATTGCGCCAGTGATGGAGAATGCGGTGGCGCAGGAGGAGGTAGTAGAGACGCCGACGGAGGATGCGGAGTTGCCGAAGAACGAGGAGACGTTCTTTGACCGTATTAGGAGGTGGCTGTTTGGGGAATAGTGTGATATAATAAATGTGTTGGGCGAATGGCGGAATTGGTAGACGCGCCAGACTCAAAATCTAGTTCTCGCAAGAGAGTGTGGGTTCGATTCCCACTTCGCCCACCAATTTATATTGAACAAAAAGACGCCTAGGACGTCGTTTTTTGTGGTGAAGCGTTGGAAAGGTTGAGGAGAATGGTTTGTCGTGGAGGGGGTTATAGAGTTGGGGTGACGACTTTGATGCAGCTGCCAGTATCTTCTTCCATGGAGCCGCCGGACATTTCGATGTTGGAGAGCTTGGCTCTGGAGATGGCACTGCAGCAGTGACCGTTGTGTTTGAAGTTGTAGTCAATAGTGACGCCGGTGGCGTTGCTGGTGTCTTCGACGCAGATATTGTCGATACAGACTTTATAATAGTCGCCTTCGCGAATCATTTGGAGGTGGAATTGCCGAGCGGAGATAGCCTCGCTTTTACTACTGGAAGAGATGTTGCCGCCTCCGTCTGTTAAGTTGGCTTTGATTGGCCCCATACTGATAGTGAGGCCCTCCCCGCCAGGGTGGGTGAGGATGCCGGTGGTATCTACGTCGACGTCGAGGGTGAATGAAGGCCTGTCGTCGATTGGCAATCTGACACCTTCGTCCATAAGGTCGGCGGTGTAGCCGATGAATTCGATCTCAGTGCCGTTGGCCTGGACGTGGCAGTCCGCGCAAACTTCGGCTCCGCACGTTTGGCTGCTGTGTGTAGTATTGGAGTATTTTTCCCATTCGACGTTGTCGAAGGTAATCATGCCCTGTTTTTTGAGGTTGACTTGGTCGGGGTTGAAGAGGCGAATGGTAGAGGAGATGACGGAGGCGCTACCGTTAAGCGAATCCCAGCAGGTCTGGATGTAAAAATCGTAGAAGTCGGGGCGGAGGCCACCGTCTGGGTTGCCGTCGGCATCGTAGCATTGGAGGCCGCTTTTGGAGGCGATGGCGGTAATCCAGATGCCCTCGGCGGATTCAAGTTTGGAGCTGGCGGATTTGAACTTGAGGGTGCTGTCTTTGATATAAGCATCGGAGAGAGAGTCGTCATCGGTGGCGCTGGTACCGTAGAGGAGGCGAGGGTAAGTGGAGGCAGTGGTGAAGGGAGATGGAGTGTCTTTGGCGGTGGCGAGGATGTAGGTGCGGATGTCGTAGTCGGAGAGGACTTTGATTTGGTTGGTTGATGGGTCAATTTCTGTGAGCTTGCTGAGGGAGCGGGGATTGAGGATGAAAGATTGCTCGGGGATGCCGAAGTCGCCATCGGAGGCTTTGGTAGTGAAGAGGGAGTTGCAATTGCTGGTGTTTTCAACGACGCGGGTGAAAAAATCTGGATCTTCGTTGACGACTCCGCCGGTGTATTTGCCGCTGGCGTCGGTGATGGAAGCTGGGTAAGCTTGCTTGACGATGGCTTTCCAGAGGTTGCGGAAGTTGTTGGTTTGGGTGGGTGGGTCACTGCTCGTGGTGGCGGGAATGGTGACGTTCGGCTCAGTGAGGTAGGCGCTTTGGATGAAGCGGAGAGTTTCGGCTTGGGCGTCGATTTCTTGGCGAGCCATGGTGGTTTCTAGGCTGTTTTGGACGGAGTTGAGGCCGCGATTCATGAGGGAGATGGTGCTGATGGCGACGAGGCCAAAAATGCCTACTGCGAACATAACTTCTATCAAAGTGTCACCATGCTTGTGCATGGTTTTATTATAGCATAACTATAATCCAAAGTCAGCAGAATCTTGCAAAAGTTCGGGAAGGAAGCCGCTTTTAAATTCGGGTTCGGTGGTGGTGTCGAGAAATTCGAGGTAGGTGAGGTGGAGTTTTTCTTCGATGAGGGCGACGGCGGCGGAGTGAGTGAGGACTTTGTCGCCGAATTCGAATTTGTGCCAAGAGAGGCGCTGGAGGTCTTCGATGGCGGACTTGAGGTAGGCGGCTTGGCGGAGGGTGAAGTGTTTGAGGGTTTGGATTTGGGTGGGGGTGAGGGCGAAGTGGTCGGAGAGGTCGGTTTCGAAGTGGGCGAGCGAGGGGCGAAGCTCTTTGGCGAGGCTGAGGACGGCGGTAGAGAAGCTGGCGCCGTCGTCTTTTTCCCAAGCGATAAGGGTGTCGGCTAGGAGATGGACGATGTTTTGTTTTTGTTCATTTTCGTAGTAACGGAGGCGGCGGAGGCTTTCGTCGGAGAGATTGAGGTTACCAAGGGATTGTTTAGTGGTTTGCCAGAGATATTGCCAGTTTTGGAATAATGTGGTGATAATTTCGAGAGCTTCGGCGCGTTGAAGCTCCCAAAAAGGAGTCTCGGAAGCGGTTTGCGCT
Source organism: uncultured Candidatus Saccharibacteria bacterium (assembly GCA_964508335.1). GTDB lineage: Bacteria > Patescibacteriota > Saccharimonadia > Saccharimonadales > Saccharimonadaceae > Nanosyncoccus. The sequence continues at coordinate 11,116 of CAZDTL010000017.1, forward strand.
TCGATTTCGGAGAAGTTAATAGAGAATTTTTTGGGCTTTCTAAATAAAAAATGAGGCATACGTTTGCCTCCGAAACAGTAAGTTTATGCTTTAATTATACCAAATTTTGGTGAAAAAGTCAAGAAAAATACCCCGTAGGGGGTATTTTTCTGTTGTCTCCATTAACGCTTGCTGAATTGCTCTTTTTTGCGGGCGGAGCGGAGACCGTATTTTTTGCGTTCTTTTTCGCGCGGGTCGCGCTTGAGCGAGCCGGCTTTTTTGAGGATGGGGCGCAGGTCTGGGGCTTCGGTTTGCAAAGCTTTAGAGATTGCGAGCTTAATGGCGTCAACTTGGCCGGCGAGGCCGCCGCCAGTGACGCGAATTGAGATGTCGTAATCCTTTTGTTTTTGGGTTAAAGCGAGCGGGTCGGTGATTTCGGCGAGCATACTTTTGTTCCCAGAGAAGTAGTCGAGGGC
>CAZDTL010000017.1:11580-14551 GCA_964508335.1 uncultured Candidatus Saccharibacteria bacterium
TTGTCGTTAATGGTAATTTCTCCCTTACCCTTGTAGAGGCGGGCGCGGGCGGAAGCAGCCTTGCGGCGGCCGAGGCCGTAGATATATTTGGTGTCTGCCATTATTTAATCTCCTTTGGGTTTTGGGCCGCGTGGGTGTGCTCGGCGCCGGCGAAGATGCGGAGGCGAGCCAAACGGTCGGCGGCTAATTTGTTCTTCGGGAGCATTCCTTTGACGGCTTCACGAATGGCAAGAGAAGGGTCTTTTTCGAGAACTTCTTCGAGCTTGAGTTCGGTGAGGCCACCGGGGAAGCCGGAGTGGCGGTAGTATTTTTTGTCGGTCAGTTTGGCACCAGTAACTTGAAGATTTTTGGCGTTAGTGACGATGACGTAGTCGCCGTTGTCGATGTGAGGGGTGAAAGTGACTTTGCTTTTGCCCATGAGCTTGTCGGCGATGATGACGGCGAGTTTGCCGAGGGGCATAGAGGTGGCGTCAATCGTCCACCATTCGCGGGAGATTTCGGCGGATTTTTGGGAATAGGTTTTCATGGTTATTGGTTCCCTTTCTTGGTGTCGAGTTGGGCGAGGTTGAGGTCGATATCGTCGACGAAGGAGATGGTGCCCATTTCGGCGTGGTCGCCCTTGCGGAAGCCGGCGTGCTCAATTTTGAGGTAGCCAGAGTTGCGTTTGATTTGCGGCGCGATGACGTCGACTAAGAGGTCGGCGGTGGTCATGTCGTCGAGGCGAGCGATGACGAGACGGCGAGAAGCGAGGTCTCCCTTTTTGGCGAGAGTGATGAGCTTTTCGGTCGAGCGGCGGATTTCTTTAGCGCGAGCGAGGGTGGTGGTGATAGATTGATATTTGATCAGGGAGCACATGAGCCCACGAACCAGTGCGTGTGCCTGATCGGTTTCGCGGCCAAATTTGCGGCCTTTATATCCGTGGCGGTGCATTATTTTCTGAACTCCGTTATTTTTTGTTGAACTTCTTCGAGTGCTTTAGTGCCGAAACCTTTGAGGTCTTTAAGCTGAGCGTCGGAGAGACCGATGAGTTGGCTCAGATTCTTAATGCCGTTGTTGGTGAGGGCGTTAGCAGTGCGAGCGGAAAGACCAAGCTCCTCGATGGGGAGAAGAAGACCGGAATTGTCTTCTTCGGTTTTGCAACCGGGGACTGGGGCGGATTCGACGGTGGTGCCACCAGCTAAGGCTTGGTATTGGTTGACGAGGATGGCAGCAGCTTCCTCAAAAGCGTCTTGAGGGGTGATGGTGCCGTCGGTGTCGATGGTGAGGGTGAGCTGTTGGAGGCTCGTGTCGCGGCCGACGCGGGTGTTTTCGACCTTGTAGCGGACGCGAAGGACGGGGGTGAAGACAGCGTCGAGGGCAATCATGTCGCTGTAGATGCGGTCTTTGCCGGATTCGTCGATAGTGAGGTAGCCACGGCCGTTTTCAATCATGAAGCGCATCTTGAGGACGAATTTGGGGTCGTCGATGTGGCAGATGATTTGGTTGGGGTTGCCGAGCTCAAGGTCGGATGGAAGCTTGATGTCGGCGGCGGTGACGCGTTTGTCACCGTCTTTTTCGCTTTGGTCGCTGCCTTTGACTTCGAGGGTGGCTTCGACCGGAGCGTCGGTGTGGCATTTGAAGCGGATGTTTTTGAGGTTGAGCATGATGTCGACGACATCTTCGCGAATGCCAGGGATGGCAGTGAATTCGTGAGTGGCGCCTTCGATGGAGAAGGCAGTGATGGCGGCACCTTTGATGGAGCTCAAGAGCACGCGGCGGAGAGAGTTGCCAAGAGTGTTGCCGTAGCCGTAGTAGAGCGGACGGATTACGAACTCAGCGCTGTTTTCGCCGATGGGGTTGACTTCGGCAAGCCTTGCATCGTTGATAGCTTTTGTTGTCATATTTCTCTCCTTATCCTTAGCGTGAGTAGAACTCGACGATTAGTTGTTCGTTAATGCCCACCTCAGCTTCTTCGCGCTTTGGTAAACCAGTAACTTCGATTTTAAGTTTTTTGGCGTCAGCTTTCATCCAAGAAAGTGGTGTAGCCATGCCTTCGATTGACTTGAAATAATCGGATTTCTGGGATTTCGGACGGACTTCTAGGACATCGCCCGGTTTGAGGCGGATGGACGGGATGTTAATCCGTTTGCCGTTCAAGAGGAAGTGACCGTGGGAGACGAGCTGGCGAGCTTGGCGACGGGTGGTCGCGAAGCCGGCGCGGTAAACGGCGTTGTCAGCGCGGCGTTCGAGGAACTGGAGAAGGTTTTCACCAGTCAAACCCTCGGCGCGGGTCGCTTCTTTCATGAGTTTGGCGAATTGTTTTTCGAGGACGCCGTACATACGGCGAACTTTTTGCTTTTCGCGAAGTTGAACGAGATAGAGGCTCTGAGAGCGGGAGCGCATACCAGAGTGTTCCCCCGGAATGCCGCTTTTTCTCGCCATGACTTTGGCAGCTTTTGGCGCCAAAGCGTAACTTTCGCGACGACTTTGTTTGACGATTGGAGAATTATCGCGAGCCATTACGGTTTCCTTTCTCCCTTAGGTCGCACACCGCCGTGAGCGATTGGGGTGATATCAGTGATGCTGTTGATTTTTATGCCGAGAGTGGAGACGGCGCGGACGGCGCTGTCGCGACCAAGACCGATGCCTTTGACGAAAACGTCAACAGACGAGAGACCGTGGTCTTTCTTGGCAATTTCAAGAGCTTTTTCGGCAGCGATTTGAGCGGCGTAAGCGGTGCCTTTTTTGGAGCCGCGGAAGCCGTTGGCGCCGGCGGAAGAGCTCGAGAGGACTTCGCCTTTGCCATCGCTGACGCTGATGATGGTGTTGTTGAAGGTGGCTTGGATGTGAACTTGTCCGGATTGGACGACTCTTTTACCCTTTTTGCCAGCCTTTTTGGATTTAGTGGCTTCAGCTTCAGCCACAGGAGCTTGAGTATTTTTAACTTCTTCAGACATTTTCGGTTACTCCTAGGTTTTACTCGCTGCTTTTG
>CAZDTL010000018.1:0-13131 GCA_964508335.1 uncultured Candidatus Saccharibacteria bacterium
GTTGCTAGATAGCCATATAACGAGTGCGATGATTGCGCCGGTTGTGGCATTTGGCGGCTGGGTGCCGATGATTATGAATCTTTCCGACCGAGGGATGGCGGTGTTTAATTTGCCGATGGTAGTGGGGGTGGTGCAGACGATTGCGAGCTTGGGGATTTTTGTGACGATTTTGTTGGGGTTGAGGATGCTGCCGGAGCGGCCAGCGAGGTATCGGAAGACGCGGAAGATATTGATGGTGTTGCAGTGGGTTTTGGCGCCGGTGATTGCGTTGGTGTATTCGAGTGCAGCGGCGTATTATTCGCAGACGAGGTTGTTGACGGGGAAGTATATGGAGAATTTTGACGTAACGAAGAAGGTGGTGAAGAAGTAGCGTCGTTAGCGAGTTGTATTTAGCGTTCTCTAAGGGGGCGTTTTTCTGGTTTTATGGTATAATAGGCGTATTATGAGATTATCGAAGACTTTTGTGAAAACTTTAAGAGATGCGCCGAAGGATGAAGAAGCGCGGAATGCGCAGTTGTTGATTCGGGCGGGGTATATTCATAAAGAGATGGCGGGAGTGTATGATTATTTGCCACTTGGGTTGAGAGTGATTGAGAATATTAAAAAAGTTATACGGGAAGAGCTGAATGCGATTGGGGCAGAAGAGATGCAGTTGACGGCGTTGCAGAATCCGGAGCCGTGGAAGAAGACGGACAGGTGGGATAGTAAGAAGATGGATGTGTGGTTTAAGACGGAGCTGGCCGCGGGGGGCGAGTTGGGGCTGGCGCCGACGCATGAAGAGCCGTTAACAAATTTGCTCAGAGATTATATTTCTAGTTATCGCGATTTGCCGGCGTTGGTGTATCAGTTTCAGACGAAGTTTAGGAATGAGCTGAGGGCGAAGAGTGGGATTATGCGGACGCGCGAGTTTTTGATGAAGGATTTGTATAGTTTTGCGACGGACGAGGAAGATCATAAGCGGATTTATAAGGAAGTGGAGGGGGCGTATGGGCGGATTTATGACCGGTTAGGGATTGGGGCGGAGACGTTTGAGACGTTTGCGAGTGGTGGGGTGTTTGCGAAGTATTCGCACGAGTATCAGACGCTTTTGCCGGTGGGGGAAGATACGGTTTATTATAATAAAGATAAGAGTGTAGTGTTGAATAGGGAAGTGTTAGAGCCGGAAGTGTTGAAAGATTTGGGAGTGGTGCGCGAGGAGCTTGAGGAGGGGTCGGGGGCAGAAGTGGGGAATATCTTTACCTTGAGGTATAAGTATAGTGAGCCGTTGGGGCTGAAGTATCAGACGAGAGAGGGGAAGCAGCAAACGGTGTTTATGGGGTGCTATGGGATTGGGGTGAGTAGAGTGATGGGGGTGATGGTGGAGAAGTTTGCGGATGAAAAAGGATTGGTATGGCCGGAAGAGATTGCGCCGTTTAAGTATCATATGGTGGCGATAGGGGAGCATGGGCTAGGGAAGGCGCTGGAGATTTATCAAGGGCGTGAGGAAGAGATTTTGTTGGACGATAGAGATGTGAGATTTGGGGAGAAGATGAAAGATGCGGAGTTGATGGGGATGCCGTATCGGGTGGTGATTTCTGATCGAACATTGGAGACGGGAGAGGTAGAGATGACCGAGCGGGCGACAGGGGAAACCTATCGACTTTCTATTGACAAATTTGTTGCGTCTTTGTAAACTCTAGTGAGTATTATTGAAAATGTTTATGCTTCCAAAAGGAGGTTTATGAAGAAATCAGTTGAATTGACTAAAGAGGGGAAAGCCGAGCTGGAGAAAGAGCTAGAAGCGCGGGTGGCGGAGCGCGAGGTGATTATTGAGAAGATTGCGACCGCGAGGGCGTTTGGAGATTTGTCGGAGAATGAGGATTATTCGGCGGCGAGAGGGGAGCAGAAATTGAATGAACATAGAATTGCGGAAATTGAAGAGATTTTGAAGAGTGCGAAGGTGATTGCGAATAGGGGGCACGAGAAGGTGGGGTTAGGCGCGAAGGTGACTGTGGAGTTGGCAGGAAAGAGGTATACTTATGCGATTGTGGGGCCAGTAGAGGCGAATCCGTTGGAGGGGAAAGTGTCGAACGAGAGTCCGATTGGGAAAGCACTGTTAGGATTACGTTCGGGAGACGAGTATAAACTGCCGAATGGAAATACCGGCAAGATTATTTCTGTTGAATAGTGTGATATAATTATCCTTATGGATAATAATCAGTTGAAGCGGATTTATCGCGCGAGCGGGGTGGGGATTGTGTTGAATTTGTTGTTGATGGCAATGAAGGCGGCGGTGGGGGTGGCGTCTGGTTCGGTGTCAGTGCTGACGGATGCGATAAATAACGCGACGGATGTGTTGAGTTCTTTGGTGACGTTGGTGGGGACGAAGTTAGCACAGAGAAAACCAGACCGCAAACATCCGCATGGGCATGGGCGAATTGAGTATTTGGCACAAGTGGTGGTGGGGGTGATTATTTTGGCGGTGGGGGTGATGGCGATTGTGCAGAGTGTGCCGAGGGTAGAGAAGCCGACGGTGGCGAATTATTCGGCGCTGACGTTGGTGGTGATTTGTGTTTCGATTGGGTTGAAGTTTGGGATTGCGCGATATTTTAAGAAGGTGGGAAGGGAGACGCGGTCGGGGAGCTTGGAGGCGTCGGGGGTGGATGCGATGTTTGATATGCTGTTGACTTTGGGGACGCTGGTGGGGGCAGGGATTAGTTTAGCGTTTGGCGTGTCGATAGATGGGTGGATTGGACTGGTGATTTCTGTGTTCATTATTAAGAGTGCGATTGAGATTATTACGGACGGAATGACGGATGTGATTGGGAGGAGAGTGGACGAGAGGTTGGTGCGAGGAATACGAGAGAAAATTCGCGGGCACGAAGAAGTAGAGAAGATAAATCGGTTAGTGTTGCATGAGTATGGGCCGCGCAAAACGATTGGCGCGGTGAGGGTGGAGTTGAAGCGTGGCGTGGAAATGAAAGAGTTTAGGAAGTTAAGCGAGGCGATACGGCAGGAGTTGGAGGACGAGTTTGGAGTGGAGATTGTGGTGGGGGCGTAAGCGGAGCGGAGTTGGATGTATAATGGGGGTATGAAGGAGGCGAAGTTGAACGAAAGAAGGAAGAAATGGTTGAGAGTAAGTGAGTGTTTGGTGGTGGGGGTAATGATGTTGTTGGGGGTGAAGCCGGTTGATGTGGCGGCTAAGGCTGGCCGGAAGTGGCGGCGGAATTTTTTGTGTGAAGTGAAGGACGCAAAGGCGCCAGAGATTACGCTGGAGGGGCTGGCGGTGAGGACGGTAGCAGTGGGGACGATGTATGTGGAGGAGGGGGCGAAGGTGACGGATAATTGCGACGAGGAGGTGGAGTTGGTGAGCGAAGGAAGTGTGAATGGGCAGGCGGCGGGAGTGTATGAGGTGAAATATCTAGCGACGGATTTGGCAGGGAATAAGAGCGAGGCGATGAGGACGGTGCGGGTGGTAGACCCGAAAAGTAAGCAGAAGTTAGTGTATTTGACGTTTGATGATGGGCCGAGCGAACACACGGCGCGGTTGCTGGATGTGCTGAAGAAATATGGAGTGAAGGCGACGTTTTTTGTGACGGGCTATGGGGAGGACGGAATGATTAAGCGGGAGTTTGATGAAGGGCATACAGTAGGGTTGCATACAAATACGCATAATTATGCGTATTTGTATGCGAGCGATGGGGCGTATTTTGAGGATTTGTATGCGGTGAGGGAGAGGGTGCGGAGAATTACGGGTTTGGCGCCGACACTGATTAGGTTCCCCGGAGGAAGTTCGAACACGATAAGCGCGGTGTACAGTAAGGGGATTATGGGGAGACTGGTGAGGGAGGTGGAAGCGAGAGGGTTTAGGTATGCGGATTGGAACGTGTCGTCTGGGGATGCAGGCGGGGCGCAGACGGCGGAAGAAGTGTATAATAATGTGGTGTCGAAGTTGGGGGAGGGGCAGTATGTGATATTGCAACATGATACAAAGGGGTTTTCTGTGGATGCGGTGGAGTGGATTGTGCAGTATGGGATGGAGAACGGGTATTTATTTTTGCCGATGGGTGAAGATGCGTTTTTGGCGCATCATGGGGCGAACAACTAGTTTATATGTGGTATAATAGGAGAAGTTTGGGTCGCTAGCTCAGTTGGCTAGAGCGCCTCGTTTACACCGAGGAGGTCAGGGGTTCGAGCCCCTTGCGACCCACCAAATAAAACTTAAAAAGGATAAAGTATGGACAAAACAGAAAATGTTGAGAAAATGCGTCATACGCTGAGCCATGTGTTAGCGGCGGCAGTTTTGGAGCTTTATCCGACAACAAAGTTGGGGATTGGGCCGGCGATTGAGGATGGGTTTTATTATGATATGGATTTTGGGACGGAGAAGATTACAGAGAAGGATTTGGAGAGGATTGAGAAGAAGATGCGCGGGATTGTGAAGCGTGGGTTTGTGATGGAGCGGAGCGAGAAGTCGCGAAATGATGCGTTGGATTGGGCGATTGAGGGGAAGCAAGAATTGAAAAAAGAGTTGATTGATGAGCTGCCAGAGAGCGAGGCGATTAGTTTTTACGCGATGACGGATGCGGGTGGGAAGGTGGTGTTTGAAGATTTGTGTAAGGGGCCGCACATTGCTGGCTCGAAAGAAGTGGGGGCGTTTAAGCTGATGAAGGTGGCGGGGGCGTATTGGCGAGGGGATGAGAAGCGGCAGATGTTGACGCGGGTGTATGGCGTGGCGTTTGCGACGCAAGAAGAGCTGGACGAGTATTTGAAGCGGCAAGAGGAGGCGAAAGCGCGCGACCACCGGAAGCTGGGGAAAGAGCTAGATTTATATACGTTTTCTGATTTGGTGGGGGCGGGGTTGCCGATGTTTACGCCGAGGGGGACGTTGATTCGGGATTTGCTCGCGGAGTATTCCTTGTCTTTGCGCAAGAAGGCGGGGTTTGAGCGGGTGTGGACGCCGCATATTACGAAGGTAGATTTGTATAAGACGAGTGGACATTATGCGAAGTTTGGTGATGAGCTGTTTATGGTGCATTCGCAGGTGAACGGGGAAGAGTTTGCACTGAAGCCGATGAACTGTCCGCATCATACGCAGATTTTTGCGAGCCGGCCGCGAACGTATCGTGATATGCCAGTGCGGTATATGGAGCCGACGACGGATTATCGTGACGAGAAGACTGGGGAGTTGGGCGGGTTGTCGCGGGTGCGGTCGTTGACACAAGATGACTCGCATGTGTTCTGTCGGACAACGCAAATTAAACAAGAGATTGCAAATTTGGTCGGGATTGTACAAAAGTTTTATACGGGTATGGGGATGGAGAAGTTGCGTGCGAGGTTGTCGTATCGGTCGGACGAAGATAAGTATTTGGGTGATAAAAAATTGTGGGAGATGGCGCAGAAAGAAATTCGCCAAGCAGCGATTGATAATAAGTTGGATTTCTTTGAGATGGAAGGGGAGGCGGCGTTTTATGGACCGAAGATTGACTTTATGGCCGAGGATGCGATTGGGCGCGAGCATCAGGTGGCGACGATTCAGCTGGACTTTGTGCAACCGGAGCGGTTTGGCTTGGAGTTTGTGAATGAGAAGGGCGAGAAAGAACGGCCGGTGATGATTCATCATGCGACGCTCGGTTCGATTGAGCGGTTTATGAGCGTGTTTATTGAACATACGGCGGGGTGGTTCCCGCTGTGGGTGGCGCCGGAGCAGGTGAGAGTTTTGACGGTGAACGATAAAGTAGCAGGGTATGTGGAGGAGATTGGCAAGGAGTTATCGGAGGTGGTGTTGAATGAGCCGGTGGAGAATAATCATTTGCGCTGGACGGTGGATGATAGCGATGACTCGCTAGGGAAGAAGATTAGGAGGGCGACGGTGATGAAGATTCCAGTGGTGTTGATTGTGGGTGAGAAGGACAAGGAAGCGAAGGAAGTGTCGGCGAGATTGAAAGACAAGGAAGAGAAAGTTAAATTGAAGGACTTAGCGAAATATCTGACGACGATAAAATAGTGCCAGTGATTGTCGGAGCGACGGGTTCAGGGAAGACGGCCGTTGCTGTGGCGATTGCTAGAAAAATTGGTGGGGAGGTGATTTCTGCGGATTCGCGGACGATTTTTCTGGGGATGGATGTGGGAACGGCAAAGCCTTCGGTGGCAGAACGAGAGGGGGTGCCGCATTGGGGGTTTGATTTGGTGGAGCCGGGGGAGCGGTTTACGGTGAAAGATTGGAAGAACTATGCAGAGGCGGTAATTGCGGATGCGGAGGGGAGAGGGAAGGTGCCGATGGTGGTGGGGGGGACGGGGTTGTATGTGGATGCACTGGTGTTCGATTATAAGTTTGAGGTGGAGGGGAAGGGATATGGCGCGGAACGTGGCAAGTGTATAAAAAATTTGAACGGGAAGAGTGGAAGTTTGGAACAAAGCAATATGGAGGAATATCCGGATAGACAAAAAATGTGTTCAAAGTATAAGATGTTTGGGATTTGGTGGGAGCCGGAGAAGTTGAAGGAACGGTTGTTGTTGCGGGCGGATAAAATGTTTAATGAGAAGTTGTATGCGGAGACGGAGCGGTTGGTTAAAAAATATGGTTTTGAGAATAAAGCGATGACGAGTGATGTGTATCAGTTTGCATGGAGATATATGCAGGGAGAAATAACGAGAGAAGAGGCAGTGAGGTTGAACGCGATTGATGATTGGCATTTGGCGAAGCGACAGATGACGTGGTTTAAGAGAAATAAAAACATTTTATGGTTGCCGCTTGAAAAAGTTGAGAGCGCTGTGGTAAAATGTATACAGAATGAGCAAAGAAAATAGTTCGCCAGTAGAAAAGTTGTTCGGCTCGAAGACGCGAGCGAAACTATTGAATCTTTTATTTGAGAATCCAGACAAGTCGTTCTATGTGCGGGAGATTACGCGGGTGATTGAGGAGCAGATAAATTCGGTGAGGAGGGAATTGTTGAATTTGGAGAGTGTTGGGGTGGTGAAAAATGAGACGTTTGATAATAAGGTGTATTATTCGGCAAATATGAAGCATCCGTATGCACATGCGCTGAATGAGATTTTTTCTAAGAAAGTGAATTTATCGAAAGACAAGGATGTGAGAGAGAGTAGTTGGGAAGAGTATGTGAAGCCAGTGAAGAAGTATTTGGCGGCGATGATGCTGACGAATAGATTGCCGGGGCAAGAGGGGGTGGACTTATTGATTGTTGGTGACGATAAGACGAAGAAGTTGACGCATTGGGCAGAGTTGGTAGAGAAGAAGATGGGGAAGCCGCTGAATTATGTGATTTTTACGATTGAAGATTTTTTGTATCGGAAGAGCGTGAGAGATAGGTTTGTGTTGGATATTCTGGAGATGGATGTGAGTGAATTGATTGACCCGGATAAAATAATTAAGGAGTAGAAAATGTTTGAGATTGAGAGTAAAAATCAAGATACGGTAACGATTATAACTAAGCGGACGAGCGTGACGTTTGATGTGGCGGAAGGGACGATTTCTGGTAATTTGTCGGTGGGGGCGATTCACGGGCCGGGGGAATTTGAGGTGGGAGATGTGACGATTCGGGGAATTGCCGTGGGGGAAGGAAAGGTGATTTATGACGCAGAAGTGGGAGGAGTGCATGTGGGAGTAATTGGGGGGATTGAGGAGGGTTTGGATGATTTGGGAGTGGCGAATGTTTTGTGTACTTCGAGCGTGCGGGCGATTCGAGAGATTGACCCGAAGGTAGTGATTGCGATGGGGAATGTGGATGGGATGGTGAGCGAACTAAAAGTTTCTGCAAAAGCGGAGAAAAAATATAAAGTGAAGAGTTTGGATGCGTTGCCGGTTACTTTGGAAGTGGTGGCGCTGAACTAAAAAATTAAGGAGGTGGCATGAATTTGGTTGGTGCGGTGTCGGTTTTGGTGGTAATTGTAGTGTCGATGATGCTGCACGAGCTGGCGCATGGGGGTGTGGCGTATCTTTTGGGAGATACGACGGCGAAGGAGGATGGCAGATTGACGTTGAATCCTTTGAAACATCTTGATCCGGTGATGTCGGTGATTTTACCTTTGGCGTCGTTTTTGATGGGCGGAGTGGTGTTTGGTGGGGCGAAGCCGGTGCCAGTGAATCCGCATCGCTTGAAAGGGGGAGTTTGGGGAATGGCGTTGGTGGCGGTGGCGGGGCCGTTGATAAATTTTATACTCGCGTTTGTGGCGTTTTTGATTTGGAATGGAGTGGGGGCGGTGGATGCGAATACATTTTTGGGGGCGACGTTGGTAAATTTTGTGTTCGTGAATTTGGGGTTTGGTGTGTTTAATTTAATGCCGATTCCGCCACTAGACGGGTCGCGAGTGGCATATGCGATTGCGCCGGATGGAGTGAGGGAATTGATGGATAAGATGGAGCGGGTGGGGATAATGATAATATATATATTGATATTGGTGGGCGGGAATGTGTTTTCTGCGGTGATGACGGGGGCGATGAATGGGATTTTGAGCGGATTTTACTGGATTATTGGGCAGTAAACTGATATAATGAGGGTGTGCCTTCATTGGTAGCATGATTTTCTCTGTATATTCATGTTTACGGGATTTCGTGGCAAGCCTCCGTGGAGACTGCGCATAAGATTTTACCCACCTTGCAAATCAGCAGGGAAAACAGGGCCGATGAGGGCACACCTGATAAAACGAAAGTGGTGGGATGAAACAACGAATTAGGGTTGCCGGTATTTTGAGGAGGGAGGGGGAAGTGCTTTTGATGAAGAGAAGGACGGGTCGGAATGCCGAGCCCGTTTTTTGGGAGTTGCCGACGGGGAAGATAAAATTTGGGGAGCAACCAGAGGAGGCGATGTCGCGGACAGTACTGGAATGTCTTGGGGTAGAAGTGCGAGAGGTGAAGCTGAAGGATGTGGTGACGTTTTTGGCGTTTTCTGGGGCGAGCCAGATGGCGAACCTATATATTATATATGAGATTAAAGTTGCCGATACGGCAAAGCTGAGGCCGAATGAGAGATATACAGCGTATAAGTTTTTGAAGCGAGATGAGTTTTCTAAGTTGAGGGTGGATGAGGCGACTGGGGCGGTGTTGGAATTGGAGAATGAGGCCGAGCTAGAGGTGGCGGGAACGGATGGTGCGAGAGAAGTGGCGAATGGGGCGACAGTGTATGTGGATGGGAGTAGTCGAGGAAATCCGGGGCCAGCGGGGATTGGTTATTATGTGGTGGGAGAAAATGGTGAGATTTTGGCAAGAGGTGGGGAGTTCGTGGGGTTTGCGACGAGTAGGGTGGCGGAGTATTATGCGCTGAGGGCGGGGGTGGAGAAGGCGGCGGAGTTGGGATTGAAGCGTGTGCGGTTTATTGGTGATAATTTGATGATGATAAATCAGATGAACGGAATTTATAAGATTAAGAATAGGGATTTGTTGCCGATTTATGCAGACATTCGGAAGAAGGTGGCGGAGGGGTTTGAGGCGGTGTCGTTTACGCATGTGAAGCGAGAGTTGAACGGGGTGGCGGACGAAGAGGCGAACAGGGCGATAGATAGACATTTTGATATGGATGTGATAAAATAACCGAGAGCTTGAAAGGCAATCGCTTGGGCCTGCCCAAGAGGAAAGTCCGGACAGCAAAGGGAAAAGTAGTCGCTAACGGCGACCGCCCGCAAGGGTAGGGAAAGTACCACAGAAACTTAAACTGCCAGATTTGTCGATTATTCGGCGGGACTGGTAAAGGTGAAAAGAGTGAGGTAAGAGCTCACAGTAATATATGGTGACATATGTTAAGGGCAAACCCTACTTGCTGCAAGGAGTGCTAGAAAACTTTGTCCCGAAGATGCACGCTCACCGCGCGAGTGCCGCAGTAATGTGGCGCCTAGATAGATGATTGCCAATCTCTTTAGAGATGACAAAATCCGGCTTAATGATAGCTCATAATTATAAAGAAAAGTCAGGCGTATGTCCTGACTTTTCTTTGGTTTATGATTGTTAGTTTGTTTTGGCGTGAGGCTGCTCGATTAAGCCTTTTTTCTTGAGCGTGCGAAGCGCGGAAGTCGAGATGTTGGCTTTGACTTTTTGACCGTTGATGACGAGGGTGCGCTTGCTGACGTTGGGTTTGAAGACCTTGCGTGTCTTTCTCTGAGAGAAGGAGACGTTGTGGCCATACATTTTGCCTTTGCCGGTGATTTCGCAGATTGCCATGGTTATTTCTCCTTCACGGTGTTAACGATTGCTTTGAAGGCTTCGGGCTGGTTGACGGCAAGGTCGGCTAGGACTTTGCGGTCGAGGTTGATGCCTTTTTGTTTCATACCAGCGATGAGCTGGGAATAGGAGAGGCCAAGTTCGCGAGAAGCGTTGTTGATGCGGGTAATCCAGAGGGAACGGAAATCGCGCTTTTTGTTGCGGCGGTCGCGGTAGGCATAGCGAAGGGATTTGATGACGCCTTGTTTGGCGAGACGAAAACTGCGAGTGCGGTAGTGTTGCATGCCTTTGGCGGTAGCCAAGGTTTTCTTGTGTTTAGCATGGGCAGGAACGCCACGTTTAACTCTCATGACTTAAACTCCTAGTGCGGTTTTAACGTTTTTCTTGATTTTGCCGTTGATGGCGGCGGCGGTTTTCATGTTGCGTTTCCGGGCCTTCGACTTTTTGGCGAGGATATGATTGCCGAACGCGCGCTCGCGGATGATTTTGCCGGAGCCGCTGATTTTTACACGTTTGGCGGTGCCTTTATGCGTTTTGAGTTTGGGCATAAAATTCCTTTAGGGTTAGATTTGGTATTGGTGCGACGATGGTCGCTGGCGTCTGGGACGACGCAAGGTGCGAACGGGGAACCGTGGAAGTAGGAAATTACTTCTTCCGAATTCCGACCGAGAGATTACGCCCGCTGAATTGAGGTTTGCCTTCGGCGATAGCATCTTCGGAGAGAAGGCCGAGCACTTTGTTGAGGAGGTCTTGGCCGACTTCTTTGTGAGCCATTTCGCGACCGCGGAAAACGATCATGATTTTGACGTGGTCGCCGTTTTCGAGAAAGCCTTTGATTTTGCGGACTTTGATGTTAAGGTCGTTGTCGCTGATTTTGAGGCCAATTTTCATCTGCTTGAGCTCGGATTGTTTTTCGCGAGCTTTTTTGCGGTTTTTGGCTTCTTCTTTCATCTTTTGGTATTGGAATTTGCCCCAATCGATGATTTTGACGACAGGCGGGTTGGCGTTAGCGGCGATTTCCACTAAGTCGACTCCGGCTTGTCGAGCGAGGAGTTGAGCATCACGGCTCGACATGAGGCCGAGCTGTTCTCCATTAGTGCCAATTACGCGTACTTCGGGATAACGGATTTCGCCGTTCAGTTTGGTGCGTGAGTTGTTTTTACTAATGGGGGTGATCCTTTCTCTTTAACCTTATCTTTACATTATAGCAAATTTCTCTTAAAAAGCAATAGTTGGGTCGGTAGTCTGTTTCTTTGATGGTTATCTTTTGCGATAGTTTAGGGCTTCGGTTAGATGGGCGGTGTCTATAGTTTCTTTTTTGTCGAGGTCGGCGATGGTCTGAGCGACTTTGATGACTTTGAAGTAGGCACGGGCGGAGAGGTTGAGCTTTTTAGAGGCGGAGTCGAGGAGAGTTTCGGCGGCAGGAGTAAGTTTGAGGAGAGTGGAGACTTGGTGAGAGGAAAGGGAAGAGTTAAAGAGGTCGGAGCGGCCGTAGCGAGCGTGTTGGCGGGTTAGGGCATCTGTTATGTTATTTTTTACAACACTATGTTCGGTGGGTTTGGAGGGGTCGATGGTGATGCGTTTGCGAAGATCAGAGTTTTCTACTTTTGCGACAGTGATGTTCATATCGATGCGGTCGAAGAGAGGGCCGGAGAGCTTCTTTTGGTAGGCGCTGATTTGATTTTGAGTGCAGATACATTCGTGGGTGGGGTCGCCGAGGTAGCCGCAAGGGCAGGGGTTCATGGTGGCGATAAGCATAAAGTCGGCGGGGTAGGTGGTTTTGGCGTTAACGCGGGAGACGGAAATCTTTTTGTCTTCGAGAGGCTGACGCAAAGCTTCGAGGACGGAGCGAGGGAATTCGGGGATTTCGTCGAGAAAGAGGACGCCGAGGTGGGCGAGAGAGATTTCACCAGGTTCGGCTTTGGAGCCACCGCCAATGATGGAGGTGGCGGAGGCAGTGTGGTGCGGAGAACGGAAGGGGCGAGTAGAGATGATGCCGTCGGCTTCGCCAGCGATGGAGTGGATTTTGGTGATGGCGATTTGTTCTTCGGGGGATGGAGGCGGGAGGAGATTAGCGGCGGCACGAGCGAGGAGGGTTTTGCCGGCACCAGGAGGGCCGGAGATGAGGATATTGTGGTGGCCGGCGATAGCGATGGTGAGGGCACGTTTGACGAGGGATTGTCCGCGGATGTGGTCGAGAATGGGGACGTTTTCGCCTGTTTCGGTATTTTTTACAGCAGTTTGAGGAGGGTTAGTGATGAGCTGCTCGCCTTTGAGATGGAGGAAGAGTTGATTAAGATTTTTGACACCGATGAGGTGGACGTCAGAGAGAAGAGAAGCTTGGGCGAGATTTTCTAGAGGAAGGTAGATTTCGGTGATGCCAGCGGTGCGGGCGGCTTCGACGATGTTGATAATGCCGTGGATGGGGCGGAGGGTGCCGTTGAGAGAGAGTTCGCCGACAAAGAGCTTGTTTTGGAGGTTTTGAGGAAGAAGCTGATTAGAGAGAGCAAGGACAGCGAGAGCGATGGGGAGGTCGAGGTAGGAGCCATCTTTGGAGAGGTCGGCCGGGGCAAGGTTGATAGTGACGCGTTTGTCGGGGAAGGAGAAGCTAGAGGCGGCGAGAGCGCTTTTAACGCGTTCGCGGGCTTCGGAGATGGTTTTATTGGCCATGCCGACGATATTGAAGGCGGGGAGGCCTTTGTTCATGTCGCCCTCGACTTCTACGATACGGCCTTCGTATCCGTAGGGGATGGCAGAGTAAATTTTGGCTATCATAGATTAATGATAGAAGAGAAGAAGAAAAATCGCAAGAGGGGGAGCACGGGGAAAAGGGTAGCGTTTTAGAGGGGTGTGTGGTATAATAAGGAGAGTTGGGGCTGATAAAGCTTAGACGAATTATTAACAGATATCAAGCGTTACGATTGAGCACCGTAAGTGTTAAATAAGTGCTGAAAACACTGTTGCAAGGCGTGTTGCTTACA
>CAZDTL010000019.1:0-12909 GCA_964508335.1 uncultured Candidatus Saccharibacteria bacterium
AAAACCGGCGGCGAAGCTTTCGAAATGAAAGTCCACAAACGCCTCATCGACATCTCTAACGCCACCCCTAAGACCATCGAGAGCTTGCAAAACCTCGCTCTCCCGGCCGGTGTTGACGCCGAGATTAAAATGTAAGCATAAGAAATATGGCTCTTGTAAAAAAGGGCCTATTTTTTTATAATAGAGCCATGACAAAAATAGCGCGTCTCAAAAAACGCTTTTATTTTATCGTCGCGGGTTACTTCCGCTTCTTCGCAAACTTCGCGCTTAAACGCTGGCACCCCCGAATTATCGCCATCACCGGCTCCGCCGGTAAAACCACCATGCTCCACCTCGTCGAATACGAACTCGGCGCCGACGCTCATTACTCCCATGATGCCAACTCCGCCTTTGGCGTCTCTTTCGACCTCCTCGGCCTCAAAGGCGTTCGCGGTTCCAAGCTTCGCTGGCTCTGGCTCCTCCTCGCCGCTCCTATAAAAAGCCTCTATTTTAAACACAAAGAAACCTTCTACGTCGTCGAAATCGACGCTGAACGCCCGCGCGAAGCCGGCTTCCTCGCCACCTGGCTCCAGCCCGAAATCACCCTTTGGATTTCCCTCGGCCGCTCCCACGCCATCCAGTTCCAACAAGAAGTCAAAGACGGCAAATTCCCCAGCCTCGACCTCGCCATCACCGACGAATTCGCCAAACTCCCCGAGCACACTAAATGTCTCGTCTTTATCGACGGCGACAACGACCTCATGCACCGCGCCACCAAAGACATCTCCGCCCGCGTCAGCCAGTTCCACAAGTCCGACATCGTCAAATATAGCGTCTACCCCACCCGCACCGAATTTGGCACCACCTCCACCACCTTCCGCTTTAACTCCCCCCAGCCTCGCGACCTCTCTATCCAGCTCCTCATGCTGAAAGACCTCATGAAATACCTCAAAATCCCGCTCCAGACTGATTTCTCCGCCATGCCTCTT
Organism: uncultured Candidatus Saccharibacteria bacterium; assembly: GCA_964508335.1. Classification (GTDB taxonomy): domain Bacteria; phylum Patescibacteriota; class Saccharimonadia; order Saccharimonadales; family Saccharimonadaceae; genus Nanosyncoccus. The sequence goes on from CAZDTL010000019.1 coordinate 969, forward strand.
CCTCCCGGCCGTAGTAGCTTCTTCTACGGTAAAAACGGCATCAAATTAGTCGACAGTAGCTACAATGCCCACCTCATCTCCATGCAAAGCATCCTCGAAATGGCCAAGTCCATGCACGCCAGCCACAAGTGGCTCGTCATCGGCGACATCGTCGACGAAGGCGACATCGAAGCCGAAGAACATCGCAAGCTCGCCGACCTCATCGCCGCCGTCAAGCCCGAAGAAATCATCCTAATCGGCCGCCGCACCAAGGAATACACCGCCCCCCGCCTCAAAGAACTCGGCTTCTCCCCCAAGACCACGCTCGACCCTAAAAAGGCTCTCGCCTACATCGAAAAACACACCACCGGCACCGAAACTTTAATCTTCAAAGGCTCCCAATACCTCGAATGGATTATCGAAAAACTCCTTGACGACCCCGCCGACGCCGCCAAACTCTGTCGCCGCGAACCTGCCGCCGTCAAACGCCGCAAAAATCGGGGGCTAGTCTAAAATGAAACAAATGTCTCACGCCGTTCGCAAAGTCGAACCTCAAAAACCCGCCGCCCTGCGTAGCGTCTGGAACGGCGCCGCCCAAACTAAAAACCTCGGCCAAGCTAAAACCCTCTACATCATCCATGGCTGGACTTACTCCGTCGAACCTTGGGCTAAAACCATCGAACTCCTAGAAAAAGCCGGCGTCACCGTCAAAATGCTCAACGTCCCCGGCCTCACCACTCCCAGCAAACGCGTCTGGACAATTAAGGAATACGTCGCTTGGGCCGACAAACACATCCCCGACGGCGCCATCGCTCTCGGCCACAGCAACGGCGGCCGCATCCTCCTCAACCTCTGCTCCAAAAAACCCGCCAAGCTCAAAAAACTCATTCTCCTCGACGCCGCCGGCGTTTACGAACCGTCCAAAAAACGAGAAATCCTTAAAGTCGTCTCGAAGCTCGGCGCTCCCCTCAAAAAAGTCGCTCTCATCGACAAACTCTATCACAAACTCATCGGAGCCTCCGACTACCATCGCGCCCCAGAAAACATGAAGCAAACCCTCACCAATATGCTCGAAAGCGACAAAGAACTTGTCCTTGCCACCGTCACCACTCCCACCGCCATCCTCTGGGGCGAAGATGACACCATCACTCCGCCTCGCCAAGCCCACATCCTCAAGCGCAAGCTCGCCGACTCCACCCTCTCCATCCACCCCGGCTGGACTCACGCCCCTTACATCTCCGACCCTTCCGGCCTCGCCAAAGCCGTCCTCAAGGAGCTTAAATGATTTTCCTCGGCCTCGCCTCCAACTACACCGCCCGCGACATTTTTCGCCACTCTTTTGTCCTCGGCACCAAAAACAACTACCTCGCCCTCGAACGCACTCTCTCCGAACGCTATGGCGCCGACCTCTCCCACACCGGCCTCATCTACTCTGGCCGTTCCGCCCTCGCCCTCGCTCTCCAAAGCTTCCTTGCCTCCGGCCAAGTCAAACAAGGCGACCACGTCGCCATCAACGCCTTCACTTGCCACGCCGTCCTCGAAGCCATCAAATTCGCCGGCCTCCAGCCCGTCTTTATCGACCTCGAACGAGCGGAAAACGGCGACCTCCTCCCCAACTACTCTGCCGCCGCCCTCGACCAGCTCGCTCAAAAAGATAAAAAACTCAAAGTCTTCATCCTCCAAAACACCTTCGGCTTCCCGGTCGACATCCGCCAGTTCGAAAAAGTCCAAAAACACCACCACCTCCTCCTCATCGAAGACCTCGCTCACTGTGCCGGCCGCAAATACCCCGACGGCCGAGAAATCGGCACGGTTGGCGACGCCACCTGCCTTTCCTTCGGCAAAGGTAAGTCCATCGACACCATCACTGGCGGCGCCGTCATCCTCCGCAGCCCTACGCTCAATTTCCCCAAAACTTTCTCCAAAACCAAACTCTCTCGCCGCCAAAAGAACGGCGACGTTCCTCGCGCCAGTTGGTATCCAGTTTTCGCCGCCATCGCCCGCGGTCTCGCCCATCTCCGCCTAGAAAAGCCTTGGCTCGGTCTCCTGCTCAAGCTCAAATGGATTGAACGTTCCGCCGACACTAAACTCCTCACCGACACCACCATCACCTACTGGCAAGCCAAACTCGCTCTGCGCCAGCTCAAAGCCCTCAAAAACACTCCGCTCCGCGATTTTTACCTCGTCAAAGATCGCGCCACCTGCCTTGCGGAACTCAAGCAACACGGCTTCCGCCTCGAAGAACTTTGGTATGACGTCCCTGTCGCCCCCGCCCGCTACTATCAACAGGTTCACTTCCCGGAAAAGTCCTGCCCCAACGCCACCTTCTTCGCCGCCCACGTCGTCAACCTCCCCACTTGGTACCAATCCCCCCGCAAAAAACGTCAAGTCGCCGCCGCCAAAAAAATCATCAAGGCTCACGAACTCAAGAATAGGAAAAACTAACATGGAAGAAACTTGGACTAAACTGCTCGCCACTCACCCCGAGGCTAACTTTCTCCAAAGCCCCCTCTGGGCTGAAGCCAACCGTCTCGTCGGGCATCGGCTTTTCGTCCGCACGTTCGACGGTCAGGCTCTCTGCCTCGGCCTCATCAAAGACGCTCGCCGCGGCCGCTACTTAGAAATCCCTGGCGGTCCGCTGCTCGACTGGGCCAACCCAACGCTCCTCCAAACCGTCTTCGCAGAAATCCTTACCGAAGCCAAAAAATCCGGTTGCGTCTTTGTTCGCTTTCGTCCCCAGCTCGAAAACACTCCCGAAAACCAAGCTCTCCTCGCCCCGCTCAAAACGTCTTTCGACCTCCGCCCCGCCCCCATGCACCTCCACGCCCAAAACACCGTCATCCTCGACCTCCAAAAGTCCGAAGACGAACTGCTTATGGCCATGCGCCGCCAAACCCGCTACGAAGTCCGCCGCGGGGAAAAACTTGGCCTAAAAATCCTTGAAGACCATAGTGAAGCCGCCTTCAAAGAGTTCCGCTCTGTTCAGCTCGCCACCGCCAAACGCCAAAACTTCATCCCGCCCAGCCTCAAAGAACTTCTCGCCGAACGCACTGCCTTCTCGCCCGACCACCTCAAGCTCTACAAAGTTCTCTCGCCAGACGACCAACCCGTCGCCTACGGCTTAATTTTAATCTACGGCCACGAAGCCGCTTACTTCGAAGCCGCCTCCACCGACCTCAACCGCAAACTCCCTGGCAGCACCGCTCTCCTCTGGCGCGCCATCAAAGACCTCAAAACTATGCACATCGACCGTTTCAACCTCTGGGGCATCGCCCCGCCCGGCGTCGAGCACCACCGCTACTCCGGCGTCACCACCTTCAAAACCGGCTTCGGCGGTCGTGTCGTCGAATTCATCCCCGCCCAAGACCTCGTCATCAACAAACTCCGCTACAAACTCGACGAGCTCGTCGAAACTGCTCGCAAAAAGAAAAGGAACCTCTAATGCCCACTCTAAAAATCGCCATCATCGACGCCGGCAATCGCGACCTTTGGGACGCCTTTGTCACCAGCCACCCCGAAGCCAACTTCCTCCAAAGCTGGGACTTCTACGAATTTCACGCCTCCCGCGGCAACGCCATCGTCCGCAAAATCGCCGTCAACGCCGACGGCCAAATCATCGCCGCCTACGCTGGCGTCGTCGAAGCTGCCAAGCGTGGCCGTTATCTCGCTATCGCCGGCGGCCCGATTTTAGATTGGAACAACCAGCCCCTCGTCGACCAAATCTTCGCCGACATCAAACAAGAAGGGAAGCGCCATCGTTGCGTCTTCATCCGCCTTCGTCCTCAGCTCGAGCTCAGCGATAAATCTCTTAAACTCATGCAAACCCACGGCTTTAAGAAAGCCCCCATGTATCTCTCCGTCGAATACGCTGGCATTCTCGACCTCACCCAGTCCGAGGAAGAAATCTTAAAACACGCTTCCCAAGGCTTCCGTCGCAAACTCCGCAAGGCCGAGAAAAACGACCTCACTGTCGAAACTAGCCAAGATCCCTCAGTCATGCGCGACTTCTGTAAACTAGAAAAACTCCACGCCACCCGCCAAGGCTACGTCCCCTTCACCGACTCCTTCCTCACTAAACAATTCGAAGCCTTCGCCAAACACGACGAAGTCGTCATGTATATCGGCAAAAAAGACAGCCAAATCCTCGCTATGAACTTCATGATTTTCTACGGCAACGAAGCCAGCTACCACTACGGCGTCTCCTCTGACCTCGGCACCAAATACTCCGTCGCTCCGCTCCTCCACCTAAAAGCCATGGCAGAGGCCAGAAACCGTGGCATCCAGCGCTACAACCTATGGGGCATCGTCGGTGAGGACGAAACTTCCCACCGCTTCTACGGCGTCAGTGAATTCAAACGCAGTTTTGGCTGCGCAGAACTTAAATACACCCCCGCCCACGATTTTGTTCTGAACCCCCTCAAATACCAACTCACCAAACTTGTCGAAACTGCTCGCAAACACCACCGCCACGTCTAAAAATCCGCCTTCCATTTTGTTTACATTTTTGCTATAATCATAAGCATAATGAAGTCGGAGGTCAAAATTAGAAAAGTTTTTCTATATAACGCAACACTTTTTGCCTTCATCCTAACTTTCTTTATTTCAGCATTAGCCCCAGCTAAAGCTAGTGCCATGTCATTAAACGAACTCGACACCTGCAGAACCCAAGCTAACAACATAGACTCCACCGGCGCGCTCGCAAACGCTTGTGACCGAGCCTATTACGGTACCAGTGGCACTGGCACCGGCGGCGGTTGCCGAATAGATTCAGATACTCAATACGGTTCAGTCTTCTTCGACTCTTCAACCACCTACAACTGGGACGGTATTAGTTCTCTCCGCGTCCCTATGTATGGCGCGGTCTATTGCTGCACCAAGACTAGCGACGTCTGGGTAAAAGCTAACGACATTAGTCTAGGACTAGGCATTACCGTCGATAGTACCTCGCTTGCTCGCTCTTGCGGTTCATCAAACATGCAACTTGGCCCCAAGAGCAGTAGCTATATCACTGCCACCGTTCCCGCCTCTGCACTCAACCAAGCTAGTTGTGACAGCTATGGAAACTGCACGCTAACAGTTGGCGTCACCAGCCGCCTCGGCAACTCGAATCTGGCCACATACGACTCTTACCTCAAATTCAAGAAGGGCGGCAGCAGCACCCCCTGCACCTGCACCTGTTGCGACTGCAACCCCTCCGGCTGCACCCCCACTCCCAGTGCAGGCTTCACCCCAGAAGCCTCCGTCTACAATTACGGCGATAACAAATGGCACACCGGCTACAGCTATTACACCATCCCTAGCGGCTCTACTTCAGTTTCGCTCTACTGGAACTACTCCACCGGAATATCCGTCACCGGCGACTGCACCACCTTCCACTGGTCGACCACCCATAACTCTACCGGCGGCGACGAATGGGCTTGCTCATGGGACACCAGCAAAACCGTAGGTTCCGGATATGACACTATCAACGTCGGCGTCACCACTAGCCAAACCAACAAAACCGTTGCTCCTGGCGACAGTGCTTGGTTTTGTGGGACCGTCACTATCAACAGCAGCAATAACAGCACTGCCTGCGTCAACATTACCGCCCCCGAAGCTCCCGCAGAACAAACCTACACCCTCAGCTACAATCTAAGCGGCGGCTCTGGCAACTTCCCTCAGCAATCCTGCACCACCACAGGCACCTCCTGTTCCATCACCATTCACTCCGGCAGTCCCACCAAAACCGACTATATCTTCGCCAACTGGTGGTCTGGCTATACCTCATACGCCCCCGGCGGCTCCATTACCATCAGTGCCGACACTACTCTCTATGCCGGCTGGACGCAGAATACCCATACGCTCAACTACAATGCGAATGGTGGCGAGGGCGCGCCTAGATCGCAAACTCATTCCGACGCCAACTCCAGCTATACCTTCACCATCAGCTCCACCAAGCCCACTCGCACTGGCTACGAGTTCATGGGTTGGGCCACCTACAACTGGGCGACTTCCCCCTCCTACCAACCGGGCGGCACCATCACCGTCGCCACCTCTACCACCCTCTATGCCGTCTGGCGCGCTTACGACGTCGCCACCTTCACCTCCAATGGTATCACCGTAACCTCCACTAGCCTCAACAAAACCAGCACTGGCAGCGATACCGCTTGGCGTGGCCTCGGCAACACCACTCAATACGAAGTCACAGTTTACTACTCCGTCAAGCGCACCAACAACACTCCCACCTCCGCCATCTCCAAATATGGCACCAAATCCTCCTCCAACAGCAATGATTCTTATCCCAACAATACCACCAGCAGCAATGCCCTTACCAACGGCAATTCTCAGTCTATTCCCGTCACCTACACTATCTCCGTCGCCAACGGCAATACCGCCACTGTCTGCTTCTACTTCAAATACGACGACAAAGTCTACTACAACAGCGCTGGCACCCGCATCGGCTCCGCCTCCACCGACACCAGAAAAAAGTGCATCACCATCTACAACCCTAGCAATAACAGTGCCGCCTTCAGCGGTTCCGTCAGCATCAGCAACGGCACTGGTCTCAGCGGGGATGGCACCGACCGCGTCGGCAACGGCTATCGCTCCACTTTTACCATCACCCCCGCATACAGCCTCACCCGCACTGATAACTTTAACCCGCCCCTCACCGCCACCTCCAACTATGCCATCAACGCCACTACCTCTAGCTACAGCAGCAGTCACTACCCCGCTTCCGCCACCAGCACCTCCAACTCCCTTTACAACTCCTACTACGCTCTCTATGGCTACACTAAAACCCAATCTTGGTCTGGCTCCGCCACCACCGTCGACATCAACATCGGTGCCTCCGCCCAAACCCGTTGCTTCTATCTGCGTTATGACTCCAGCGTCCTCTACTACGACAACGACCGCCAATCTGGCAACTTCGCCGGCAAAAACTACGCCTGCGCCTCCATCACCAACCCGCCCCAGACTGCCACCATCAACTTCACCGGCAACACCACCGCTGGCATCCTCACCGCCAACGATAAACTCACCCGCACCGACAGCAATCGCACCGGCACCATTATCAACCACACCCGCAATACCACCGGCGACGACAACGTCATCGGCAAATGGAGCAACGATACCGCCGCCATCAACGCCACCTACACCGCCGACTTCACCCATACACTCTCCCGCAACGACTCCTCCTCCACCATCCTCGGCAAAACCATGAACGCTGATGTCTATTGGCAAATCCAATACGCCTATCCCGCCACCGCCCCCATCTGGTATAACAACCAGTGGATTATCCCCAACACCACTTGGCAAAATTACACCTCCGGCTTAGACAACAATAGCGCCACCACCACCGGCACAGAAAGCTTCGGCGCTTCCGCCAGCAAAACCATCACCACTCAGCCCAAACTCAAAGCCGCCCAAGGCCAAATCCTCTACTACTGCCAGCGCCTCACCTACACTTCCTCCTCCACCTACACCACTCAAAGCGTCACCAACAAAACCGACTACGGCGTCAGTCTCAGTTCCGTCACCACTGGCTATACCAACCCCCTCTGTGTCACCCTCAAAAACCCGCTCTGGTCAGAAACCAACGGCGGCACCTACGACCACGTTATCGACGTCTCTGCCACCCCCAGCGATACCGACTTCGACGCTACGGACTTCAATAAAACCGGTAACGATCACGAAACCCTCACCTTCGCCCCCACCATCTTCGTTAACCACACCGTCACCCGCACCGACAATAAAAACAAGCCAGACAGCTACGACGAATCCGACGTCACCGACACCAGTGGCAACATCCTCTTCGGCAACAGTAGCAACAAAAAGTTCTGGCAAAAATCCATCTATAGCTCCGGCGACGACATCCGTGTCACCACTAACCTCTCCGGCTACGAAAAAGTCATCGGCTTCGACACCGACGCTCGCCTCGTCGGCCTAGTCAACGGCCTCTCTCCAGACGGCGTCAAACCCGTCACCCTCGCCGCCGCCAGCAAAACCAGCGGTAGCTCCTGGGCCTCCACTCGCACCGACGGCGCCTCCAAACTCACCTTCAACGCCTCCGGCACCAACCAATACTCCGTCATGGCTGGTCAAACCCGCACCTTCACCATCCAATCTTCCGTGCGCCCCACCCGCTGGATTTACACCTACAAAAAAATCAACCTCCACGAATACTACACCAAAGACGGCAGCACCTCCAATATCGTGACCGGCACGACCACTTACGACCGCATAGAAAAAGTCCCCAGCACCGCAAGCAACCCTAATCCCACGGCGTCCACTTATCCCGCGCACCTCGAATCTGCTCCCGTCACCTTCAGCGTCACCCGGCCCTATAACTTCAAAATCACCAACGCCACCACAAATAGCTCCGAAGAAATCGCCTACTCCAGCAACACCTTCACCGCCACTTACACCATCGACATCGAGCGAGAAAACAACACCCACCAATACATCACCGACCCCAACCATACCGACAACGCCCGCTATGTCTCCGTCGTCACCTACATCCTCCCCGCCAACGTCAATGCCGCCTCAGGCACCCTCGCCACCAGCCTCACCGGCGGCCTAGAAGCCACCATCTGCAACCGCTTCAACGGCATCGCCAAAGCTGGCTCTTGCACCGTCCAAGAAGGTTCTCACCCCACCAAACTCAGCAAAACCTCCGACACCGCCACCTTCGACCCAGCCAAATCTAGCTCCGTCGTCGACACTGTCTTTCGCCACGTCTACGACACCGACCACTACCAACTCAGCTACACCACCGGCACCCTCACCGTAGAAAACCCCGACCACTCCCCGCTCGCTGTCGGAGAAAAGTTCTGCACCGCTATCGCCATCAAAAGCCCCAGCTCCGCCGCTGGCGCCAGCAACCAATACTTCGTCTCCAACTCCACTTGCCGCAACGTCAGCAAACGCCCAGCCTTCCAGACTTGGGGCGGCTCGGTCATCACCAACGGCGGCATCGCCACCTCCGAATCCGTCCACAACACCGCCTCCGGTAGCAAAATCTTCGGCTCCTGGGCTGACTTCGCCCTCATCGCTGGCAAGGATAAAGACATCAAAAACATGAGTTCCGGCGCCAGCACCATCAGCGGTGCCGCCTCCACCTCCTCCCTCCTCGACCGCAACCCGCTCACCATCGCCAATAACAACTGGAACTGCACCACTACCAACTGCCACAAACTCGGCAACTCCGGCATCGAAGCCCGTTCCGACTTCCTAGAAAAAGCCCTCGTTTACTTCGAAGGCAACACCGCCCTCGATGAACTCTACTCCCTCTGCGGCAGCGGTTGCCCCGCGGGCAGCAAAGCCCTCATCGTCCGCGACGCCGTGAACGACCTCACCATCACCCAAAACCTCATCAACTCCGACGCCTTCACCCAAATCATCATCATCGCCAAAAACATCAACATCGACCAAAGCGTCACTCGCCTCGACGCTTGGCTCATCGCCGCCAACGGCAGCGGCACCGGCGGCACCATCGACACCTGCTACAACGTCGCCGACGCCGACCTCTCCGCCAGCACTTGCAACACCCCCCTCACCATCAACGGCGTCCTCACCGCGGGCAAAGTCAAGTTCAAGCGCACTTCTGGCGCTGACCTCGCCTCCGGCACCATCGCCCAACCCGCCGAAATCATCAACTTCAGCCCCTCGACTATGATATGGGCCTACGCCGCCTCCCGCTTCGAAACCAACCCCCGCACCATCTACGTTCGCAAACTCCCCACTCGCTACTAGCCCCCTCAAATCCTCTTGAAAAACTCAACCTACCTGTGCTAGAATAGGTTCAGAATTTGTAAGCGAGGAATCACTATGCCCGAAATCAAACCATCCGAAGTCGAAAGCACAGCCAGCATCAAGGTGATTGGCGTCGGGGGTGCCGGTGGCTCCGCCATCGACCGCATGAAAGAAGTCGGCCTTTCTGGCGTTGAATTGGTCGCCATCAACACTGATGCCCAGGCTCTGCATCACTCCAATGCCGACGTCAAGGTTCACATCGGTCGTGGTCTCGGCGCCGGTGGCGACCCCGAAAAGGGTCGCGAAGCCGCCGAAGAATCCCGCGAGCTCATCGGTAAAGCCCTTGATGGCGCTGATATGGCTTTCATCACTCTCGGCGCTGGTGGTGGCACCGGCTCGGGCGCTGGCCCCATCGTCGCCGAAGAAGCCAAGTCTCGCGACATCTTAACCGTCGGCGTTGCTACTAAACCCTTCACCTTCGAAGGTGCCAAACGTCGCGACAACGCCGAAGAAGCCATCGCCAATCTCGCACACAACGTCGACGCTCTCATCACCATCCCTAACGACCGCCTCCTCCAAACCATCGACCCTCGCACCCCACTACTAGAAACTTTCAAAATCGCCGACGACGTTCTTCGTCAAGGCGTTCAGGGCATTTCCGAGCTCATCACCGAGCACTCCCTCATCAACCTCGACTTCGCCGATGTCAAAGCCATCATGAAAAACGCCGGCTCCGCCCTCATGGGCATCGGCCGCGCCTCTGGTGAAAACCGCGCCACTGTCGCCGCTAACCAAGCCATCGAATCTCCGCTCATCGAAGTCAAAATAGAAGGCGCCAAAGGCGTCCTCTTCTCCGTCGCTGGTGGCTACGATATGTCCATGAGTGAAATCCAAGAAGCCGCCGAGGTCATCACCGCCGCCGTCTCACCTGATGCTAACATCATCTTCGGTGCTTCCATCCGCCCCGAACTCCAAGACGAAATCGTCATCACCGTCGTCGCCACTGGCTTTGATAGCGACTACTACCGCGAACTCGAAGCCAAGCGCCTCGCCGAGCAAAAAGAAAAAGAAGAAGCCGAGCGCTTAGAGCGTGCCGCCGCCGAAGCCGAGCGCCTCAAAAAAGCCCAAGAAGAAGCCGCCGCCAAAGCCACTCCCGCTCCCGAACCTAACGAATTCACCACCAACAACAAGCAAAACATGTGGGATAACATCGAAAAGCCCGAGCCAGAAGAAGACCTCGATATTCCGCCCAGCCTCCGCAATCGCCTTAAACACTAACTAACCACCAAAAGGGAAGGCATGAACTACAAATTCAAAATCAGTGACTCCAAGGTCCTTGAAAGCCGCGAAGTTCTGGATGGCACCATCATCCGGCGTCGTCGCGTCACACCAGACGGCAAGCACCGCTTCACCACCTACGAGCGTATCGAAATGCCTCAACTTACCGTCAAAAAACGCTCCGGCGAACTCGAAGCTTTCGACCGCGACAAACTCATGACCTCCATCCGCCGCAGTGTCGGCAAATTTCTCAACAGCGAACTCGAAGTCGAAAAAGTCGTCGACGAAACCATGGACATCCTCTACTCCGAAGGCACAGACTCCGTCACCAGCGAGCAAATCGGCGAAGCCGTGCTCGACGTCCTCTCGCGCATGAACGAAGTCGCCTACGTTCGCTACACCAGCGTCTTCCGCAAATTCCAAACCCTTGACGAATTCGAAGCCATCATCAAAAAACAACGCGCCAAACAGCACCAAGGAGCCAAATGAGAATCATCATCGTTTATAAACCTTTTTCCGACACCGCCCGCGAAGTCGAAGAGTGGATTCACGAATTCCAACACCGGTCTAGCTACGACCTCGAAATCCTCAACCCCGAACTTCCCGACGGCGAAACTTTCTGCACCGCTCGCGACATCGTCGAATACCCCGCCATCGTCGTCGCCGACTCCGACGGCAAAACCTACGAAACTTGGACCGGCACCCCTCTCCCTGTCATCGACGAAGTCATGGCCAGCGTTCTCTAGCCATCGACCACCGGCACGCAATATGTTATAATACAATAATATGAAATACACTGCCGGAAAGCGCCGCCGCGCCATCGAATACGAAAAAGCCATCTCTGATTGGTGGAAAAAAGACCACACTTTCGAAAAAAGCGTCGACGCTCGCGACGCCAAAAACAGCTACGTTTTTTATGACGGACCTCCTTTCATTACCGGCATGCCGCACC
>CAZDTL010000020.1:0-12623 GCA_964508335.1 uncultured Candidatus Saccharibacteria bacterium
CCCAATCGTCTTTGTAAACGACTCCAGCACACGATAATCAATCCCGTCCGTCAATGGCCCTGCATTCGCCTGCCCATCAAAGCTCACATCGGCCGTCTCCAAATTCACATCCAACGAAGACACTTTCACCTCGTCGCCATTTTCTGTCGAATTCACAATCGAATGTAGCACCGTAAACACGCGCGACAACATCTTCTTCTCGCTCGCAATCGTCTGCAAATCACTCAACTGCTTCTGCACCGTCAACAACTCTTCCAAACCATCATAGTTTGCAATCTTATTCGACATCAGCTCCAGTTGCGCATCCTGCGCGCCAATCTTCACATCTTGCCCTACCTTCACGGCTAGTAGCAACACCACCAACCCCGCCGCAATCGCTGATACCACTGCCGACGTAAAGAACACCACGTTGCGCTTCTTCTGCGCCGCAATCATCTCGGCTTTTACATCAGGGACTAGGTTAATCTCAAACATTACGCATTACTCCTTTCCGCCAAACCAATCGCCACGGCAAACTCACTCGCCACATTCATCAACGCATTTCTCTGCTCTGGCGACACCCGCACCAACTGCCACGGATTCCCTTGCATCGTCGGCACATCCGTCTTCGCCTCGATATACTCCGCAATAAACGGAATAATCTCCGCAAAGCCCGACAGAATAATCCCGCCCACTTTCACATTCGTATACTTCCCCTGAAAGAATAGCACCGACTTCGTCAACTCGCTCGCAAACTGCTCCAGCGTCGAATCGAGCGCTTTAAACACTTGACCTTCAATCTTGTCTTGCGCCAAACCAAACTTCAAGATAAACTGCCTCGCTTGATCTTCGCGCACCGATAGTGAATTCGCCACAGTCTTTACTAACGCATCAAATCCGCCCGGAATCGAACGCACCAACCTTGGCGCTCCGTGGAAAGTCACCACCAAATCCGTCGACCTCTCACCGAGGTCCACAATCATCCGTGCGTCCACCACCCCCGGAGGTGTCAACGCTCGCGCCATTGCTAACGGCTCTGGCTCCATCGCCACCACATTCAAACCCATCCCCTCAATCCTCTCCAAAGTCGCCTCGGCATACTCAATCGCCGTCGAAGACACCAACACTTCAGCCTTCGCCGGATCGTTTGGCGACGGTCCAAGCACTACGAAATCCGCCTTCGCTTCATCTACCGCCATTGGGATATACTGGTCAAGCTGATACTTAATCGTCTTTGCCAAATCCTTCGGGTCTTGGTTATCAACTTCTACAATCGAAGTAAACGTCTTCCCTGCCGGCAAACCCACTGCAATGTTCTTCGTCCTAATCCCCGCTTGATTCACTGCTGTCAAAATAATATCCTGGAATCTCTTCTTTCCCACCTCCGAAGAATCCTGCAACGTCTTCTCGTCTACCGGCACATATGCATACCTCTGCAAACTCCAGCCATGTTGCTGGTCGCCTCCTAATTGGACAATCCGTATCGACGTTGTCCCGATATCCATCGCGAAGAAATCGCCCACTCCTTGTAACAAATTCATACTTTATATTATATGCTTGTGTTTATTTTTTTGCAAGCACCAGCCAATAAAATCTCTCCAAATTTCCATTCTTCCCCGCCAAACTATTGTCTCTCTTACCTTTTACGACAAACTCATTCTCCGCAAGCCATTGTTCAAATTTTTTAATAATCTCCCGCCGCATCTTCTCATTCTTTACCACCCCTTTCACTAATTGCTCCGACTCCGCTTCGAACTGCGGCTTCAACATCACCAAAAACTCTGTCTCCTCCCCCGCCAAGTTCCGTTTAGCATAGGCGAGAACTTTCGTCAGACTCACGAACGACACGTCCGCCAGCACCACATCAATCCTCTCGTCTGTCCTAAACTCAAACACATCCGTCTTCTCAAATAGTACCACTCGCGGGTCAAACCTGAGCGGCGCCTTCATCTGTCGCGTCCCCTTCTCCACCGCAATCACCTTCTTCGCTCCCCGGCTCAGCGCATACTCCGTAAACCCTCCCGTCGAACTCCCAATATCCAGCACTACCTTCCCTCTAAAATCAAAAGAAAAAGCCTGCGCCGCCCCCGCAAGCTTATTCTCTGCACGAGAAACAAAATTATTTTTTACGCTCTCTATACGCATACGTTTCTGTGTCGATGTTTACGACATCGCCAACTTTGATAAACGCCGGCACCTTCACCACCACTCCAGTCTCCAGCGTCGCGTCTTTCATCACGCTCGTTGACGTATCGCCTTTCACGGCCGTCTCGGTATAGGTCACTTCAAGCCACAGATTCTTCGGAAGTACTAAGTTAATCGGAGTTCCATTATAAAACTGAATCTCCATCTCGTCGCCATCCTTCATAAAATCTTTAGCATCGCCCACCATCTCAGCCAACAGCTCATACTGCTCAAACGACTCCGGATCCATAAAATAGAACTTCTCGTCATCTTTATAAAGGTACTGCACTTTCCGCGTCGTCACCTCGGCCGGCTCAATCTTCTCCTGACCCTTAAAGGTCTTCGGAAGTAACGCACCGGTAATCAAGTTCTTCACTTTTACATTCACGATGGAACCCCCACGCCCCATCACTTTCTGCGAATACTCAACTACTTTATATGGTTGCCCGTCGAGCGTAATCAACACATTTTTCTTCAAATCAGTTGGTCCGTACATTTAGACCTCCTTAGTTTACGCTCACAAATGGCAACAAAGCTAGATGACGTGCTCTTTTAACAGCAACTGCAAGTTGCCTTTGTTGCTTCGCCGTCAAACCAGTGCGTGCACCAGCTTCAATTCGACCATAAGGATCAAGAAACTTTTGCAAAGTCTTCACATCCTTATAGTCAAAATAGATATTCGAGTCAACTTTAACTCTTCTCATATTTATTTCTTTCTCTTAAGGTTATTATCATTTAAAACTAAACTTGTTAGAATGGGATTTCGGACAAGTCAATAGGCTCTTCGTCCGCCGGAGCATCTTCCTCCGCTGACGCAGGTGCTACCTCTTCTTTCGCGACACTTCCCCCACCAAAACTAGAGCCATTATAGCCACCACTATTCCGATCATTATTCGCTGGCCCAGTAAAGTTAAAATCTTCCACCACAATTTCTACCCGGCTTCGCTTCTGGCCAGTCGCTTTATCTTCCCAGCTTCTCTGGTCAAGACGCCCAGACACGAGCACACCCGCGCCTTTCTTAGCATACTGCCCAATCATCTCACCGAGCTTTCCCCAAGCCGAACAATCAATAAACGACACTGACTCTTGTTGGTTCCCGCTCGAATCGCGAAACACGCGATTCACGGCCACAGAAAACGAACACACGCTCGCACCGTTAGGGGTTGTCCTCAGCTCCGGGTCTCTTGTTAAGTTTCCAGTAATAATAGCTTTACTAAAGCCACGCATAAATTATTCCTCCTCAGTTTTTTCTTCTTGTGCATCTTCGGCATGCGCCGCACGACGTGCTGCCCTCTTCGCTTCAAGTTTGAGCTTACGCTCATCCACAGCTACGAGAAGATAGCGTAACACTTCGTCCGTAATGTTAAGAACACCAGAAATCTTCGCTGGCGCCTCAGCCGGCAGATCAGCTTCGATGTAATAATACACCGCATAGTCTTGAACCTTAATGGTATAAGCTAAACGCTTTTTGCCCTCAAGGGCTTCTTTCGCCACCTTACCACCATTGGCAGAAATCAAGTCTTTCACTTTACTGACCACCGTCTCAATGTTCATCTCTAAATCCGGATGAACCAAGAACGTAAGTTCGTATTGCTTCACGATTTGCTCCTTTGGTTAACGGGAATGCGACTAAATCCACTCCCTGAGTTAATAACGACTATATTTTATCACAGATTAGCCAAATTATCAAACTCTTCCATAGACTTAATAAGCATATCGCGCGGCTTGTTGCCATTTTGAGGGCCTATAACCCCAATCTCCTCAAACCAAATCGCCAGCCCGCTCACAAACCCATGCCCTTTCCCAAGATACGTCTGCAACATCGCCGTCGAGAACTTCCCCTTAGAAATAGAAATCTCCACCGCCTTCCGCACCACTGGGTCATTCGGGTCATACTTCCGTCCCAAATCGCCAAATGCCCCACCATCCGCCGGCCCCATCCCCTTAATCTGCACTGGTTGCGCTACCACATCCGGATTATACTCTGGCGGTCTCTGTGCCCTCAAAAAGTCCGTCAACTTCGCAATATCTTGATCGCTCGCCCACGCCCCCTGAATCCGCCGCGGCTTCCCCATCATCTCCGTCGTCAACATCAGCATATCACCCTTCCCCAGCAACTTCTCCGCCCCACCTTGGTCTAGCATAATCCGCGAATCAATCTGGCTCCCCACCGCAAACGCAATCCGTCCCGGAATGTTCGCTTTAATCAACCCTGTAATCACCTTCACCTCCGGCCGCTGGGTCGCCAGCACCAAGTGAATCCCCGCCGCACGCCCTTTCTGCGCAATCCGCACAATCAACATCTCCAAATCCTTCCCCGCCATCATCATCAAATCCGCCATCTCGTCCACAATCACCACAATAAACGGCATCTTCCCCTCCTGCGGCTCCTCACTCTCTCCATCTGTTTCGCTCGCCTCCGCCATCTTCTTCGCAATCAACGCATTATAATCCGTAATGTTCTTCACCTTCTTCTCGGCCATCAGTGTATAGCGCTTCTCCATCTCATTCACCGCCCACTTCATCGCCGACAGTGCTTTCTCTGTCGACGTAATAATCGGTGTCAAAAGATGTGGTATATCTTCATACTGCGCCATCTCCACCTGCTTCGGATCCACAATAATCAACTTCAAATCGCTCGGCGAATTACGATACAGCAACGAAGAAATCAGTGTATTTGTCATCACCGACTTACCCGAACCCGTCGTCCCTGCAATCAACAGGTGCGGCATCTTCGCAAGATTCGCCACCACGTTCTTCCCAGAAATATCCTTCCCCACCGCAAACGTCAACACATCCTCCGCCTTCTTCCATTCTTGGCTCTCCAAAATCCCCCGCATCCGCACATCTGCCGACCGCACATTCGGAATCTCCACCCCCACGCTCCGCGTTCCCGGAATCGGCGCCTCA
This sequence comes from uncultured Candidatus Saccharibacteria bacterium, assembly GCA_964508335.1. Taxonomy (GTDB): domain Bacteria; phylum Patescibacteriota; class Saccharimonadia; order Saccharimonadales; family Saccharimonadaceae; genus Nanosyncoccus. Next base: position 5,074 of record CAZDTL010000020.1, read on the forward strand.
ATCCTAATTTTATCCACCGCCAAATTCAGCGCCAACTCCCTATCGCGCGCCAAAATCTTCGACAAGTTCACTCCCGCCGGCGGCCGCATCGTGTATTGCGTCACCCTCGGTCCAATGTTCGCCCCCTCCATCTCCACGTCAATCCCAAACTCCGCCAGTGTCGACTTAATCACCACTGCATTCTGCTGAATGTTCCCCGCATCCGCCGGGCTCTGCTTCTTCTCCAACAACTCCACGCTCGGCTTCTTCCAATCCATATCCGACACCGACACCAACGCTCCCTTATTCTCCGGTTTCACTTCCGGCTTCGCCTCCGCCCCCTTCGCGACCATCACCGGCTCTTCCTTCCCTCGCCCAAACAGCCCTCGTTTCTTCACTGGTTGCTCCTCTTTCTTCTCAGCTTCCTCCACCGCCACCCCCTTGTTCACGCGGAATTCCAACTTCTTTTTCTTCCCCTCCTCAACTTCTTCGATCTCATCATCAGAAACTTCTGGCACCTGCCTCTCCCTCCCCTTCAACGACCCACGCAACCCCTTCACCACCGCACTCGGCGTCTTCTGCAAAATAAACAACAAGCACACTGCAATCAACACCACATACACAAAAATCGCCGTTCCCTGCCCAAACATCGGCAAAATCAGCTCATTCATCCACTGCCCCACCGCTCCCCCGTGCGCCCCCTTCTCGCCATACGTCGATACTCCGCTCGCCCCCGCCGCAAACGCAATCAGCAATATCGACACCACCCACACAATCACCGGCAACCGATTATCTTCACTCCTAAAAATCTTCACCGCTAAATATGTAAACAAAAACGGCAACACATACATCCCGTTGCCAATCACAGAAAACACAATTTTATACGCCTCGTTCTTCTCTCCAGAAAACCACGTCGCCACCAAAATCACCGAAATCGCCAATAAAATCAGCGCCAACACCTGTTGCCCCCAACCTCCCGGCAGTTCTTGCTTCTTTCGCACCTCGCGCGTATTACGCCGCGAACCACTTTTCCCTCGGCTTCCACCCCGCACCGAGCTTCTTCCACCTCTACTTGCTGATTTCTTCTTCGTAGCCATAACTATTATAATATATCACACTCTATTCTTTCCCGCAAATCCTCTAACAAGAAAAGGAGCCGGCAACCCGGCTCCGAAAGTAGGTAGTAATAGTAGTAATCAACGCATCAACGGAAGATTCAGTCGCGCCCGTGCCTGAGATTCGAACAGGCTCTTGTAGCCAGGATACTCGCCCGGCATCTGCCGTGCCAGCACCTCTTCCGGTATCTCTCGACGCTCCAGTGCATCCTCACTCCGCCTGCGTCCACAAATCGCGCAGCAAGCAATCAACGCCACTACCAATACTACGACCATAAGGTTCTTCCCTCCCCATGAGAATAAAATATGAAGCCTCACGACTTCATATCTTATTATATCAAAACATATTCGTTTTGTCAAATCTACTTATCTCTAAACTACGAATCCTTCCTTAGTCTAAGTGGCGCATGGTCAAAGACAACCTCCCCCTATCATCAATCGCCACCAACTTCACACGCACCTTCTGCCCCACCTTCAGCACATCTGTCACTTTCTCAACCCGCTTATCGGAAATTTGCGACACATGGAGCATCCCATCAATCCCCGGCATAATGTTCACAAACGCCCCAAAATCCTTGATCGTCACTACTTCGCCGTCATAAATCTTCCCCACCTCTGGCTCTTCCACCAAACTCTTAATCCACGCTACGGCTTTCTCAATCGCTTTCGGATCCGCCCCCGACACGGTCACCAAGCCTGACTCCTCGACATCCACCGTCGCTCCCGTCTCGCTAGTAATCTTATTAATCGTCTCCCCACCCTTACCAATAATCGCCCCAATCTTCTCTTGCTTCACCATAATCTTCTCAATTCTCGGCGCATACTCAGAAATCTTCTCTCTCGGCCCAGGCAACACCGACAGCATATGCTCCAAAATAAACATCCGGCCTTCATGCGACTGCTTAATCGCCTTCTCCAAAATCTCCACCGGCAACCCATGCACCTTCATATCCATCTGAAGCGCCGTCACCCCCTCCGTCGTCCCCGTCACCTTAAAGTCCATATCTCCGGCAAAATCCTCCGCATCCATCAAATCCGTCAGCACATACGCTTTATCAATATCATCCGCGGTAATCTCTTGGCCCTTCGGCACATCCACCATCAACCCCATGGCCACGCCACTCACCGGTCGCTTCAACGGCACCCCGGCATCCATCAAGGCCAAGCACGACGAACACGTCGCAGCCATCGAAGTCGACCCATTCTGCGACATAATCTCCGTCACACTACGAATCGCATACGGAAAATCTTCTTCATCCGGCAACACCGGCATCAACGCTCGCTCGGCCAAATACCCGTGCCCCACCTCACGGCGCCCCGGCGAACCTAACCGCCCCACTTCGCCCACCGTATAAGCCGGCGCATTATAGTGATGCATATAGCGGCGCTTGCCATCTGTCACCTCCATCGTATCCACGAGTTGCGCAAAGGAAAGCGGCGCCAATGTCACAATGTTCATCGCCTGCGTCACACCCCGCGTAAAGAGGCTCGACCCGTGCGTCCTTGGCAAAATCCCCACCTGCGAAGACAGTGGCCGCACCTCAGTCGTCTTCCGCCCATCCGGGCGAATCCCATCCTCCACAATCGAACGCCGCACCTCATGGTGCACCGCCAACTCAAACGCCTGATTATATTGGTCGCGCAAATTCTCATCATACCATTCCACCTTTTCATTATCCGTCTCGCCCTGCCCCAACTCCAACGCAAACTGGTCATGCATCTCATACTTCATCTCGTCCAACACTCGCGCACGCTCCAGCACATTCCCCCGCACCTTCTCGCCAAACTTCCCCTCTGTCCACTTATCAACTCGCTCTTGAATCTCCGGGTCTGGCAAAACTAGTTCGTATTCCTGCTCCGGACAATCCACCACCTTCTGCAGCTCTCTCTGCAGATCCAACGCCGGTTGCACATTTTCCACCGCCCAGTGCATCGCCTCAATAATCATCTCTTCCGGCACTTCTTTCGCGCCGGCTTCCACCATCACAACCTTGCCATCTTTACAGGCCACCACGAGGTCAAGCGCGGACTTTTCCCTCTCCTCTGGTGTAAGAAACGCCTTGAACTCCCCATTAATCCTACCGATACGTAGCCCCGCCACCGGCCCATCAAACGGCACCCCAGCATTCATCAAAGCACTCGACGCTGCCACCATCGCCACCACATCCGGACGAAAATCTGGGTCCATCGACAGCACCGTCGTCACCACCTGCACCTCTTGGCGATAGCCCTTCGGGAACAACGGACGAATCGGCCGGTCAATCAACCGCCCCACGAGCACAGCATTATCGCTCGGCTTCCCCTCTCGCTTAATAAACTTACTCGAAGAAATCTTCCCCGAAGCATAAAACTTCTCTTCATAGTCAATCGACAGCGGGAAAAAGTCCTGCACCACCGGCTTCGTCCCCACCACCACCGAGCCAAGCACCACCGTATCGCCATATTTTACCAACACGCTCGATGTCGTCCTAAATCCCACTCTGTTCACTTCTAAACTCAACTCTCTCCCCAGCCAATTCGTCTTCACCACCGTGGTTTTCTTGCCACTCGGATTAATAATCTCCATTAAGGATCCCTTTCTTGAGAAAACCTCAGAGAACAAACCCGACCGCATTCGGCTCTCTTCTCTGCCGTTTTCCCATATTAATTTACTACCCCCATTATACCACACTCCGCCCCCTTGTCCTATCTTGACTTTTACGCTTATGTATGATATAATAAAACCATCATCCTATCTCTTCTGCATAGAGATAGAGAACCTTAAAAGGGAGGGCTACTCAAAATGCCAACCACTAGCATCTCTGTTATCCCACCAGAAATCATCATCTCCAAATGGAACCGCAACACCTTCTACGTTCTATGGGACTTCTCCCTGTTCCCCATCGATCCAATCACAGAAATTGCCGTCAACTTCCGCAACTCCTTCGTCAAAGAAAAAGACGAAAACGGGAAGAAGACCCATTTAATCCAATTCAGCCCCTGCGACGTCGAATTAGGCAATGCTTTCAATCAAAAAGAACGCTCGTTGCGCAAATATATGGTAGATGTAAACTGCGCCGTCTACGACAAAATGGCCGTACGCCCCAGCGAAACAGAAATCCAAACTGCTTTTGCCAAAGAAGTCGACGAATTCATTTGGCGCTTAGCCAAATATATTCAAGAGTGGGTCGAGGCTCCCGACGGCTATGCCGCCACCATTGGCACCGATGTCAAAACCGCCCACAAACTCATCGACGACTTCTGCGTCCGCATCAACATTCGCAAAGCCAAGAAAACCGACGCCGAAAAGCGCGAAGCTCGCCGACGCTACGCCATCAGCCACAGCCAATCCACCCAGTCTGACGCACCTCAAGAACTGATTACCGACGCAATTATTGGCCACGCCTAACCCTCCCACAAAAATCCCGCCCTTCTCCAAGGACGGGATTTCTCTTTTCCCTGCGTCTAATCTTACCGAATAAACCCGGAGAAAAGTTATATTTGAGAGGCTACTTACGCAAACCAAGTTTGCTGACGGTCGCTTTATAGGTTTCGAAATCGTTTTTCTCAAGATACTTGAGCAATTTCTTTCTCCGCCCGACCATTTGCATCAGCCCGCGCCTCGCCATAAAATCGTGCTTGTTCGCCTTCACATGCTCAGTCACTTCCTTAATCCTCTCGGTCAGGATAGCCACTTGCACCTCAGGAGAACCCACGTCTTTTTCAGAACGCGCGAGCTTCTTGATAGCCTCTGCTTTCTTATCTTTGCTAATCATGCCAATAATTATAACACAGAGGTAGATTTAGAGCAAGATTTCCATTATAATATCTTCATGGAAGAAATCATTTTAATTGATAAACCCGCCGGCATCACCTCCTTCGGAGTAGTCGCCAAAGTTCGTCGCGCCCTTTCCCAAAAAACCGGCATCAAAAAAATCAAAGTTGGCCACACTGGCACTTTAGATCCATTCGCTACCGGCCTTTTGATTCTGCTCGTCGGCAAAGCTACCAAAAAGAGTAACGATTTTTTAAAACTTGATAAAGAATATGAAGCAGAAATAAAACTCGGAGAAGTCTCCACCACAGGGGATCCAGAAGGCATTGTACAAAAAAAATATTCAGGCCCAGCCCCCAGCGAAACTGAAATCAAAAAAATTATTCAAAGCTTCATTGGCGAAATCGATCAAAAAGTCCCCGCCTTCTCCGCTATCAAAATAAACGGCGAACGTGCCTACAAACTCGCCAGAAAAGGCCTCGAAGTAGATGCCCCCACCAGAAAAGTCCATATATATAATATAGACATCCTAGACTACCAATTCCCCACCCTCAAAATCCGCACACAAGTCTCCTCCGGCACTTACATCCGCACGCTCGGCGAAGACATTGGCCAAGCCCTCGGCACCGGCGCCTACCTCACTGCTCTTCGTCGCACCAAAATCGCCAACTACGACGTCAAAGACTCCCTTACTCTTGAACAATTCTCGGAAAAGTGCGTAAGCGCTTTTTGAGACAATAAAGAACTTTTCCAACAGTAAAAATAACCTGGATACCGTTTCTGAGCACGAGCTTGCCTCCGCGCGAAAGAAACAGGCTATTCAGGTTATTTTAACGATTGCGAAAAAGTTCCCGTCAAAAAAGCGCTTACGCGCTTTTATGCTATTATGTATGTATTCCCGGTATCTTAAACGCCGACGGATCCGAAGAATTACCATCGTTATTCATCGAATTACTTATCTGCTCTTGACTCTGAAAATTCCCCACTCCCGTCTGCATCCCCACCGCTTCATTCCCCAACGCCTGCATCACCGGAGCTTGCGGCACTCCCACCACTTGCGGCATCTGCGGCAACCCCGCCGCATCCACCGTCGGCACACTCGCCAGTCCAGCATCCACCCCCACACTCACATCCGGCACCGGACTTGACACTGGCTCGGCCACACCCGTCCCCACCGGCTCAACACTTGGCGGCATCGCCCCAAAATCTGGTGTCGGCAACACTGGCGGTGGCAATACCTCTTGCCCTGGCATCGGCATCGCACTTGACTCAATCCCATTACCCATCATCGGGTTCGTCTCGCTCCCCACTGGAGCTTCATAACCTAGCGACCCACCCGTCGGCACAATCTTCGGCAACTCTCCCCCGGACACCGCACCGGCAAGAGGCGCATTCGCCTCTGTCTGCGCCGCCTTAATAATCTTCATCGCATCTTCTTCTTCATTGACTGCCGGTGCCACCGGACTAGCCACCGGCATCACCCCCACTCCCGCCATCGGATTTCCTTGCGGCACATCTACCTTATCTACATCCTGCGTATTCACCTGCGGACCATTCAAACCTTCCTGCCCTACCTGTATTCCGCCTTCTCCGGGCAACGGCTCATCCAGCGCCTCATCTATCATCTTTCCGTAATCCGTCGCCCCCACGTTCGACTTCTCTTTCTCGATGTTATTCAAAATCTGATCTGCCATCGAACCGCCCGCATACCCTCCGGCGCCCCCTGGCGCCACCGCTACCTCCACCCCAGCCACCGTATTCTCTGCTGGCGCCCCCGCCGGTGCACCCATCGGGCTCAACGCTTCTGCCATTGCCGCCTTCACTGAATCCATCTCTTGCCCCACACTTGTCGTGCCAACTTCTTCAGCCTTCACCGGCCCCTCTGTCACTTCTCGCTCTTCAACCTTCGCTGACTCCTCTATCGCTTCTGGCTCCGGCCCCTCCACTTTCACTGATTCTTCCGTCGCCTCTTTCCCATGAGCAATATCCAACTTCGCTGCATCCTCCGCTTCTTTAGTAGCTTCCGCCGGCGCCTCCGCCCCCGCCCCCGCCAACACCATACTCTTACCCCCCTCACTTCCATCAAACACCACTTCCCCCTGCACGTTCTGCACCACCAACTGCTGATCCGCCCCCGCCCCCATCAGCTTCGCTGCCAGCACCATCGCATCTGGCGTCGTCGCCGGATTCTTGAACCTATCCGTCGCCGCCACCAACCCCGTTAACAACGCCGTCGCCGTCGCCGCATCTAGTTGCACCCCCAAACCAAACGCCAACTTCGCCACCATCTCAGAAATCGAACTCGCCTTCTCGTCCACCCATTCCACATCACCAAACTTCCCTGCCGCCCCATTCGTAATGTTCACCGAACTCGCATCATGCATAATCCGCCCATGCTCCTTGAGCGCCGCATCAAACTCCGTCGCCGCCGGCACGTTCAAAGAAATCACCAAATCAACATTATAATCCCCACGAGAAAACTCAATATCATCCCCAGAAATCGTCGTCTTATACGGCGTCACATACACCTTCACAAAATCGCCATCAATCTTATACCGCAAATGATCTGCTTTATCTTTATTTAGTGCAATCACAAAATCCTGCAAACTCTCCGTCCCCGTCTCAAATCGCTCTTCCGGCTTCAAAAACTGCAACACATTCGGCGTCTTCCCCGAATAAATCGCCGTCACATGCTTCCCCGC
>CAZDTL010000021.1:0-12533 GCA_964508335.1 uncultured Candidatus Saccharibacteria bacterium
GAAAAAGGTCAAAGACCTCAGCCTCAAGCCCGTCGCCGAAAAGCTCGCCGAACTCCTCGCCGGCACTCAAGTCGACTTCGTTGATGACGTCTCCGGCCCCGACGTCGAAGACGCCGTTAAACACCTCAAAAAAGGCGGCATCCTCCTCCTCGAAAACCTCCGCTTCTACCCAGGCGAAGAAAAAAATGACGAATCCTTCATCAACGAAATCATCGACACCACCGGCGCCAACGTCTATGTCCAAGACGGATTCGCTGTCATCCACCGCGCCCACGCCTCCACCTCCGCCGTCGCCAAAAACCTCCCCGTTTACGCCGGCCTCCTCCTAGAAAAAGAAATCACCTCCCTCAAAAAAGTCCTCGAAAACCCCAAAAAGCCCCTCATGCTCATGCTCGGCGGCGCCAAAGTCGACGACAAAGCCCCCCTCATCGAAGCGTTCAAAACTAAGGCCGACCAAATCTGCGTCGGTGGCAAAATCGCCGCCGACGGCGCCGTCCAACCGGCCGACAACATCTACATCGCCGAAGATTTCGACGAAGACGGCGAGGGCAACAAACTCGACTGCGGCCCCATCTCCACCGCCAAATTCGTCGAAACCGCCAAAAACAGCAAAACCGTCATCTGGAACGGACTGCTCGGCAAGGCCGAAGACATCGCCTTCGCAACCTCTAGCACCATCTTCCTCAAAACCCTCGGCGAATCTCCCGAAATCGAGTCCATCATCCTCGGTGGCGACACCACCGCTTTCGCCGAAACCCTTATAAAAGAAGACAGCAAATTAAACTTCACCCTCCTTTCGACCGGCGGCGGCGCCGCTCTCGAATTCCTCTCCGGCAACGCCCTTCCTGGTCTCGAAGCCATCGAAAACAAAAACTAGCACTCTTGACGCGCGACTGCCAACCGACTATAATATACTCCATGAACTTAACTGACCGTCAAAAAGAAATCCTCTTCGCCATCATCGAGCAATACGCCGAAGTCGCCACCCCAGTCGGTAGCGTCACTTTGGCCAAACTTTTCGACGTCTCCTCTGCCACCATCCGCGCCGAAATGGCCAAGCTCGAAAGCTTCGGCCTCATCGCCCAGCCCCACACTTCCGCCGGTCGCATCCCCACCGACGCGGGCTACCGCTACTACGTCAACTCCCTCGTCGAAGAATCCGAATCCGCCGACTTCAACGAAGGCCCCGCTTACGACCTCCCCCGCCTCGAAGCCCCCGTTAGCCGCCCCACCCACGCCCTAGAAGTCCGCATCTCCTCCCAAGCCTCCATCGAAGCCACCATCAAATCCGCTGTCGACTCCCTCGTCGAACTCACCGGCAACCTCGGCCTCGGCACCATTGGCAACCAACTCTACCTCGCTGGCATCTCTCGCCTCCTCACTCAGCCCGAATTCGTCGACCTCGCCCGTGTCCACGCCGTCGCCAAACTCCTCGACAACCTCGAGCCATGGCTCCGCGAAGCCGCCCCTGGCGAACCACTCAACATCTTCATCGGTCAAGAAAACCCCATCGGCAAAGCCTCTGGTGTCTCCCTTATCATCTCCAAATTCCGCTCCCCCTTCTCCGACAACAGCTACATCGGTGTCCTCGGCCCCACCCGCCAAAACTACCAAAAAGTCATGTCTCTCGTCCGTCAAGCCGGCGAGATGCTTGAGAAAGGATTCTAACCCATGAAAAAACCCTCCACCAAACCTACCACAACCCCCAACCCAACTCCAGATTCCGCCCAGCCTCAATCAAATCCCGCTCAATCTCAATCCACCCCCCCTGACCATAAAGACACCCAAATCGCCGAGCTCATCGCTGACCTCCAACGCACCCGTGCCGACTTCGAAAACTTCCGTAAAAACGTCGAAAAAGACCGCGAAACCGCCAAAAAACTCGCCCGCGAAAGCACCGTCGCCAAATTCCTCCCCCTTCTCGACGACCTCGACCGCGCCATCCAAGTTTACAAAGAACTCACTCCCCTCACCAAATCCTTCGAAAAATCCCTCACCTCCCTCGGCCTCACAAAAATCAACACCCAAAAAGGCACCGAATTCGACCCCAACCTCCACGAAGCCGTCATGTCCGAAGGCTCCGGCACCCAAGAAATCATCACCGAAACCCTCCGCCCCGGCTACCTTTACGAAGGCGAAGTCATCCGCCCCGCCATGGTCAAAATCACCCTAAAATAGCTTATGTAATTTTCCACACGCATTTGTGCTATAATAATATATATGCCAAAAGACGATAAAAAAAAGTCTCACAAGACCGAAAAATCTCGCAAACCTAAAAAAGCCAAACTCTCGCGCGCCGAGAAAAAGGCCATCAAGTCCGAGCGCAAACAGGCCACCAAGCACGACCTCAAAAACATGGGCTTCTTCGAGCGCCGCCGCTACAAGCGCAAGCTCCGCCGCGACCGCGAAGCTCGTCGCCGCGCCGAAGACCTCGCCACTCTCCCCAAGCAACCCATCAAACGCTTCTTCGCCCACCTCCACCCCAAGCGTGTCTTCCGCTACTGGTTCTCTTGGCGTGGTCTCAAAAAAGTCTTCAAGTTCTTCCTCGCCTGCTTTCTCCTCGGTATCATCGGCATCGGCGGCCTCTTCCTCTACTACAAAAAAGACATTTCTGATATCAAGCTCGACGACATCGTCATTTCCGACACCGTCAACACTTACCTCGACCGCAACGGCGTCGTCCTCTGGGAAGACACCGGCACCGAAAACTACCGCCTAGTCGTCTCTGGCGACGAAATCTCCGATTACGTCCGCCAAGCCACCATCGCCCTAGAAGACAAAAACTTCTACTCTCACCCCGGCGTCGACTTCTCCGGCCTCATCCGCGCCGTCATCGCCACCCTTTCTGGCAAAAGCGTCCAAGGCGGCTCCACCCTCACTCAGCAGCTCATCAAACAAGTCTACTTTGCCGACGAAGCCCAATCTGCCAACCGCGGTGGCATCTCCCGCAAAATCAAGGAACTCATCCTCGCCGTCGAACTCGAAAAAATGTATGATAAGGAACAAATCCTTACCATGTATCTCAACGAAAGCCCCTACGGCGGCCGCCGCAACGGCGTCGAATCCGCCGCTCAAACCTACTTCGGCAAGTCCGCCAAAGACCTCAACATCGCCGAATCCGCTCTCCTTGCCGCCATCCCTAACAACCCTGCCATCTACAACCCTTACAACACCTACGGCAACGAAACCCTCATCCAGCGCCAACAATACGCCATCGAAATCATGAAAGAAATGGGCTACATTACCGCCGAAGAAGCCGAGGAAGCCAAAAAAGTCGCCATTCTCGACACCATCAAGCCCGAAGCTTCCCAATACGAAGGCATGCTTGCCCCCCACTTCGTCCTCGAAGTCAAAGAACAGCTCGAAGAAAAATACGGTTACTCCACTCTTCGCTCTGGTGGCTTCACCATCAAAACCACCCTCGACTACCAAGCCCAACAGGTCGCCGAGGCCGCTGTTGCCACCGGCGCCAGCATGTTCAACTGGAACGGCTCCGACAACATCGCCCTCGCCTCCGTCGACGTCGAAACCTCCCAAGTCATCGCCATGGTCGGCTCTGTCGACTTTTCCAACCCCGAATATGGCTCCTTCAACGCCGCTAACTCCCTCGTCGAACCCGGCTCCTCCATCAAGCCCGTCCTCGACTACACCCCGCTCTTCATGCAACGCGAAGGCGTCAACTTTGGCCCCGGCACCATCCTTAAAGACGAAAACATCGACTCCATCTACTGCAACGGCTACCAAGGCTCCTGCATGCTCCGCAACTACACCGGCATATTCTACGGCAACATCACCATCCGCCAAGCCCTCTCCAACTCTCTTAACATCCCCGCCGTCAAAGCCCTCTATATCAACGGCATCCAAAATTCCCTCGATGTCCTCCATAAACTCGGCGACGTTTCCTACTGTGCCGAAGACGCCACTTCCGCCGGCCTCTCTATTGCCATTGGCTCCGGTTGCCGCGTCCGCCTCATCGAACACGCCAACACCTACGCCTCCATCGCCCGCGGTGGCTCTTACAAAGACCTCGCCTACATCCTCGAAGTCAAAAACAGCGCTGGCGACGTCCTCGAAAGCTGGAAAGACAGCGCCGGCACCCGCGTCGTCGACGAACAAGTCGCCTACATGATTTGGGACATCCTTCACGACGCCGTCGCTCGCTCCCAACTCGCCTTCGGCGCCCAGTCCTACGCCTACGGGTTCATCGTCCCTGGCGTCGAAACCGCCTCCAAGACCGGCACCACCACCACTGCTAACTCCGCCGTCACTAAAGACTCTCTCATGATTAGCTTCTCCTCCCGCATCGCCACCGCCGTCTGGAACGGCAACCACGATGGCTCCGGCCTCTGGAATTCCGACAACAGCATTGTTCGCCGCGTCGTCAACAACTACATGGAATCCGTCCACAAAGACGTCTACGGCCCTCAAGGCAAGTGGAACTCTGGCGACGTTCCCAGCCGCCCCGCCGGCCTCCACACCATGACCGTCAACGGCAAAACCGACATCTGGCCATCTTGGTATAGCGACAAAACCTCAGGTGTCTCCAAAGAAACCCTCAATTTCAACAAGTTCAACGGCAAACTCGCCACCACCTGTACCAATCCTGACTACGTCGTCGCTATCGAAGTCACCAAAACTACCGACCCCATGACCAAAAAAGAAGTCTACAACACTCCCGATAACTACAACAGGGAAGAGGAAGACGATTGCTCTTACACCGCTCCCGCCATCACCGCCTCTCGCTCTGGCAACAAAATCAGCGTCAGTGTCACTGGTAGTAATATCCTCAACGGCACCTATTCCGTCGCCGTCAATGGCGAGGCTGCCGTCTCTAGCGCCTCCATCCCTAGCTCCACCTTCACCCCCAACTACATCATTCCTTCCGACAACGAAGAACCCCTCACTATCATCATCACCGTTACCGACCCCTTATACGGCGCTACCGCTCAGTCGCAGATAACGGTACCCGCCCAAAAGTCGTCCTCTTCCGACTCTTAAACCCGCCATTCCGTCCGCCCCGCTTCGGCCCCGTCAGCTTTGCAAACACCATGCGCCCTGACGGGGTTTGATAAAATCGCACAATCTCAATCTCCACTTCATCACCAATCAAATCCGCCGCATTATCTACCAGCACCATCGTCCCATCATGCAAATGCCCCATCCCTTGCCCGGGATTATTACCTTTCTCGGTAATCTTCAGCTTTAACCTATCTCCCACTTCCAGCTCACCTCCCAACGCCAGCGCCAAATCATTCACATTCAGCGGCAACACATTCTCCGTCACTGCCACCTTACAAAGATTATAATCACACGTCAGAATCACTCCATTATTCTCCTTCGCCAGTGTCAACAATCGTTCATCCACCGGCATCCTCCCCAACTCATCATCATCCAAAATCGTCGTATTAAAATGCACTACTCTCTCCAGCTCGCTCACTGCACTCAACCCTTCGCGCGCCCGCTTCCGCTTCTCCGCATCTTTCCCATCCGCCAAAAGTTGCAACTCTCGCGTCACCGACTTTGGAATAATCAAATCGTCCGAAATAAACCCCGTCTTTGCCACCTCTAACACCCGCGCATCTATCAACGCACTCGTATCCACATACACTTTCCGATGCCCCCTCCCATGGTTCGCCTTCCCCATCAAACTCCGCACCGTCAAATACGTCGTCTCTACTAAAATCACCCCACAAATTATCATCACAAATATATTCATAGCCCCATTATACCAAACCCGCTTCCTCCAAAAAACTTTTTATGCTAAAATAAAACCATGCAACAGGGCATGGGCATCACCGGCAAGGAACTCTCTCGCCTCAATCAACGCATCCGCGCAACCAACTACCTCACGGTCGCCCAGCTTTTCCTCACCAACAACTTCTTACTCCAGACTCCTCTCGCCCCTGCTGATGTTAAGTCCCGCCTCCTTGGCCACTGGGGCACCTGTCCCGGCATCAACTCCATCTACGCCAACCTCCACCACTTTTTCACCTCTCGCGCTCAAGCTTTTCAATTCATCCTCGGCCCCGGCCACGGCTTTCCTGCCCTCCAAGCTAACCTCTTCTTCGACGGCGACCTTGAGCAAATCGACCCCAAGGCCACCCGCGACGCACAGGGAATTGCTTACCTCTGCAAAAACTTCTCCTTTCCAGGTGGCTTCCCCAGCCATTCCTCCCCCCTCACTCCCACCGTCATCACCGAAGGTGGCGAACTCGGCTACTCCCTCGGCGCAGCTTACGGCGCCATCCTCGGCCACCCAGAAAAAACCGTCGCGGTTCTCCTTGGAGACGGCGAATTCGAAACTGGCTCCGCTCTCGCCTCAATGAACCTCGGCGCTCTCCTCGGCGGCACCGGCAACGGTCGCGTTCTTCCCATCCTCCATCTCAACGGCTACAAAATCTCCGGCCCCACCGTCTTCGCTCGCCGCTCCGAACACGAGCAAAACCAACTCATCCGCGGCTTCGGCTTCACCCCCATCGTTGTCCCTAGCGACGATTCCGAACAATTCCAATTCGCTCTCGCCTTCGCCCAGACCATCCAAAACCCCTTCCTCATCTTCAAATCTGACAAAGGCGCCACCGGCCCCGAAGAAGTCGACGGCCAAAAAGTCGCCGACAACTATCTTGCCCACCAAATCCCCCTCCCCCTCGCCAAAACCGACCCCACTCAACTCAAAATCCTTGAAGATTGGCTCAAAAGTTACCATTTCGAAGAACTCTTCGACCCACAGAAAGGCTTTACCATATGATTACCCCCGTCGCTCGTGTCGAACACCCCGGCACCGAAAAAATCAACATCGCCAAAACCTTCGGCACTCTCCTCAAAGACCAATTCGCCAAAGACCCCCATTTCTATCTCTTCTCGCCCGACGAAACCACGAGTAACCGCCTCGCCACAGTTTACGACACCCAATCTCGCGCTTGGAGCCTCCCCGTTAAAGACTTCGACCTCCCCTCCGCCCCCGACGGCCACATCGTCGAGCTCCTCTCAGAAAACACCCTCTTCGCCACTCTCCTCGGCCACCTCTCAAACGGCGAACAAGCCATGATGACCAGCTACGAAGCCTTCTTCTCTATCATCCTCTCCCAAATCTTCCAACAAATCAAATTCTACAAACAAATGGACGCCGTCGCTTGGCGCAAACCTTGGCCGGCCGTCAACCTCCTCTCCACCTCCATGTGCTGGCGCCAAGACCACAACGGCTTCTCTCACCAATCTCCCGCCATCATCTCCGCCCTCCTCGACCTCCCCGGTCGCAAAGTCAACTGCCTCTTCCCAGTCGACGACTCCGCTGCCGTCGCCGCCTTCAACTTCATGCTCACCTCCGAAAACGTTGTAAATCTTACAACGTTCGACAAAAACGACAACCCTCGTTGGATCGACTCTTACCACGCCCAATTCCTCTTTGACAACGGCGGCGCCAGCATCTACCGCTTTGCCTCCGACGACGACCCCGAACTCATCCTCACCGCTGCCGGTGACCTCGCCACTCGCGAAATGCTCCGCGCCCGCGAAATTATCAAACACGACCGCCCAGAAACCCGCCTCCGCTTCGTCGGCCTCAACTCTCTCGCTTACGGCGCCATCGGCACCACCACCCACCCGCTCTCCCAAGCCACCTTCGACGATTACTTCACCACTCACCTCTCCATCCTCGCCAGCTTCCACGGCTACCCCAATACCCTCCGCACCATCCTCACCAGCTACACCAACCAAGACCGCCTCGAAGTCCACGGCTTCGAAGAAATTGGCTCCACCACTACCCCCATGGAAATGCTCGCCCTCAACCACAACTCTCGCTTCGACCTCGCCGCCGCCATCGCCAACCGCCTCGGTCGCCCCGACCTCGCCAAAAAATACCTCCAAGCTCTCGACCAAAACCGCGCCTTCGCCCGCGCAAATGGCCTCGACCAACTCCCGCTCGACTAGCCCGATTTCTCTCTTGTCCACAAGGTAAAAATATGCTATCATAGAATACGAACTTTTTATTTTATTGCCAAAAAATTAAGGAAACACTAAAGGATTTATATGGCTGAAACAGTCAAAGACCTATCAAAGTTCCGCAACATCGGTATCATCGCCCATATCGACGCCGGCAAAACCACCACCAGCGAGGCGATTCTCTACCGCACGGGGCTTAAACACAAAATCGACCTCGTCAAGGGCGACACCGGCGGCGCCACCACTGACTGGATGGAACAGGAAAAAGAGCGCGGCATCACCATCACCTCCGCCGCTGTCACCGCTTACTGGAAAGGCCACAAAATCAACATCATCGACACCCCAGGCCACATCGACTTCACGGCCGAGGTCGAACGCTCCCTCCGCGTCCTCGACGGCGCCGTGGTCGTCTTCGACGGCAAAATGGGCGTCGAAGCCCAGTCCGAAACCGTCTGGCGCCAAGCCACTAAATACGGCGTGCCTCGCATCTGCTTCGTCAACAAAATCAACCAAATCGGTGGCGACTTCTACAAATCTCTCGACAGCATCCACAAGCGCCTATCCAAAAACGCCGTGGCGATTCACCTCCCCATCGGCTTCGAAAAAGACATCTGCGGCGTCGTTGACCTCGTCGATATGAAGGCCTACACTTACAAGGACTACGCCGACCACGAACTCACCGTCGGCGAAATCCCCGCCGACATGGTCGAAAAAGCCAAAAACGCCCGCGCCGTCCTCGTCGAAGAGGCCGTCTCCGCCGACGAAAAACTCATGGAAAAATTCTTTGAAGGCGGCGAAGAAGCCATCACCACCGACGAACTTAAATCCGCCCTGCGCAAGCGCGTCCTCGACGGCGACTTCTACCTCGTCACTGGCGGCGACGGCCGCGGCGTCATCGTCGAAAAAGTCCTCGACCTCGTGACGGACTACCTCCCCTCCCCGCTCGACCGCGACCAAGGCCAAACCGTCGGCCACAACCCGAAGACCGGCGACGAAGAAGTCCGCAAAGCCGCAGACAATGAACCTCTCTGCGCCCTCGCCTTCAAAATCGCCACCGACCCCTTCGTCGGCAAGCTCATCTTCATCCGCGTCTACTCCGGCAAGCTCGAAACCGGCTCCTTCATCTTAAACGCCTCCACCGGCAACAAAGAACGCGTCGGCCGCATCGTCCGCATGTTCGCTGACAAACGCGAAGAAATCTCCTCCGTCGGCGCAGGCGACATCGCCGCCGTCGTCGGCCTCAAAGACTGCACGACCGGCACCACCATCTGCGACCCAGCCCACCCGATTCGCCTCGAGTCCATCGAATTCCCCGACCCGCCCGTCTCCATCGCCGTCGAACCAAAAACCAAAGCTGACCAAGAAAAAATGGGCATCGGCCTCAGCAAACTCGCCGAAGAAGATCCGACTTTCCGCGTCCACACCGACGAAGAAACCGGCCAAACCATCATCTCCGGCATGGGCGAACTCCACCTCGAAATCATCATCGACCGCTTAAAGCGCGAACATGGCGTCGAAGCCAACACTGGCGCTCCCCAAGTCGCCTACCGCGAAACCATCCGTGGCACCGCCGAAGCCCAGGGCAAACACATCAAACAATCCGGCGGCCGTGGTCAATACGGCGACGTCTGGGTCAAGTTCGAGCCGAACGAACCGGGCAAAGGCTTCGAGTTCATCGACATGATTAAAGGCGGCGTCGTCCCGCAAGAATACCGCAAGCCCGTCCAAAAAGGTATCGAAGACACCCTCAACGGCGGCGTCATCGCCGGCTACCCAGTCGTCGACGTCAAAGCCACCCTCTACGACGGCTCCTACCACGACGTCGACTCCAGTGAGCTCGCCTTCACACTCGCCGGCGCCCTTGCGACTCGCGAAGGCATCAAGAAGGCCAACCCTGTCCTCCTCGAGCCCGTGATGAAAATGGAAATCACCACCCCCGAAGACTTCATGGGTGACGTCATCGGCGACATCAACTCCCGCCGCGGCCGCATTGACGAAATGGAAGACCTCCCCGGCGGCACCAAGGTCATCCGCGCCTTCTGTCCGCTGGCTAACCTCTTCGGCTACACGTCCGACCTCCGCTCCATGAGCCAAGGTCGCGCCGCCTCCACGATGGAACTCTTCGCCTACGAGGAAGTCCCACCCAACGTCGCGCAGGAAATTATAGAAAAACGCAACAGCAAATAGTTGCAAAAATAACAATTAGTGTTATAATACTGTGCAGAGCTTCCCGCTCTGCACATTTATTTTTAGGAGGTATGCTTAATGAAAACTCGTCTCTCCGCCCTTCTGCTCTGCCTCTGCCTGCTTCTGACCGCCGCGCCCGCTCTGGCCAACCCGTCCCCGACCGCCGAAGGTCTGATCGCACCCTGTGCCTATCTCTCCGACGAACCGGTCGTGTTCGACGAAGCCCTCCAGCCCCTCACCGCCCTGCACAACCCCGACTTCACCGTCGCCGCCTACGCTGAGGCCCTCGGCTACACCGCTCTCGAACCAGCAAACGGCACCGACCTCTACTTCACTCTCCACCGCGGCGACACGCCCATCTATGTCCTCATTCGCCACGACCAAGTCGAAGTCTTCTACCCCAGCATCCACGACAACATCACCAAAATCACCACCGCCTACACCACTGCTAACGCCGCCAAACTCCTCTTCTACCTCGCCACCGAAGCCAAGATTGACGCCACCGCCCTCGAAAAGTCCGACCTCCCCTACCTGCCACTCGACAACCTCTACATGGTCGAACTCTTCGCCGCCGACCTCGCCACAGACGCCACCGGCCACCTCGTCGAAGACAACCTGACTTTCATCAACTACATGACCGAACCGCGCTTCTACAACTACGCCGCCATTTATCACAGCAACTAACCCCCAACCCGCCCCGCCCCGCGGGGCTTTTTACAACAAGAAAAAAGCCCCCGAAGGGGCAGGGGAGGGAATTACATTTGCTGTAGCCCGCGCCAATAATTGACGCAACGCCAGTCCGGGCATTCATGACGGCCATGAAATTTCGTCATTCCGCCAAACTGGCCAGGCGCGGTCGGCGTCTTGTGGTAGTAGCCCATCTCGGGGTAGATGGCGATGGTCTCATAGAACTCTACTGTCTCAGGATTAATACCATCGTTCAGCTCAATCACCAGCATGCCATCTCTTTCCGTCGGAACAGTTCCTTCTTTCTGCACGCCAGGGCGCAGGTACACCATCCCGTAATGAGGCTTCCTAATTGTCACAGTATTCATCAACGAATACCTCCCGTAAGTTGCTAAGTCAACTTCTCGACTTGCTCCCCCATTATATCACGAAACGCCAAAAAAGTCAATAGCATAACCATTATCATTAGCACTCGCCGCTTGACAGTGCTAATTTCATCATATATAATATACCCACTATGCAAGATGATTTCTCCGAAATAATGCACCACCTCTCCGAGAATGCCCGCTTCTCGCTCCAAAAAGCCGACTTCTTCTCCAAAAAATACAACCGCGGCTACATGGGCACAGAATACCTCCTCCTTGGCATCCTCGCTATGGACGCCTCCCAGGGCGCCAAACTTCTCGAAACCTGGAACGTCAACCTCGACTCCGCCGAAAAATCCCTAAACAAACCCGCCACCGATGTCCAAAACGAAGGCCAAATGGCCATGATGTCCCTCTCCGAATCCACCATCCTCACTCTCCAAATGGCCCGCAACTTCGTCCGCGACGAAGGCCTCGAGACCATCGGCACCGAACACCTCCTCTACGCCCTCATTAATCAACCCAACTCCAACGCCGCCTCCCTCCTCGAAAAACTGGAGGTCGACCTCGACAAACTCGCCGAAGAAATCGAAACCCTCATCGAAAAACAAGCCGAAGAACTCAAATTCTCCAAAGAAAAACAAAAATACACCCGCAAATCCCCCCTCAAATGGCTCACTCGCTACGGCTCTGACCTCACCGAAATGGCCCGCACCGGCAAACTCGACTCCGTCATCGGCCGCGACCAAGAAATCGAACGCACCATCACTGTCCTCTGCCGCCGCGCTAAGTCCAACCCCGTTTTAATTGGCGAAGCCGGCGTCGGCAAAACCGCCATCGTCGAAGGCCTCGCTCAAAAAATCGTCAAAAACGACGTCCCCTCTCTCCTCATTGGCAAACACATCTACCAAGTCGACCTCTCCTCTCTTGTCGCCGGCACCAAATACCGCGGTGAATTCGAAGAACGCATCAAAGGCATCATCGACGAAGCCGCCTCCGACGACTCCATCCTCCTCTTCATCGACGAGCTCCACCTCCTCTCTGGCGCCGGCTCCGGCGAAGGCACCATGGACGCCGCCAACATCTTAAAACCCGCCCTCGCCCGT
Organism: uncultured Candidatus Saccharibacteria bacterium; assembly: GCA_964508335.1. GTDB lineage: Bacteria > Patescibacteriota > Saccharimonadia > Saccharimonadales > Saccharimonadaceae > Nanosyncoccus. Next base: position 12,287 of record CAZDTL010000021.1, read on the forward strand.
GGCAAAATCCGTCTCATCGGCGCCACCACCCTCGACGAATACCGCAAAAACATCGAAAAAGACAAGGCTCTCTCACGCCGCTTCCAAACCGTCCTCGTCGAAGAACCTGCCCCCGGTGTCACTCTCCGCATCTTAAAAGGCATCAAACCCCACTACGAAAAACACCACGGCGTCCAAATCCCCGACGACCTCCTCGAGACCGCCATCAACATGTCCGTCCGCTACATCAACGACCGCTTCATGCCCG
>CAZDTL010000022.1:0-9717 GCA_964508335.1 uncultured Candidatus Saccharibacteria bacterium
AGGTGCTGATTGCGTACCACGCGCGGGTGTCGTCATAACGGTTTACTGCCATATAATATGTCTCTCCTTTTTAGTTTAGAATTAAGCTGAAAATCCAATCAAAAAGTATGTCGAGCACGACCAAGAGGCCGATGAAGAGCACGGTGTAGACGAAAACCGCGAGAACCATTTTCCAGGTCGTTTTGCGGTTGGGCCAGCGGACTTGGCGGAGTTCGCGCCAGGAGTCGCGTAGGTAGCGACCGAACGCCACGAAGGGGCGAAAGAGGATGAAGGGTTTTTTGCCTTCTTTTTGGGCCTTTTGAGGCTTGGTTTTGGGCGGTTTGACGGCCGACTTTTTAGCCTCGGACTGTTTGGCTTCTGGCTTGGGGTCTTCGTGGGCCTTGATGCGGGTGATGTTCGCCATGCTTTCCTTTCTTTCCTATAAAAAATGACTCTAACGAGCTTGTCAATATTATAGCACAGGTCGGTGGGATTTGCTAGATTTTTTTATGCGTTCGTGTTATAATGAGCGAGCCAGAAATGCTGGGGATTCGCCAAGTGGTAAGGCAGTGGGTTCTGGTCCCACCATTCGGGGGTTCGAATCCCTCATCCCCAGCCATTGGTATTCCTGCGCATTTTGGGACTAAAATTTCCCAAATACGACATTTTACAGATAAGAAATTGTCGCAAAAGCTTATATGATGATGCCTCGGCATCGTTATTTTTTTATGGTCACGAACGCAATCCGAACCCCCATGGTGACATTTCTCAATACAAATCCAAATAGTAAAAACTCCCGACTTTCTTAGAAAATTGGCATTTTCTCTCTGTTGTGTCAATCGTGTAGAGTATACTCGTGCATATCGGTCGTGTGTCAAGTGTGTCATTAGGAAATGTCGTTTTTCGGTAGATTTTGCTATAAGTTTATTTTTAGAGCCACTTTGGTCATGAACAAAAAAGAAGCCCCTGGCGAGGCTCTAAGTGAGCCCTCGGGGACTTCGATACTAACATTTTACCGCACTAAAGCATTAATGTCAATAACTTTTCCTTCACGCGTCACGAATATTAGCCTTCTTATTCCTTGTTTACGACGAGCTTTTTCTTCCAAAAAGTGGAGAATGCTGCGATCCTGAACATTCTTCACTCGGAAAGGGTCAATCACGACGTTTTTAGAAGGTGCTATCGACATAAGCATCTGCTGATGCTAAAGAAGAATTATTGGGGATAAAACGAACATTGTATCCAGCATTGACTAATGCCGTTGCCGTATGCAACTCGTGCGGCCAGACATTCACACCGTCCTCAATCGTAATCGTGCCTTTGATAGAATTTTTTGACTTGCCTTTCATGTAGTTACATTATAACATAGTATCAGGAAGATTGTTACCCTTCCACCCTCTTCCTCCTCGGTAGATTCATCTTCGCCTCCTCGAACTCCACTGGCGACCTATACCCCAGCGCCGAATGTACTCTTTCATTATTATACCAATCTATGTATTTCTCTATGGCACGCTTTAGTTCTGGAGTGGAGCGGTAAGTATGTCTCCTGTATTCCTCGCGTTTGAGGATAGAGAAAAATGATTCGGCGATGGGGTTATCCGCCGGTGTTCCTGGACGCGAGAAGGACTGAACGATTTCCAGTTTGTCGGTAGCGTCTCGGAACTCTTGCGATACATATTGCTTTCCCTGGTCGCTATGGATGAGTAAATACTTTGGATAGCCACGTTCCGCTAAGGCATTATAAAGCGCCCGTTTAACCATCCTTGTATCTGCTATAGCAGAAAAGGCATAGCCCACTACCTTCCTAGAAAAGACATCGATATAGACGCACAAGTAAATCGCCTCTTTTGCTACCGTCAACCTGGTGAAATCTGTCACCCATAAAACATTCGGTTCATAAGCATCGAACTGCTTTATAAGCCTGTTAGTAGAGCGGCCAATCTTCCTTATGGCCTGCCTAGATTTCTTGTTCTCTTGCCCGTGCAAACCTAACTCGCCCATAATCTCCCTCACCAATGGCTCTCCGGCAATGATTTCTCGTCGCCTTAATGCTCCTGCAATTTTTCCAGCCCCATAAATCCCATCCGATGCATCGTAGATCTCTCGGATCAGCGGTTTTAGTCTCTCGCGCTTCACGTTGAACCAAGTTTTGTCTTTCTTGTTTCTATAAAGGTGATTATAGAATCCACCATTTGTAAGCCCGAGCGCTGCGATAATCGCTCCGGCATGGAAACGTGGGAATAGCTTCTCGGAAGCTATCAGTTTTTTCTTTGTCGAATCACTATACGCTACATCTGCTGCTCGGAGCACCTCAATCATCTCTGCTTGCTTCTTAGAATGGGCTTCGAGACGAGAATAATCAGCCTTTAACCTGTTCAGCTGTCGAACTACCGAATTGGGCGTTCCGTATTGCTCCTTTATTCGTTGATAAGTCCGAAGTGTTATATGGTACTTCGTACATATTTCTTCTGGTGTTTTATTGGCAATATTGGCTATAATAAGTTTTTGTTGGGGTTTGAGGCGTTTCTTATGAGTGTTCATAGGAGTATAATAGCACTATGTGAAGTAAGAGCTGAGGAATGGCTTGCTTTGCTAGAAGGCTTAACTGAGGCGTGTCATTTGGAGTAAAAAGTAGTGAAATGATACTTGCAAAATCTTCAATCGTGTATAAACATATACAAATAGCCTTTTTCTATCTTTTGAGTAGTCCTAAGCCATTGTTGTTGAAAATGCCTGTTGGGGCATTTTTTGTTGCGCGTTAGTAGAGTTTGCGGAGTTTGTGGCCGGAGGATTGGGCGGAGGTGCGGTCGTAGCGGTGGAGGAAGACGTTTTGGCTTTCGGAGATGATGGATTGGCAGACTTCATCGCTGAGGGCGCTGGCGTAGGCGGCTTGTTCGGCGCTGCGGTCGGGAGTGGACGGGTCGTCGAGTTTGGCCTTGGCGTTTTTGAAGGCGTTGCCGAAGTAGGCCGCGGCGGTTGCGGCTTGTTGTTTGGCGTCTTGGAGTAGGCGCGGTGGGATGAATTGGGTTTCTTCGGGGGTTAAGTTATCGAGGTAGGCGACGAGGTTTTTGGATTGTTCGTTGAGTTCGATGAGGGAGCACCATTTGGCGTGGCGTTCGACCTTGGAGAATTCGGCGCGGCGTTTTTCGAATTCTTGTTGGCCGTAGTTGCGGCGGAAGGCTGAGTCGGGCGTGCCGCCGTAGAGGGTGTCGACGGTGTTTTCGTCGGCTTCGTAGCCGACGATGAAGCGGGGCATCAGGGGGATGCGACCTTTGGGCAAGATGGGGTCGTCGAAGCTGTCGGTGTCTTCGAAGTATTTGGCGGTGGCGAAGCCAGGAATTTTGAGGCCGTAGGAGAAGCGTTCGGGCAGGCGGCGGGTGTGGAGGCCGGTTTCGCCGGTGCGTTTGTCGGGGCCGATGTAGGAGTCGCCGAATTCGGAAAGTTCGGCGGGGGCGGTTTGCTTTTTGCCATAGACGTGGCGCCAGCTCATTTTGTGGTTCATGCCGGGGACGTTGTAAGTGAAATCGAGAGCGACAGGGAGGGGAGTTTGGTCGGTGGCGCGGTTTTTGAAGACGGCGATGGCGTCGACGTGGTTGAAATAGTCGTCAACTTCGGAGGTGGGGACGATGACGGTTTGGTAGTAGGCTTCGTCTTCGCCGTATAGATCTTCGTCGCCGAACCAGTCGCTTTTGCCGGAGTGTTCGATGAAGGTTTGTTCCATGATTTTAGAGCGGGTGTCTTGGTCGAGGGCGGATTGGTATTCTTTGGTCTTTTTGTAGTCGCTGAGTTGGCGGAGGTCTTTTTTAACGTCGGCGGCGGGGTAGATGGTGTCTTCGAAAGAGTCAATTTCTGGGGTGTATTCGTAGAGGGTGGCCTTGACGCGCTCGAAGTTGGTCACGGGCCGAGAGTCAAGGTTGAGCTGTGTGTTTGGGTTCATATTATCTCCTTTGTAAAAAATTTTAGCATAAAAAATAGTCCGCGGGAAGCGGACTTGGAGGAGCTAGACGCTCGGTGAGGAGGTGATTTTGTCGATGAGCCACTGGAGGGCTTTTTGGATGTTCGTCTCGTGGTAGTGGGTGTTGGTGGGGTTGATGATGATGTCGATGCAACCGTCGTAGAAGGCGCATTCGTCGGTGGAGACGGTGGCGTTGCCGCGAGTGAGGCTGTTGACCATGTGGCAGATGTCGGAGTAGTGTGCGGAGTCCAAGATGGCCCGGTGGCGGGCGACCGGAAAGCGGATTACGGCTTTAGTTGCGAGGCCGTTGACGCGGCAGACATGGACGATGAGGTTGGGGTGATTTTTGCCCCTGTTTTCGTAGAATTCTTCGGCTTCAGCCATGAAATATCCCTCCCTTGAAAGGTGCAATTAGCTGATTATAGCATAAACATGGAAAATTGTCAATAGCTCGGACGAGTGAAGCGCGGGGCGAAGTTGCGACGGCAATAGAGGTGCGACCTCTGTTGGGATTTTTGGTTGTGTTTCGGAAATGGTTATGGTAAAATTGGGATATGGTAAAAATTCGGCATAGGTTAGATGATATTGAAGATGTGGAGGAGTTTTATGCAGCGATTGAGCGGTCGCATTTGACGCGAGCGTTGTCGGAGGAGCGGCCGTATACTTATTGGACGATTGAGTTGTATGACCAAGCGAACGGGATTCGCGGAGGTGGGGGCTTGGGTATTTTGGCGGCAGATACGCGGCGGGTGGCGGAACAGATGAATGTGCCGTTGACGCTGGTGACGCCGTTTTATCCGAGCGAGTTGCATCAGAAGTTTGAGAAGGGGCGGAGTTTTGATGTGTCGCGGCCGGTGAATTATCGAGATTTTGGGTTTGAGTTGCTAGATACGGTGAATATAAGGTGTAATAAAGATTTAGTACGGCTAGAGGTGGTCGAGAAGGAGTTTGGTTCGACGCGGATTTTGTGTGTGACGGAGCCGAATTTTGGAGAGTTGTATAGTGGCGATTCTTGTGGTGACCATCGGTTGTATCAAGAGGTGGCGCTGGGCTTTGGGGGGTATCAGGCGCTGAAGTTGGCGGGGCTGAAGCCGGCGATTATGCAGTTGAATGAGGTGGCGACGTTTTTTGCGGCGCTGGCAAGGTTGGACGAGCTGGCGAGTAATGGGATGGATTTTTATGAGGCGGTGGTCTATACGCGCAAGCATACGCTTTATACTAATCATACGTTGGTGCAGGCGGCGGAAGCGTCGTTTAGCTACGACCAGTTTGAGCGGTATGTGTTTACGAATTTAAAGAGCAAGGCTGTGAAGAAGTGGCTGAGCGATAAGTTTGAGAACGGGCGAATTAGGCTTTCTTCTGTGACGATTGAGATTGCAGAGCTGAGGAGCGGGGTGAGCAAGTTGCATGCGCGGGTGGCGAATTATCATGATTTGTCGGGCGAGAAGGTGAAGTTTAAGGCGGTGACGAACGGGATTGATATTCCCTATTGGGTGTTGCCGAACATCGTGCGGTTTTATAAGGAAAGTGGGATTTTAGATAAGTTTACCTTGCCGACGGCGGAGTTTGGGGAGGCGGTGGAGAAAGTGAGTTCGGAGAAGGTGCGCGAGCTGAAGGCGCAGGGGCGGGCGTTTATGAATCGAGTGTTGGCGCGGCGGCCAGACCAGAATGGGGCGATTTTGAACTTTGCCGAGGACGAGTTAGTGTTTGATTTCAAGCGGAGGTTTGTGGACTATAAGCGGCCGTGGTTGCCGTTTACGGATACGAAGAAGCTGAGGGAGATTTTAGAGAAGCACAAGGCGCATTATATTTTGACTGGGCGGGTGCATCAGGGGGACGATAGGATGATGGCGAAGTTAAACGAGGTCTTGGCGAAGATTAGTGGAGATGAGTTTTTGCGGACGCATGTGCATTATATTGCGGATTATGATGAGGAGCTGGCGCGGGCGCTGTCGGTGGGGTCGAACGTGTCGATAAATGTGCCGATTGTGGGGCTGGAGGCCTGTGGGACGAGCTGGGAGAAAGACGTGGCGAATTTGTGTTTGTTGATTTCTACGCACGATGGTGGGGTGGCGGACGGTTCGGCTGAGTCGTATTTGAATGTGAGCGGTGCTACGGAAGAGGAAGAGGCGGCGCAGTTGTATGTGCGGATGGAGGAGGCGGCGAGTGCCTGGGAGAATGATTTTGATTTGGAGTTTTGGGAGAAGAAGCAGTTGAAGGAGTTTTTGCCGGTGGTATCAGGGGCGAGAATGTTGCGTGATTATCTGAATTATTTATTCTAAAAGGTGTTGCTTTTTCTGAAAGTGTGGTAAAATAGAGGCAATATGGAAGGTAATAAGACACAGCCCAGAGCGCTATTGGTTTTCGGAGCACCCGGAAGCGGCAAAACAACGTTTTCTGAGCGGTTTGCAAAAAAATTCCACGCCGCGTTTTTCGATCTCGGCGAGTTGGAACGGGAGAATAAGTTAGATCGAAAGACGATTCTGTTTCTGTTGGAGCAGTTGGCAAAAACGAACGTGACGCTGGTGATTGAGGGGATTTTGGACACCGAGCGTGAGCGGACGGAGGTGCGGAACATTTTGCGTCGAGCGGGGTATAATCCGAGTTTGGTGTGGATTCAGACGGATGTGAATACGATTCGCCAGCGGTTGAAGTTAAAAAATCGCAGTGCTACCAAGGCGAAGCAGGAATACGAGACGCGGATTGCGCGGATGGAAGCGCCAAGCGAGGTGGAAGTGCCGATTGTGCTTTCAGGTAAGCATACGTTCGAGACGCAACTTCGCCATGTGTTGACGCAGTTGGCGTAGAGGGGTGGTAGCCATTGGGTTTTGGGAGGGGTTGTTGGGTGGCGATTGAGGGGTTTAGAGGTTTAGGAAGGCAAAATTGAGATGATTATTGAGGATGAAGAGTTTGGCGAGGTGGTAGTGCGAAAGAATCCGTTGTCGACGGGGGTGAAATTTTCTGTGTCGACGAGCGGGCGGTTGCAGATGAGCGTGCCGAAGTATACTTCGGATTTTTTGGTGAAGCGGTTTTTGAATCGGAATCGCGAGGTGATTAGGGAGAAGTTGCCCTTGAACGACCCGACGACGCAACGGGCGCGAGATGCGAAGAAGAAGATTTTGATGCGGAAGGCGCGGGAGTATTTGCCCTATCGGTTGGAGTATTGGGCGAAACGCTATGGGTATAGCTATGCGAAGTGTCGGCTGACGCATGCGAATACGAGGTGGGGGAGTTGTTCGTCGACGCGGACGATTTCTTTGAACATTGGCTTGATGAAGGTGCCGGAGGTGTTGCGCGATTATGTGATTTTGCACGAGCTGGCACACCTGAACCATATGGATCATTCGAGTGCGTTTTGGGCGGAGGTGGGAAGTCATGATGTGCATTATAAAGAACATAGGCGGAAGCTGAAGGGGTTTTCACCGGGGGTGTGATATAATGGGCTTATGTATAGATTGTCGACAATTATTGAGGAAGTTTATCAAAAATATGCTCCGCTGGCGGAGAAGCGCGGGGTGCGGTTTAATTTGGATTTTCCGGATTTGACGCGGAGGGTGGAGCGGCCGTCGCTAGTGCGGAAGCCGCTAGAAGCGTTGATGCCGGGGGCGGTGGCGCGAGCCGAGAAAGAAGTGTCACTGGCGGTAATGCGAGACTATGTGGTAGTGCGCGACGACGGCGTAGCCTTGATGCCAGAGGTTTTGAAAGAGATGCGCGAGGGCTTTGAGAACGTGACGGTGCGGTCGCGCGTGGGGTTTGGGACGGAAATTAGAATAAAAATATAATGTAGGGGCGCTAGATGCGGTTGGCAAAGAGGAAGGTGCGGTAGTTGTTGTCGTTACCATGGGAGCCGAAGGTGCCATCGCCACAGGTCATGAGGGCGAGGTCGTAAGTGGCACCGCGGTAGCTGGCGGATTCGGAAATGCTAAGATAGACGGTTTGGACGCTGGCGAGGGGGAGGGTTTGTTTTTTGATGATTTGGTAACGTTCGGTAATGCCGCCGCGAATGACAGTGAGAATGTCGCCAGTAGAGGCGGATTTGACCCAGTTGAGCGGGCCGGTGGAGTGGCCGAAGAAGAATTTGGATTTGTAGTTGAGGACGCGAGTTTCTGAGGGGGAGATGTAGGAGCTGCTGGTGGTGGCGGCAGGGTTGACGATGGAAAAGCCGGAGGTGGCGTAGGAGGCGGGGGTGGAGTAGCTGGTGGCGGGGACTTTGGTGGTGGGGGAGCTAGAGGAAATGTTGGTGGAGCCGGTGCGGATGTCGAGCTTGGTGGCGGGTTCAAAAACGGCCGAGGCGATAGTAACCTTGTCGCGGACTTTGGCATCTTTAGGGAGAGTGAGGTTGAGTTGCCGATTAAGCCCAGCGAGGGCGCAGAGACCAAACAGGACTAGCGAGCAGAAGAAGCTCGGAAAGCGATAGAAAAAGCTAAAAATAACTCCTTTTTGCATACACATCTCTCAACAATTATGTATATGAGACCATTATAGCACAAAAATGTCAATTAATCAATAGCTCTTTGAGCTATTTTAGAAATGTAGACTTTGGATGAAATTCAAGGAAGAAGCGAGCAACGCAAAGGGGCGCACTGATGGTGCGTCCCCTGCGGAGCGGAACTTCTGACGCAGAAGTTCGCCAAAATATACATTTCTAGCGCTTTTTCTCTTTGACTTCGTTTCTACCGAGGTTCTTCTTAGTTTCGGTGAAGACGACGTGTTTGCGGAGAATGGGGTCGTATTTCTTGAGGCTGAGTTTGTCCGGGGTGTTCATCGTGTTCTTTTTGGTGTAATACTGACGAATGCCGGATTCTTCAGAGACGAGACCGACGAGCTTACGCTTGGTGTTGTTCTTTTTAGCCATAATTGTCCTTTATTTTATCACATCTCAGGAGAAATGTAAACTAAAAAATGGAGCCGTGTGTCGGCTCTGCCCCGACGACCTGCCGCTTACAAGGCGGCTGCTCTACTAACTGAGCTAACACGGCATACGCTTTAGTTTAGCACGAGATTTTTCTATGGTCAAGACGCCGTCTTGCCGCAGTGGTCGTGGTCGGGACTGGATTCGAGGGGGTGATGGTGGTGGCGCGAGAGGTGAGGAAAGATGAATTCGAGGCCGATTTTGAAGATGATGAGAGCGATGCCGAGGCTGAGGTAGGCTTCGATGTCGATGTGCCAAGCGAAGTAAACCATGACCGAAGTGAGGACGGCGAGGGAGATGAGCATATCGTTCATGGTTTCTGCGCCGGAGGCAGAGAGGACTTTGGAGCGGTAGCGTTCGCCGCGGCGATTGAGGCAAGTGGCGAGGGCAAATTTGGCGGCGATGGAGCCGAGGAGGACGATGACCGTGAAGATGGAGTATTCGGGGGCGGCGGCGGGTTCGCGGAGTTTTTCGAGAGCCTCGATAACGATGTGGACGCCAGCAGCGAGGATGACGAGAGCAATGAGGATGGTGGTGGTGCGTTCGATTTTAGCGCGGTTTTTGGCGTGGCGCGGTTTTTGGGCGAATTTCTCGCCGATGATAACAACGAAGCCAGAGGCAGCGTCGATTAGGCTGTGGGCGGCGTCGGAGGTGATGGCGAGAGAGCCGGAGAGAAGTCCGACGACAAGATTAAAGGCGGCGAGGAGAAAATTAGTAAGGATGAAAAGGTAGCCAGATTTGACAATGATGGCAGAGCGCTTATGGTCCATAGAGTAATTTTAGCACATCAAGCTTGAAAAAAATATGTTGATTTGGTATATTATATATGTTGCTGGAATCGTCTAGTGGCAATGACAAGAGACTGTAAATC
>CAZDTL010000023.1:0-9551 GCA_964508335.1 uncultured Candidatus Saccharibacteria bacterium
CCGTCGAAACGCCCTCCGCCGAATCAGAAAACGCCGCCCCGCTCGGCGCCTCTTCCACCAAAACCGCCGCCCCGCTCGCCGCCGACATCCTCGAACAACTCCCCGTCAAAGGTCGCGCCTCCAAAACCAATTACGACCGCGAACAATTCTACAAATCTTGGCCCACCATCGACGGCTGCAATCTCCGCCAACGCATTATTAAACGCGACCTCGGCGACACCGCCGTCATCGACACCACCGACAACTGCTCCGTCATCTCCGGCGAATTCGATGAACCCTACACCGGCTCCCACCTTGTCTTTTACCAAAAATCCGACTTCACCACCGGCGTCCAAATCGACCACGTCGTCGCTCTCTCCGACGCTTGGCAAAAGGGCGCCCAAAACCTCTCCTCCGAAGAACGCTACAACCTCGCCACCGACCCCCTCAACCTCCTCGCCGTCGACGCCAAAACCAACCAACAAAAATCCGACGGCGACGCCGCCACTTGGCTCCCGCCCAACAAAAAATTCCGCTGCGCCTACGTCGCTCGCCAAATCTCCGTCAAATACAAATACTCCCTCTGGGTCTCCACCGCCGAAAAATCCGCTATCAAGCAAGTCTTATCTTCATGCCCTCATGAACGAACCGTAGGCTTGTCCGACAATGCGCAGGCTACGGCCGAGCGTTAAGGCGCGACACCCGCAACGGCGGGCTGGCGCGACCTGTGTCGGACAGGGCTACGGTTTGTGATATAATATTGCTATGAAGAAAAAACAGCCCCCCTCCGTTACGGTCAACCGCCGCGCTCATTTTGACTACGCGCTCGGCGACGAACTCACTTGTGGCCTATCTCTCACCGGCCCCATGGTGCGCCTCATTCGCGACCACCACGTCCAGCTCAAAGGCTCCTTCGTCACCATCAGAAACGGCGAACTCTGGCTCAACAATCTTACGTTGGGCGCCGAAACCGCCCCCAATATCCGCCTCCTCGCCACCAAAAAACAAATCTTGGGCCTAGAAAAACAAAAAGCGGCGGGCTACACCATCGTCCCCACCAAACTCCTCGGTGGCTCCCGCCACATCAAACTCGTCATCGCCCTCGGCCGCGGTAAAAAGAAATACGACAAGCGCGAAACCATCAAAAAACGCGATCTCGCCAGAGGAAAATACAATGATTGAAGCGCGTGCTAAATCCGCGACAAAACTCGCCTCCGACCCCTGTAAAATCCGCCTTTTCTCATGGAACGTCAACGGTCTCCGCGCCGTCCTTAGAAAAGGCGCCCTCCAACAATTCCTACAAGACTACCAGCCCGACATCCTCTGCCTCCAAGAAATCAAATGTAAACCCGACCAGCTCGACCTTTTCGAAACCGACGCTTTAAAAGACTACGAAATCTTTTGGAACCCCGCCGAGAAGCCAGGCTACTCCGGCACCGCAATAATGATAAAAAATAATATAAAATGTCAAAAAATAGAAAATAATCTTGATTATTTAAATGAAGGTAGAGTTTTAATAATTGAACTAAATAACTTTTATTTAATAAATGTCTACACTCCCAACTCCAAACCCGACCTCTCCCGCCTAACCCTCCGCCACGACACTTGGGACCCATCCTTCAAAAACTACCTTAAAGAACTAGAAAAAGCCAAACCCGTCATCACCTGTGGCGACTTCAACTGCGCCCACGAAGACATCGACTTAGCTAGACCCAAAACCAACCACCACAGCGCCGGTTTCACCGACGAAGAACGAGAGGGAATTACCAACTTAATCAATGCCGGCTTCCTCGACACCTTCCGTACCAAACATCCGCAGGAGCAACGCTACACTTGGTGGTCTCACTGGGGCCAAGCCCGCACTAACAACGTTGGCTGGCGTATCGACTACTTCTTCATCTCTGCCGCGCTAAAACCCCACCTCAAAACCGCCGACATCCACGAACAACAGCTCGGCTCCGACCACTGCCCCATCTCAATCACTCTGGAGGCAAACTGATATGCCCGCCAAACTCGAACCCGCTCCCTACTGGACCAAAAACCCCGACCTTCAAAAAATCAAAGACAACCTCACCTGGAACTTCCCCGAACAAAAACAAGGCACTGTCTCTATTCTCGGCGGCAACCGTGAAGCCTTTGCCACCGAAGTCAAAATCGCCGACTACCTCGCCAAATACTTCCCCATGATAAAAACAATTAAAAACCACTTCCCCGACGCCCTCAAATCAAAACTCCCGCTCCTAGAAAACCTCTTCTTCTACCCCTCGACCGAAACCGGCTCTTTCGCTCCCTCCAACGAACTCGCCAGCTCCCTCGCCGGCTCCGACTTCGCCATTGTCTCCGGCGACCTTTCTAAAAACTCCCTCACCACCATCGCCATCTCCAACCTCCTCCAATCTTCCGCCGACTGTCCAATCATCTTAACCCGCGACGCTATCGACCTCGTCAGAGATGAAGCTGCCTCTTTTATCGAACATAAAAACCTCTTCCTCATCGCCTCTCTCGCTCAAATCCAAAAACTCCTCCGCGCCCTCTTTTTCACTCGCCCGCTCTTGCTCTCCTCGCCCATCTTCCCAGTTGTCGAAACTCTCCACAAATTCACCCTCAGCTACTCCACCGCCATCCTCACCTTCCACGACGGCAAAATCATCTGCGCACACAACGGCCAAATCGTCACTATCGACCTCGCAAAAACCCGCTTCACTCCGCTCTCTCTTTGGTCGGGCGAACTCGCCGCCAACCTCGCCGTCTACCAAATGTTCAATAAAACCCAAAAACTCCAATCAATGCTGGCGGCTGTGTTATAATAGCCATATTATGGATAATACTTATAAGTTCTACCGAACCGCGGAGAGTGTCTCTCCGAAACACCCCGACAAACTCTGCGACCAAATCAGCGACGCCATCCTTGACGCTTACTTAGCCCAAGACCCCACCGCCCGCGTCGCCGCCGAAACTTGTGGTGGCCACGGCGTCGTTTTCGTCACCGGCGAAATCACTTCGACGGCCAACGACATCGACGTCGAAAAAATCATCCAGCGCATCACTGGCGACCCTAAAATCGAAATCCACACTAAAATCGTCAAACAATCCCCCGAAATCGCCCAAGGCGTCGATGTCGGCGGCGCTGGCGACCAAGGCATCATGATTGGCTACGCCACTGACGAAACCCCCGAAATGCTCCCGAAAGAAGTCGTCCTCTCTCGCCGCCTCAACCAATTCATCTACGCCCACTACCCCTTCGACGGCAAGACCCAAGTCACGCTAGACCCCGAAGGCAAAGTCGACTCCATCGTCGCTTCCTTCCAAAACGCTCCGCAAGCCGAGCTAGAAAACCTCATCCAAGAGTTCATCGCCAAGCACGGCTTAAACCCAGATGCCAAAATCATCGCCAACCCCGCTGGCGACTGGTCGCAAGGTGGCTTCGAAGCCGACACTGGCCTCACTGGTCGCAAGCTCATCGTTGATAACTACGGCCCCCGCATCCCCATCGGCGGCGGCTGCTTCTCTGGCAAAGATGCCACCAAGGTCGACCGCTCCGCCGCTTACATGGCCCGCCGCATCGCTGTCGACTACCTCAGGAACCGCCATGCCCACGAAGTTTTCGTCCGCCTTGCCTACGCCATCGGCCTCGCTGAACCGCTCGAAAAAACCGTCATCATCGACGGTCAGCCCGAAGAAATCGAGGGCTACGACCTCACCCCCTCCGGCATTATCAAAACCCTTAACCTCCGCCGCCCGATTTACGAACCGACCGCCCGCTACGGCCACTTCGGCGAAGGCTTCGACTGGGACAAATAATCCAAAATAAAGCTTAACAATTTCCCAAAACCATATATAATATATATTATATATGGAAGGTCAAGACGTTTTTAACTCGCCAACTTTTGATGGCACTCCGCAAACCAACCCTAACTTCGGGTTTGCCCCTCAAAACTTTACCCCTCCTGACTCTACTCAGCCCCAATTTTACGAACCAACCCCTCTGCCCCAACCCGTCGCTACCTCAAAATCCAAAAAAGGTCTCGTCGCCGCTCTTATTGGGCTTCTCCTCGCTGGCGGCGGCGTCGGCGCCTACTTCCTCCTAAACCGGCCTTCCTCCACTATTACCATCTCCTTTGCTAACGCTAAAACCTTCCCCGGATTCTCCGAATCCGAAACCGACTACACCATTTACACCGAAGCCGACACTCTCACCCCCTCCTGCCAACAAAACGGCCAGCCAATCGACTGTGGCCTCACCACCTTCTCTGTCCCCTCTGGCGACACTCGCAAAACCATCACCATCGGCGACCAATCTTATGATTTCTACGTCACCAAAGTCGAAAGCGCCACCTCCCCCATCGAAATCTCCGCCGTCACTGGCACGCCCAAAGTCTGGGCACCGCGCGCCACTCTCTACGTCGAAACTTCTCAGTCCACACGCGACGGCTTCGTCGAATACTCTTTCGACGGCGGCAAAACTTACTCCTTTCGCCCCAGCCGTGAAATCACCGAAAACGGCGTTTATTACATCATGCTCCGCGACTACTTCGGCTACACCTCCAAAGTCAAAACCGTCAAAATCAACCTCATCGACTCCGTCGCTCCCGAACTAGCCCTCTCCTCCGAAGAAACCCCCGACGGTCGCTACACCCTCGCCGCCACTTATTCCGACGCCCTCTCTGGCGTCGCCGCCTTCGCTTGGTCCACTAAAGCCACCACTGAGACTATCACTGTTGAGGCCGGCACCTACTCCGCCACCGTCGCCGACCAAGCCGGCAACAAAACCACCCGCCAGCTCACTGTCGGCGCTTCGTCATCTTCAAGTTCCAGCTCCCAAAACAACTCTTCGAATGAACTTCCTAACACCTCTGGCGGCCAAAGCAACAATTCTCAGTCTACTCCTCCAACCCCAACCCCCACTCCTCAACCCGTTTCTAAGACCTTCACTGCCACCTTCGGCTCCATCACTCGCTCTTGCACCACCACCGGCCAATACTGCGACGTCGTCGCTCCAGAAATCACTCGCGACGGTTGGGAAATCCTCGGCTGGAGCCAAAATGCCGACGACGCTTCCGCACCCTTCGCCTCTGGCGTTGCTATCACCATTAGCGGCAACACCTCCTTCTATCCCATTACCCGCCGCAAAGTTGTCGCCGAGTTTAAACTTCAAAACCCCTCTGCCGTCACCGCCAGCGACCTCGTCCGCTCCTGCTATCGCTACAACTCTGCAGAAACTTGCACTATCGACACCCCAGCTCTCTCTGCTAACTCCGGCTACGTCGCTCTCGGCTGGGACGCCGACCCTTCCTCTCGCTCCGCCGCTCTTGCCACTGACAGCCCCATCAATCTCGGCTCGTCTACCACTTACTACTCCGTCTCTCGCACCGCCGACCCGCTCACCCTCACTTTTGTCGTCCAAGATTCCAATGCCCTCATTAGCATCCCCGACCCTGTCTCTTGCCATCTCTACAACACCGAAACTTCCTGCACCCTCCCCGCCCCAGAAATAACCGCCCGCAACGGCTTCGAACTCCTCGGTTGGAGCGAAGACCCCTCCCTCACCCCCGCCTCCGCCCTCCCCGTCAGTTTTAACATCTCCGCTTCTACCACTCTCTACTCCATCACTCGCACCGCCACCGCTCTCCAAGCCACCTTCTCCTACGACATCGTTGGCCAGACTAGTGCCCAGAGCATCGCTCGCGAATGCTACCGTTATAACGGTGCCACCTCCTGCCAAGTCTCCGTCCCAGACCACTCCAATCTCGGCGACCCCACCATTATTGGCTGGAGCGCCACTTCCTCTGGCGACAAAATCTACCACGGCGGTGACCTCCTCACTCTCACTACCAACGCCTCCCTCTTCGCCTATCGCCACTATTCTACCCCCACTTCCACTACCCTCACGGCCCACTTCTCCATCCAAAACTCCGCCGCCGCCCAGACTTCCACCTCCTCTGTCTCCTGCACCCTCGAAGACGGCGCCACCTCCTGCGACATTACTCTCCCCGCTCTCACCGCCAAAACCGGCTACACCACCTTCGGCTGGAGCCAAGACCCCTCCGCCCACTCCGGCACCGACGCTAAAACTTTCACCCTCACCCAAGCTAGCAACGGCACTACTTTCTATTCCATCACCTCGCGCGACCTCTCCGCCGACTTTATCGTCGCTGACGCCTCCACTGCCGCCACCGGTGCCGACCAACTTTCCTGCACCGCTTGGAACGCCGATACTTCTTGCGCGATTACCCTCCCCAGCCTCACCGGCAACAACGGCTACACCGCCTCTGGCTGGCGCCGCACCGCCGACAATAAAATCTACCAACCTTTCGCCGCCTTCACTCTCTCTTCTCACGAAACCTTCACTGCCGTCGTCACCAAGAACCAAATCACCCTCTCGGCCGAGTTTATCGTCCAAGACTCCGCCGCCGTCTCTAACCCCTCCCGCGAGACCAAATCTTGCCAAGCCGACCCCGGCCAAACCTGCGCTATCACTCTCCCGACCCTAGCCGCCAACTCTGGCTACACTGCTCTCGGCTGGTCAGAAACCCCCTCCACCACCACTTCTTCCCACCCCTCCGGCTCCACTCTCGTCCTCACTAAGTCTAGCTCAACCTTCTATTCCGTCACTCGCCAGACCGCTCCGCTCACCGTTGCCTACTCCATCTCTCCCTATCAAACCTCCTTCCTCACCCTCTCTGGCGGCACCGAATCTTGCGTCCTCTACAACGGCGCCACCTCCTGTCTCGTCCACACCCCGCTACTCATCTCCACCGACGCTGACTACACGCCGTGGGGCTTCATCGACACTACCGACCCCTCCGCACAATATTTTAAGCCCATGGACGCCGACGTCGCCATCTCTCGCAATTCCACCTTTGAGGGCCTCGCCACCTATGAACCTGTCAAACCCGACCCTGAAGACCCCGATGAACCTGATGAACCCGTCACTCCGTCCAAAACCTTCACTGCCCACTTCATCATCCAAAACCCCGCCGCGGCCACTGCCGACACCACCGACCTCTTCTGCACTACCACCGGCACTTCCTGCGCCATCACCCTCCCCACCCTCACCGGCCTTAACGGCTGGCAAGCTCTCGGCTGGAGCACCCGCGCTAGCGACACTACCGTCACCGACAACAACTATGGCACCTATGCCATCTCTGGCGACACCACCTTCTACTCCATCACCTCCAAAGAAGTTCGCGCCATCTTCACCATCGAAGACACCGCCGCCGCTTCTAAATCTGGCGGCACCTACTCTTGCTACCTCTACAACACCACCACTTCCTGCAAACTCACCGCCCCCACTCTCACTGCTAACCCCGGCTACACCGCCTCTGGCTGGCGCACCAAGGACGGCTCCGTCACTCTCGCGAGCGGAGAAAGTAAATACTTCGCAGGCAGCCTCGACTTCTACGCCGTCACCTCACAAAACTCCTCCACTCTCACCGCCACCTTCACCATCCTCAACTCCGCCCACGTCTCCGAAACTTCCACCACCCGCTCCTGCACCACCACTGGCTCTTCTTGCCAAATTACCGCCCCCAACCTCACCGCCAAATCCGGCTACTCCGTTCTCGGCTGGACTAATATCCCTGGCTCTCACTCCGCCGACCTCGCCGCCGGCGCTCAGCTCACTATCTCCAGCAACGCTACGTTCTACTCCGTAACCAAGACCACCTCGCCCCTCACCGCCTCCTTCGTCATCTCCGACCCCAACTCCGCCACTAACCGCGGCGACGGCCAAACCACTTGCGATCTCTACAATGCTGAAGCTACCTGCAACGTAGTCCTCCCGCATCTCGACGCCAAGACTGGCTACACCGCCAACGGCTGGCTCAAAGGCACCACTCTCTACCAAGGTGGCGCTACCGTCGGCATCTCCGCAAACACCACCTTCACCGCTTCTGTCACCCAAAACGCCACCGAAAAGACCCTCACCGCCACCTTCACCGTCCAGAATTCTTCCGCCGCTTACGCCTCCGCCACCTCCGCTTCCTGCAAGACTACTGGCTCCTCTTGTCAACTCGCCGCCCCTACCCTCACTAACTACTCCGGCTACACCGCCCTCGGCTGGGCTAGCAACGCTAGCGCCACCACCGCAAACTATACTTCCGGCGCCGCTATCACCATCTCTGGCGGCGAGACCTTCTACTCTGTCACTTCTAAGACCATCAAAATCAACTTCATCAACTCCAACCCCACCGCCGGCTCCATCGTCGGCTCCGCCACCTCTGCTTCCTGCACCGCTTGGAATGCCGCCACCTCCTGCTCCATCTCCCTCCCAAGCTTAACCGCCAACTCCGGCTACACCGTCGTTGGCTGGGGCACCTCCGCCACTGCCACTACTGCCGCCTATTCCGCTGGCTCCTCTGCCTCCGTCTCTGCTAGCGCCGACGTTTACGCCCTCTTCGCCAAAGCTGCCGAACCCGCCGACGGCAAAGTCGTCACCGTCACCTTCCGCAAAGGCAACGCCACCTCCCTCTCCTACGAAAAAGCCTCCTGCGCTATCAAAACCGGCGAAGATTATTGCACCCTCGGCATTTACGGCCCCCGCATCACCGCCCCTGGCCACTACTTCAACAGCTACCTAGATAAAAACGGGCACACTGTCCGCATCCCCACTATGCTAGTCACCGAAGACACCTATGTCTCTCTCTCCGAGGCCACCAACGAATGGCTCCGCTACTTCACGCTCAACACTAGCAAACACTACGTCATGCCTAACGGCCTTGAAGTTGAGTTTCAAGACACCATCGCCGACGATGTTGTCGCTTACCATATTCGCGCCATCAATGCCCTCTATCAAAACCTCCCCATCCTTTTCATCACCAGGGGTAAAGTCACCTATATCGACAAAGATTCCATGAAAGAATTTATGGGTCAATCTGGCATCCATGGCGTCGCCCCCTCTAGTTATTATGGCAGCGGCGTCAGCACTAGTGACGGTCAAGAAGTTACCAACGTCTTCATCGCCATCAATGTCAACGAAATTCGTCAACCAACCGCCATGACCAACGGCACCAGTTTCGACAGCGATGTTGTCGCTCACGAACTCACTCACGCCTATGACAACTTCTACAAACTCCACCATGGTTTCGACGTCGGCCGCGAAGACGAAATGAAAGAACTCTTCTACTACTACCAAGAACACACCAGCAACCGCCCTATCACCTCCTACGCCTGGAGCCTCATCAGTGAGACTTTCCCCGAAGAAGTCCGGCTCTACTTTAACCGCTTTAACCCCGACCCACTCTACAGCGACGACCGCATCGCCACCATCTTCCCCAGCCAATTCGAAGCTTTTGTCGAAAAATACCTCTGCATCGGCGTCAACGGCTTCGACCGCACCAAGACCACCTGCAATCTCAGTACTTACGTCCCCGAGTAACCCCTTGCCAACTCCGCCAAAATACTATATAATATATATGCATATTAAATAACCATCCATCTCCGAAAACTCCGCTCTTTCGAGGTTACGGAGAAAGAAAGGAACCACCCATGGCTGACAAAGCTACCAAAGATGAGGGTCTCAAAATCCGCATCCGCCTCAAGGCTTATGACCACCGCGTCATCGACCAAAGCGC
>CAZDTL010000024.1:0-9331 GCA_964508335.1 uncultured Candidatus Saccharibacteria bacterium
AACATCAAGATGCAGGACACAAGTACGTTTGGTACATATAAAACCATCGACGGCAAAAAATGCGAACCGGTCGAATCCCTCACTGTTGAGGTTGACAGCGCCTACGTCGGCGCCGTCTCCCAAGAACTCGGCATCCGCAAAGCCGACCTCAAAAGCACAGAGATCACATCAACCGGCGCCACTCGCTTCACTTACGACATCACCACTGCTGCTTTGATTGGCCTCCGCAACAATCTCCTCACCGCCACCAAGGGCACGGTGATTATGTCGAGCATCCCCAAGGGTTACAAACCCGTCGAAAGCAAATACAAACCCGAGCGCAACGGCGCCCTCATCGCCTTCGAATCCGGCACCTCCACCGCCTATGCCCTCGACATGGCGCAAGCCCGCGGCATCCTCTTCATCCCACCCCAAGTCCCCGTTTACCAGGGCATGATTGTCGGTCTCTCCAACAAAAAAGAAGACATCGACCTCAACATTTGCCGCGAAAAACAACTCACTAACATGCGCACTCACGCCAGCGACGGCGCCATCCAGCTCACGCCCTACACCCAACTCTCCCTCGAACAATGCCTCGACTTCCTGCTCGACGACGAACTCCTCGAGGTCACGCCGAAATCCCTCCGCCTCCGCAAACGCCAACTCGACCCCATCAAACGCAAACGAGAAAACCGCGCATAACTATTTACATTTTACAATTTTTGTGCTATAATAAAAATATAGTCCTCGCTTTTGCGCGCTCTTTAATCCTTTAGAGGAAGTCCCCCTAACTTTATCTTACCTACAAGCATGGGGAAACCCACCTAGCCGCCGCGCCTCTGGCGCCCCGCCGATTATTTCCCTCCATCGGCCTTATCACAGGCTCGCTAGGCCTCGGCCCCCCAATTTGCGCTGACAGCAGCGCCTTCCTCCCTCCAGCCCCTCTCCGGAGGGGCTTTTTAATGCTATAATAATGTATATGTATTTAATCGACACCCACTGCCACCTCCACGACCGTGAATTCTTCACGCCAGAACAAGCCGAAGCTATGCTCGCCCGCGCCAGAACCCGCGGCATCGCCCAAATCATCTGCATCAGCACCAACGAACAAGATAGCGCCGCCGCCCTCGCCTTCGCTCAAAACCACAAAAACGTCTTCTGCTCGTGGGGCATCCATCCCGAAGAGGCTTCTAGGCACAGGGAGATAGAGTCGTCGACCGCAAGCGAGCAGAAGTTAGTATGTATCGGCGAAATCGGCCTCGACTACCACTACGAAGGCTACGACCGCCAAGCTCAAATCGCCCTCCTCGAACAAATGCTCGACCTCGTCGTCAAGCTCGGCCTCCCCTGCTCTTTCCACGTCCGCGACGCTTTCTCCGACTTCTTCGCCATCGCTCGCAACTTCCCTGCCTTAAAACCTTCCATCCTCCACTCCTTCACAGACACGCCCAAAAATCTCCAAACCGCCCTTAATCAAGGCTTCTACATCGGGCTTAACGGCATCGCCACCTTCGCTCACCTCGCCTGCTACAAAAATCTCACCCCTGACTTCCTCGACCACTGCGTCCTCGAAACCGACGCCCCCTTCTTGACACCAGCCCCAAATCGTGGTAAAATAAACGAACCAGGCAATATCAAAGACATTGCCACTTGGTTAGCTAACAAATTGGGAGTTTCTAGCGACCTCGTCGCAGAAAAAACAACTCACAATGCAAGAAAAATCTTCCATCTTCCAGATCCCGAACCAGACCACGACGCCGACCCCCGCGCCCAACTTTCTTGAACTCCGCGACCAAGAAGTCTACGCCGAACTCAACCACATCGCCGAGGAGATTGACCGATGCC
The DNA here is from genome assembly GCA_964508335.1 of uncultured Candidatus Saccharibacteria bacterium. GTDB lineage: Bacteria > Patescibacteriota > Saccharimonadia > Saccharimonadales > Saccharimonadaceae > Nanosyncoccus. Next base: position 1,825 of record CAZDTL010000024.1, read on the forward strand.
GCGCCACCATTCTTTACTAACGGGCTTCCTGCCGCAAAAACCCACCACAAAAACTCTCGACGACAAAATCAATCTCGAATCCGAACTTGGCCGCACTATCTTCGGCCCCATCCCCGCCGGCCACCAACGCGAATTCTTCGAACACAAGAAAAACCTCTGGATTTGGCACGAATCTTGGCTCGATAGCGGCATCGAACAATCCGTCACCATCCGCTACGAAGTCCGCCCAAACGGCGTCTTCAAAAAAATGAACAACTCCGCTTACTACAAACTTGAAGGCGCCGAACTAGAAAACTTCCGCGCCGCCACCCGCCACTACCTCGAACTCATCAAAACTCAGCTTTATCACGTTTAGGTTTATGCTATAATAAAGGCATGGAACCTACATCTCCCGCCGATAAAATCGACCAACAGGCCGGCACCAAGCCCAAAAAGCACCTCTCCAAAAAGGCCAAGCTCGCCCTCATTATCTCCGCCGCCGTCCTTGCTCTCGCCGGCCTCGCCGCCGTCCTCGTCCTCGTCGTCTTCAAAACCGAAGAACCCGAAATCGTCCTCACCGACCGCGACTACCTCGTCGCCCACGCCTGGGAAAAACAAGGCGCCCCCACCGTCATCTGGACTTTCCACGCCGACGGCACCGGCGAAATCACCACCAACAAACAAAACTACTACGCCATGAACTGGGCCTTGGAACAAGAAAACTCACTCGCCATCAAAACCGACTGGCTCTACGAACTAAGCGACAATTTTGATTTTAGTTACAATAAAGACACTGACACCTTCACGGTCAAAAATCTTGCCGACGAAACCGAATCTGTTTTTGTCCCCCTCGGCACCGCCGAAACCCAACCCGAAGAACCGGCCAAAGAACTTGAAAAAACAGAAGAATAATTATATAATATAATTATGATTTACCTCGACCACGCGGCCGCCACGCCCGTCTCCGAACAAGTCCTCGCCGCCATGACCCCCTACTTGACGACCGACTTTTTCAACCCCTCCGCTCCCTATCTCCCCGCCGCCCACATCCGCCAAGACTACGAAACTGCCAAAAACCAAATCGCCAACTTCATCGGCGCCAAGGGCAACGACCTCGTCATCACTTCTGGCGCCACCGAAGCCAACGCTCTCGCCTTCACCTCTGTTAGTGCCGCCATTGAAGCGCGCTCAAAATCCGCGCAAACATCCACCCTAACCCCCCAAGTTTTAGTCCTAGAAACCGAACACGCCTCCGTCCTCGAAAACGCCAAACAATACAACTACACAACCGTCAAGGTCGACCGCACCGGCCTCGTCGACCTAAATGACCTCAAGCAAAAACTCACCGACGACACCATCCTCATCTCCATCTCCCTCGCCAACAACGAACTCGGCACCATCCAGCCACTCGCTGACCTCGCCGCCCTCGTCCGCGAAACCCGCCTGCGCCGCCTCCAACGGGGAATCACCACCCCTCTCCTCCTCCACTCCGACGCCTCCCAAGGCCTCGCCCTCATGGAAATCAACGTCGCCCGCCTCGGCGTCGACCTCTTAACATTAAACGCCGCCAAAGTCGGCGGGCCCAAGGGCATCGGCGCTCTCTACATCGCCCACGGCATCAAACTCACGCCATATATATACGGTGGCGGCCAAGAACGCGGCCTCCGCGCCGGCACCGAAAACGTCGCCGGCACCATCGGCTTCGCCACCGCCCTCAACAACCTCAAAAACCACCAATCCGCCGCGCGTAAAAAATACACGCACCTTGTGGAAATCTTAAAATCCGAACTCAACACCGCCAAAGTTGCCCCCCTCTTCCTCGGCCACCCCAAACATCAGCTCGCCAACTTCTGCCTTGTCAGCTTCCCCGGCCTCGACGCCGAACGCTTAATTTTCATGCTCGAAGACAAGGAAGTTTACCTCTCCACCGGCGCTGCCTGCTCCGCTTCTAAAGGCACCCCCTCCCACGTCCTCAAGGCCATCGGCTTAAATAACGATGAAATAAAAGGAAGTTTAAGAATAAGTTTAGGAGTATTGAACAACGAAGAAAACATCAGACAAGCCGGAAGATTAATAAAAGAAGTAGTTGATAAAGAATATGAAAGAATTAAATAAAACAGTTTTCCTTGGTATGTCCGGCGGAGTTGACAGCTCCGTCTCGGCAATCCTGCTTCAAGAACAGGGTTACCATGTCGTTGGCATCTATATGAAAAATTGGTCCAAAGACCTCCCCGGCATGAAATGCCCTTGGGCCGAAGACCTCGCCGACGCCAAACGCGTCGCTGTAAAACTCGGCCTCGACTTTGAAGTTTTCGACTTCGAAGAGGCCTACAAGCAAAAAGTCGTCGACTACATGCTCGCCGAATTCAAAGCCGGCCACACGCCAAATCCAGACATCTACTGCAACCAAGAAATCAAATTCAAACTCTTCTACGAAACCGCCAAAGCTCGCGGCGCCGACTTCATCGCTACCGGCCACTACGCCAAATCAGAAAACGGCAAACTCAAACTCGCCAAAGACACGAACAAAGACCAAACCTACTTCCTCTACCGCATCAGCCAAGACGCCGTCGCCCACACTCTCTTCCCCCTCTCTGACCTCAAAAAACCCGAAGTCAAAAAAATCGCGGCCACTCACGGCCTCGCCAACGCCTACAAAAAAGAATCCATGGGCGTCTGCTTCGTCGGCGACGTCGGCATGAAAGACTTCCTCCGCGAATACATCGACCAAAAACCCGGAGAAATCCGCGAACTCGAAACAGGAAAAATCCTCGGCTACCACGACGGCGCAGTTTTTTACACCATCGGCCAACGCCATGGCCTCTATGTCGGCGGCGGCCTCCCCTACTACGTCATCAAAAAAGACCTCACACAAAACATCGTTTACGTCTCCAAAAACCTCAACGCCAGCGACCTCTGGACAAAAGAACTAAAACTCGAAAACCTCTTCTTCCGTGACAAAAACGACTTGCCAAAGGACGGCAAAATCCTCGTCCGCCTCCGCCACCGCGCCCCCCTCCTCCCCGCCACCTTCAAAAACGACACCATCTACTTCGACGAAGAAATCAAAACCATCGCCCCCGGCCAAAGCGTCGTTATGTATGATAAAGACGTGTGCCTCGGCGGCGGCATCGTCAGCGAATAAAACCGAATAAAAACTTTTTATCCAAAACCATGATACAATAAAATCATGGACACCAACTTCATCATCGCCCAAATCTTCGGCGTGCTCAGCATGGCTTCGAGTGTCTGCTCCATGCAATTCAAAAAACGCAAAGCCATCCTAATCGCACTTTTTTGCCTCAATACCTTCGCCGCACTCAACATGGTTTTCCTCGGCTCTCTCTCCGCCGCCTACATCACCTTCTTCGCCATCTTGGAAATGCTCATCAACTACCTCTTCGAGCGCAAAAAGCGCCCCGTCCCAAAGCCCATCGTCGGATTTTATATCATCGCCAACATCGCCCTCGGCGCCCTTACTTTCTCTGGCTGGCTCGACCTCATCCCCATCATTTGCGCTATCGTCTTCTGTGCCACAATTTTAACCCAAAAAGAACAAAACATCCGCAAACTCATGCTTATCAACCAATCTCTCTGGCTCGTCTTCGACCTTGCTGTCGGCGCCTACACTCTCTCCGCCTCTAACATCCTCACCATCGTCTCCACCGCCATCGCCCTCTACCGCTACCGCCAAAAATATCAAAACCACAAAGGAACAAAGTCCAAGAAAGGTAAAAATGATTAACGTCCGCCACCTAACCCCAACCGACAGCCTCGAAAAGGCCGCCGACCTCGTCTATCAAGTTGACCCCTACATCTGCCCCGACTTCTTTGGCGACGCCGAGCGCGCCCAAAAATTCGGCCAAATCCTCTTCACAAACGACGGCGGCTTATTTGACTTCGCCCACACCCTCGTCGCCGAAGATAGTGACCGCCCCGGCGAGCTCCTCGGCATCTTAATCTACGCCGACAATCAAATCACCAGCTGGAACTGTGCAGAAATAAAGGCCAAAGTCGAAGGCCTCGGCATCGCCATGCCCGAACATTTCGACCGCGCCAATAAAGACTACATGGAACTCGTCGTCACCGAAGCTCAAAAACTCGAAAACTGCGTCGCCGAGGTCGAATGGTGCGCCACCGACCTTAACGCTCGCGGCCAAGGCGTCGCCCAGGCCATGTTCAAAACCTTCTTAAATCTACCCAACTACCACGAACAACACCTCACCGTCCTCGCCGACAACCCGCCCGCCATCCACGTTTACGAAAAAATGGGCTTCCGCATCGTCAAGGCCACAACCGGCTACCCCAACGACGAAGTCGAAACCTACAACATGATTAGAAAACCCATCCCTGTCGAAGTCTCCGCCCGCCACGTTCACCTCTCCCAACACCTCATCGACCTCCTCTTTGGTGAAGGCCACGAACTCACGCCCGCCAAAGCTCTCTCCCAGCCCACCGAATTTCTCTCCACCGACCGCCTCAGCATCGTCGGCCCGCGAGAAATCCTCCACAACGTCGCCATCCTCGGCCCCACCCGCGCCCACACTCAGGTAGAAATCTCCCTCACCGACGCCCGCAAACTCGGTCTCAACCCGCCAATTAAAGAATCCGGCGACCATGAAGGCTCCGCTTCTTGCCGCCTCGTCGGCCCCGCTGGCGAATACGAACTTAAAGACGGCGTCATCGTCGCCCGTCGCCACCTCCACCTAAACGACCAAGAAGCCCAAAACCTCGGCCTCAAAAACGGCGACACCGTCTCCGTCGCCATCCACAACTCTCTCCGCCCCCTCATCTTTGAGGATGTCCTCGTCCGCACTAAAGACACCTTCTCCCTCTCTATGCACATCGACACCGACGAAGGTAACGCCGCTGGCCTCACCCCCGACTCCTACGGCCTCCTCACTAAAGTCTAACTCCCCACTTAAGATGTTAGCTATGTATATGAGTCGTTTGCGCGTGGCGGAACTGCGGTTTACGTAAATGGGCATAGCTCCGACGACCCCACCGATTATGCTTCCCAAGCGTATGATGATTCGGAGTCTTACTTCAACCCCGTCGGAAAAGGCGCAATCAGCCTACATGATTTTTATCGCTGAACATTCATTCGCCTAAACCCCTACCCTATGCTATAATATAAGTATATGCAAAACGAAGAACTCGCCAGCAAAAAACGCGCCCTCGAACTCTTTTCAAGCGGCAAGATTAACGAGATAGAAGTTGGCACAACCAAGGGGCTTCAAGAAATCCATCACTTCCTCTTCCAAGACGTCTTTGACTTCGCTGGACAAATTCGCACAATCGACCTAGCCAAAGGCAACTTCCGCTTCGCCCCCGCCATTTACCTCAAAGACACCCTCAAAACCATCGACACTTTGCCCGAAGCTTCTTTTGAAGAAATCATCAAGAAATACGTCGAAATGAACGTCGCGCATCCCTTCCGTGAAGGTAACGGCCGCTCCACTCGCATCTGGCTTGACCAAATCCTCAAAAAACATCTCAAAAAATGTATCGATTGGTCAAAAATCGGTAAAGCCGAATATCTCTCCGCCATGGAACGTTCGCCCGTCAATCAACTAGAAATCCAAACTCTCCTCGCCTCCGCCCTCACCGATAAAATCAACGACCGTGAAGTCTATATGAAGGGCATCCAATCTTCCTACGAATACGAAGGCGAGTCTGACTACGACATCCACAAACTGTTCAACGAATAAAAACGGCACTCCGTCCCCACATAGCAGAGTTTCATCTGTCGCCAATACTAAATAACCGTGATATAATATATGTCTATGAACGCAAGCGAAATCCGTCAAAAATATCTAGACTTTCAAGAATCCAAGGGCCACAAAGTCATCGCCCCTGCCCCCCTCGTCCTCGAAAACGACCCGACCACCCTCTTCACCGGCTCCGGCATGCAACCTCTCCTCCGCTACCTCCTCGGCGAACCGCACCCCGCCGGCACCAGATTAACCGACTCGCAACCTTGCCTCCGCCTCCAAGACATTGAAGACGTCGGCGACCCGCGTCACACCACCGTTTTCGAAATGCTCGGCAACTGGTCGCTCGGCGACTACTTCAAAAAGGAACAAATCGAAAACTACTTCGAATTCCTCACCAAAGTCATCGGCCTCGACCCCGAAAAAATCTTCGTCACCTGCTTTATCGGCTCCGAAAAATACGGCATCCCCAAAGACGAAGAAGCTGCAAAAATCTGGCAGTCCGTCTTTAAAAAAGCCGGCATCGACGCTAAAATCGCTGAAATCGACACGGCTAAAAACGGCGACCAGCGGGGAATTAAGCCCGGCGAACGCATCTTCTTCTACAACGACAAAGAAAACTGGTGGTCTCGCGGTGGCGGCATCGAAACCACGCCCATCGGCGACCCTTGCGGCCCCGACAGCGAAGTTTTCTACGACTTCGGCGAAGATAAACAGGACACAGAAAAATACGGGAAGAGCCACCCCGCCTCCGACGGCGCTCGCTTTATGGAAATCGGCAACCAAGTCTTCATGCAATACCGCCGCAACGAAGACGGCTCATTTAGCGAACTCGAACATAAAAACGTCGACTTCGGCGGCGGCCTCGAGCGTCTTGCTGCGGCCCAAATGGGCAGCTTCGACGTCTTCAAAACTTCCCTCATGCAACCCATCATTGAAAAACTCGAACAACTCTCTGGCAAATCCTATGACAACAATACCGACGAAATGCGCATCATTTGCGACCACCTTCGCGGCGCCTATTTGCTCGCCGCTCAAGGCCTCGCCCCCAGCAACAAAGCCCAGGGTTACGCCCTTCGCCGCCTCATTCGCCGCGCCATTTTGAAAGCCCTCGACCTCGGTATCGCCCGAGACTTTCTCCGCGACACCATCTCCCCCATCGAGCAAGAATACCACTCCCTCCCCGACAACATCCTTACCAACCGCGATCACGCTCTCGAGATTCTAGAAAAAGAGGAACGCGCCTTCCGCCAAACCCTCAGCAAAGGCCTCCGAGAGCTAGAAAAAATCTCCAAACACCAAGCCGTCATCACCGGCGAAGACATCTTCAAGCTCCAAGACACTTATGGCTTCCCTCACGAAATCTCCATCGAAGAAATCTACCGCCAAAACCTCCAGCTCTCAAAGAATTACCAACAAGAATTCGACAAAGCCCTCCAGGAACAGCGCGAACGCAGCAAAACCGCCAGCAAAGGCATGTTCAAAGGCGGTCTCGAAGACCACGGCGAACAAACCACCAAATACCACACCGCCACCCACCTCTGTCTCGCCGCCCTCCAAAAACACATCGACAAAAACATCTGCCAAAAAGGTAGCAACATCACCGCCGACCGCATGCGCTTCGATTTCAACTGCGACCACAAACTCACTCCCGAAGAACTCCAAACCGTCGAAAACCAAGTCAACGCCTGGATTGCGGAAGACCTTCCCGTCGCTTTCGCCGAGTACGACAAAGACTACGCCAAAAACGTCCTCAAGGCTCACGGCCAATTCTGGGACAAATACCCCGACACCCTCAAAGTTTACACCATCGG
>CAZDTL010000025.1:0-9323 GCA_964508335.1 uncultured Candidatus Saccharibacteria bacterium
CTCTTCCTTGGCAAGGAAGCGCTCTAAACAACTGAGCTACATTCGCACGTTGATGGCGTTATTATAACAAAGCCTCTGCAAAAAAGCAAGTTCCTGCGCATATTCGCAAAAACAACTTTACTTTAAGCGTAAAATCTATATAATTATAAACATATAAAAGGAGAAAATAATGAACACAGGTAGTCTAATACTAATTATCATCGGCATCGTTTTGCTGATTGTCATCGTTGCGCTTTGGTCCACCTATAATGGCCTCGTTAAACTCGACGAACGCGTCAACGAAGCTTGGTCAGACATCACTGTCCAGCTCAAATACCGTGCCGACCTTATCCCAAACGTTGTCGAAACCGTCAAGGGCTATGCTAAGCACGAAAAAGAAGTATTCGAAGGCGTTACCGAGGCTCGCTCTGCCGTCATGGGTGCCAAAAGCGTCAAAGCCGCCGCTGAAGCCGAAGCTGGCCTCACCAATGCACTCTCTCGTGTCTTCGCTATCGCTGAGGCTTACCCCGAGCTCAAAGCCAACTCCAACTTCCAAAAGCTCCAAGAGCAACTTCAAGACGTCGAAGATAAAATCCAGGCCTCTCGCCGCTTCTACAACGCTGGCGCTAAGGAACTCAACACCAAAATCAAAACCTTCCCAACCAATCTCATCAACAAAATCGTCGGTCATTTCAAGAAACGCGACTACTTTGAGGTTGCCGAATCTGAGCGAGCTAAAATCGCCGAAGCTCCGTCTGTCAAATTCTAATTAAGTTAGAAAAATGTACAAAAACATCGCGGCAAACAAACGCAACACCGTCTTTATTATGATTGGGTTTGTGGTTTTGATTGCCGCGATTGGCGCTGCCTTCGCCTATGCTTACAACGACTGGCGCATCGCTGCCGGCGTTTTAATCATGGCTACTGTCTACGCGCTTTTCCAGTATTTCGCCGCGGCGAAACTTGCCGTCGCTATGACCAGCGCCAAAAAAATCGAAAAAAAAGACAACCCTCGCCTCTACAACATTGTAGAAAACTTAACTTTAACAGCTGGTCTCCCCATGCCAGAGGTTTATATTATTGAGGACAAGGCTCCCAACGCTTTTGCTTCTGGTCGCGACCCTAATCACGCTCTTGTCTGCGCCACTACTGGGCTTCTCGACATTATGAACGACAAAGAACTCACCGCCGTTATGGCGCACGAGGTCTCCCACGTTAAAAACTACGATATTCGCGTCTCGACGATTGTTTTTGGTCTGGTTTGCTTGATTGGCTTTATCGCCGACATCGGCTGGCGTATTGGTTGGCGTAGCAGTCGTCGCAACCGCGATGACGGCAGCCCAGTTGCTTTTATTATCATTATCGTCGCTTCTATTGTCGCTCCGCTTGCCGCCGCACTCGCACAAATGGCCGTCTCTCGTCAAAGGGAATACCTTGCCGACAGCAGTGCCGCCATCCTCACGCGCTACCCCGAAGGCATGATTGCTGCCCTGAAAAAGCTCGAAGCCCACACTCAGCCTATGCAACAACAAAATCCCGCCACCGAGGCTATGTTCATTGCTTCTCCGCTCAAAAAACGCTCGCTCAACAATCTCTTTTCCACCCACCCCCCGATAGAAAAACGCATAGAAAGGCTTGAGAATGCCAAGTTCAAGTTCTAAAACTCCTAAGACTTTCAAAACCGCCTTCAAAGACGCCTACCGAAAGTCCCGCGAAAACATTTGGCAAAAAAAGCGCGCCCGCGTTCGCCTACACCAAAGTTTCAAACGCAGTTACCGCGAAGATTACGCGCGCAAACTCTCCGTCCCCGGGTTACTCCACCACGCCGCCGACACTTTTGTCGCTATTTTCAAAAACTGGAAATTATTCGTCCCGCTCATCATCTTCTCAGTCATTTTCAACGTCGTCCTCGTTGGGCTGATGTCCGAGCAAACCTATGTCCAGTTCCAAGAAACTCTAGAAGAAACCAACGCCCAAATCGCCGGCGGAGAAATTGGCAACTTTGCCAAAGCTGGCTTGTTGCTTATCTCCACCGTCACCACCGGCGGCCTCACTGGGGGGCTTGGCGAATCGCAAATTATTTTCGCCGTCATTAGCTTCTTGCTTATCTGGCTCATTACGATTTACCTCCTACGCTTTCGCCTTGCCGACAAAACTGTCAAACTCCGCGATGGATTCTACAACGCCCTCACTCCCCTCCTCTCCACTTTCGTTGTTTTTCTCGTCGCCGTCATCCAAGCCATCCCCATCTTAATTGTCATCTTCACTTACTCCGCCGCCGTCCAAACCGACTTCCTCTCCACTCCGTTTTATGCCCTCGTTTACTTCATCTTCGCCGCCGCGCTTATCATCCTCTCTGGCTACCTTCTCTCGAGCACTCTCGTGGCTCTCGTCGCCGTCTCGGCTCCCGGCCTCTACCCCATGACCGCCCTCAAAACCGCTTCTGATCTCATGGCTGGCCGTCGCATCCGCTTCCTTATTCGCCTAGTTTTTCTTTTTTTGGCACTTGCTGTGGTCTGGGTTGTCGTCATGCTCCCGCTCATCACTATCGACCTCTGGCTCAAGGGCCTCATCGGTTGGCTTGAGGGTGTGCCGTTCGTACCGGTCTTGCTCCTCACCATGACTTGCTTCACCTTTGTCTATGTTTCTGCCTATCTATATTTATATTACAGAAGGGTTTTAGCCTATGAAGACGATAAATAAGCCCGACGCCGAAAAACGCATCGCCAAACTTCGCGACCTCATCAACGATTACCGCTACCACTATCACGTCCTTGATGAGTCAATTATGTCAGAAGCCGCCGCTGACTCGCTCAAACACGAACTCTCTCAGCTTGAAGCCTTATATCCCGACCTTGTCACGCCCGACTCCCCCACTCAACGCGTCGCTGGTAAGCCCCTCGACAAGTTCGAAAAAGTCACTCACGAAAAGCGTATGATTTCTCTCGCTGATGTTTTCTCCGAAGAGGAAGTCAAAGATTGGATTACTAGGACGGAAAAACTCATCCCTGGCGGCACCATTAAAGAATTTTTCACCGACATTAAAATGGACGGCCTTGCCTGCGCCCTCAAATACAAAGACGGCCTTTTCGTCCAAGCCGTCACCCGTGGCGACGGGCTGGTTGGCGAAGACGTCACCATGAACGTCCGCACCATCCAAAACATCCCCCTCCGCATCGCAGAACCAGGCGACGTCGAAGTCCGCGGCGAAATCATTTTGTTCAAAAAAGACTTCGCAGAAATCAACGCAAAACAAAAGAAAATGGGCGAAAAAGAATTCGCCAACCCGCGCAATCTCGCCGCTGGCACCATCCGCCAGCTCGACCCCAAAGTCGCAGCCTCGCGCAATCTCAAATTCATCGCTTACGACCTCGTCAAGCCCAACCTCCCGACCCACAGCGAAGCTTACGATAAGCTCCGCGCCCTCGGCTTCCGCACTTCAAACGAAGACCGCGTCTTCTCGTTCAAAGACCTCCCGGAAATGTTCAAATACATCCGCGCACTCGATGATTATCGCAAAGGTCTCAAGTTCAACACCGACGGCATGGTGATAAAAATCAACGACCGCGTTATTTATGATAAACTCGGCATCATCGGCAAAACTCCCCGCGCCGCCGTCGCTTTCAAATTCCCCGCCGAAGAATCCACTACCAAAGTCCGCGACATCGTCATCTCCATCGGTCGCACCGGCGCCGCCACGCCCGTCGCCATTTTCGACCCTGTCGAAGTCGCTGGCTCGACAGTCCGCCACGCCTCGCTCCACAATGCCGACGAAATCGCCCGCCTCGACCTTCGCATCGGCGACACCGTTATTATCTACAAAGCCGGCGACATCATCCCGCAGGTTAAAGAAGTCTTGCTCACGCTCCGTCCCGAAGACGCCGTGCCGTTCGACTACGAAGCGGCCCTAAAAGCACAATACCCCGAACTCGAATTTGAACGCCCCGCCGGTGAAGTCGTTTACCGCGTCAAGGGCGAAACTTCCGACTTCATCCTTAAACGTAGCATCGAATATTACGCCAGTAAACCCGCGCTCAACATCGAGGGTCTCGGCGAGAAAAACGTCGCCTTGCTCGTCGACTCCGGCCTCGTCAAATCCCTCCCCGACCTTTACCGTCTCAAAAAATCCCAGCTCACCTCGCTCGAACGCTTCGCTGATGTCTCTGCCGCAAAACTCCTTGCCAATCTAGAAAAGTCCAAGACCGCCCCGCTCGCCAAAGTCATCACTGCTCTCGGCATCCGCCACGTCGGCTCGCAAACCGCCATCGCCCTTGCAAATAAGTTTGGCTCGCTAGAAAAACTTGCCACCGCAGAAAAAGATGATTTATTAAACATTCCCGACATCGGCGAAGTTGTCGCCGAGTCAATCCTCGCCTTCTTCGCCGACGAAGACAATATCAAAATGCTAGAAGAGCTTAAATCTCTCGGCCTCGCTCCGACTTTCGCCGACTTATCAAAGGCTCCCCTCGCCGGAAAGAGCTACATCATCTCCGGCACATTAGAAAAATATGGCCGCGAAGCCGCCGAAGACAAGCTAAGGCGTCTCGGTGCCACCGTGACAAGTTCTGTCACCAAAACCACCACAGCCTTAATTCTCGGCGCGAAGCCCGGCGCCTCCAAACTTGCCAAAGCCACAAAACTAAACATTCCGACTCTCGACGAAGCTGCGTTTCTCAAGCTAATTGGCGAATAGTTTTGTGGCTTGTGGAAAACTTTGTATAAAAGCATAAAATTTGTGTGAAAATGTGTTGCGCTCGTGCCTTGTGGGTGCTATCATAGAGTTATGACAAGTGAGGTCAATTTGATACAAGACAAAACCGCAGGCGACTTATACGATTTTGTTCAAGCCTCCGCCTGGCGGGGCGTTATCTCCGAATCTCTTTCTGCTCACCTTCGTGCCGCCATCAAGAAGATTTTTCTTGCTACTGCCGAGCCGGGCGAGTTCTGGCGCGACCTCCCGCTAGTCCTAGACATTTCCGCGCGCATCGCCAAACTTCGTGCGGCTAACTCCGGCGAATGCTCAGAGAAAACTATCGAGGCCTACCGTCGCCGCTACGACCGTTCGCTCAGACTATATATAGAACACTCCGGCAACCCCTCTGCTCCTCGCGTTTTGTCTCCGCCCGCCATGACGTCGCCTTCTGCCCCTCCGCCAATCTCAGCCGCCAATCGCATCTCGCCTACTCTTCCAACCTCGCCTGGCCCATCCGCCTCTGCCGAATTGCTCGCCGTCCAAAAAGTTCTCGAAGCCTCCCTCAAGTTCCAGCAAGAAGTCCTCGCCGCCCTTGCGCTCGTTACCGAGCAGAAAGGAGTTCCGCCGCCTCCAGTCTAGTCAACCAAATAGCCGGCTCGCGCCGACTAAAGGTAGTTAAGTTATTGCTCAGTTAACTGCCTTTATCATAGATTATTTATATAGTATTGTCAAACAATTTTCGATAAAGGATTTTTCATGAGATTTCAAATCATTAAAAACACTCCCAAAAATAGTACCAAGGTATTTTATTCATGGCGCCTTCTCACTAGCGACGGCCAGCTTCTAGCTCGCTCGCGCCGCTACAAATCCCTTGAGGCTTGCGAAAAAGATATTCACTACGTTGCCCTATCTGCCGTCTCTATTAGTCTCGATGCCCTCTTACCCAACCTAGGCTTAGGTGACAAGCCGTCAGACGCCGCCCTCTGCGACGTGCCGGCATCTCTCGACGTCACTCCTCCGCTCGACCCCGATACTTTTCCGGAGTTTGTCGCTACCGAACTCCCGGCTCTCGCCAGCGAATAATTTTCAAAGCTCAAAATAACCATAAAAATCTTGACACGGCGTGGCAAAAGGCTTATACTAAAACCACAAAGGTCAAATTAACATATAAACAAAGGACAATTATAACTATGTCTAAAAAATTAATTGCCGGCGCCGGCGTTGCCGCTGCTTTTGCTGTTGCTCTCGCTCCGCTCGCAACTTTTGCTGCAGATGCTGGCTACAATTCCGATATCCATACGGACGAGCTGAACGTTACTGTTCTACCGACCTGTGCTTTCGGTGCCGCCAATGCTAACCCTGCTATTGCCGGCGTCGCTCATAACGACGCCTCTAATACTCCATTGGTTAACGGCACTAATGCCGCCACCTGGACTACGACAGGCGATTCTCCAATTGTTGCCGATGATGGTCTCGGTATGGTTCCTGATGCCGCTTCTCAAATCGAGCATCCTTCCTACCATAGAGCTACTTACAGCATCTATGCCGGTACTGCCGATGACAACATGGGTTCTACGACCCTCACCGTCGTTTGCAACCAAAACAACGGCTACAAAATCTTCACTGAGGCCCACAATCTTTCTGATGGTGCAGCCACTGCGTCTTATATCAATGTCGTAGCTGCCGGTTCTGCCACCGCTAGTGCTACCGGTTACACAATTGCCGTCGCCGACGACGATACGACTGGCGCGACTTTAGCGCAGGTTACTAACACAACTAAAATTGCTACCGTAACTCGCAATGCCGCCTCTGCCGCTACTGGCGATCACTATACCTACACCTACGGCATCGGTGTTGCTCCTTCTCAGAAGGCTGCCACCTACACCGGCACAGTTGTCTACACTCTCGTGCAGCAACTCGGCGCCTAATTTAGCCTAAAAACTAAATCGCACCAAAATCTCCCCGAAAGGGGAGATTTTTGATGCTATATATCGTAAGGGTGTAATGGGGAACCATAAATATCCTTCATCTGTTCCGCGACTTTTTTCATTTGCTCAGCAAACAAGTTCACCGTATTGGTCATTTTATTATAATCAGGACAAACTAGGTCGGTGGCGTTTTTTATTGTTGAATGTAACCGCGAAGACAGATCTACTAGCGGCTGGTTAATAACTGTGCCGGCAACCGTCAAATCAGTTTGTACTTTTGTCGCCCAATCTCTTATCGTTTCTAACGATTCTGCAAGCTCTCTTTGCTTAAAATCATAATTATATATAATATTCGAAGCTATGTTGCTTGATTTTGTCTTCTTTGCCTCAGTCTTGAGAAATTCAATCAGTGCCGAAAAATTATAAAAAGTTGTCACTTTGTATTCGACATTTTTATCGAAAAACTTCGCCAAGCGTTTATCTTCAACAAGAAAATATACTTCTTCTTCTGGGTGCGCTTCTTTGTATTCGATAATCGTCTCGGCGATCATCGAATCTTTAAAACCTTTATCGGTTTCTGTCTCGAATGGCGGCTGTTTCTTTACTGCTAATTCGCGGAAGCGATGGATGAACGCATTAGTATTGGAGAAATCCGCGACCACAAAGCTTAGTCCTTTTTGCTGTTCGTTAATAAGATCCTCCAAAGTATAAGGGTATTTCTCTGCCTTCGGGTCAAAGTCCGGATACTTGTTCTTGAGCAACTCGCTTTTCGCTAACATAGCCTTTTCCTTCTCAAACGCCTCTCGTTTATGCTGAAAAATCTCCTCCAGAGTGATTCTCGCCACTGCAATCTGTGCCAACGCGCTTAATTCAACGAGTTGCCGATATCTGCCGAGCAGGTGTTTGCCGGCACTTGGATTATCTGCGACATTCGTATCCAGAAAAACAGTTTTCATTGCTACATTATAGCAAATCAAGGAACTATGTGATAAAATAATCACATTACAGGAGGTATTTTGGAAGAAAAACTGTATTTTCGACCCGCCAAATATGGTAAAGGTCTAAAGAAACATAAAGAAAAATCTAAAGAGCCGGGCAAGGCAGAGCTCAAAAAAGGCGACAAGAACCACCCCGTTCGCAATTTTGTTATTCTTATGCTCGCTCTAGCTACTATAATTGCCGTTGTAATTTGGCTCCTCCGCGGCAAGACCGCAACTACTGGCCAATATCCTGCCAACGTCCGCAACGAATCGCTAATTTGCGAAACGAAGAATCTCGCTTACGAAAAAGTTAACAACGTCAATTCCGGCAATAAAGAGCTGAAAATCAGCATGATTTTTGCTGACACCAACTTACTTAGTTCCGCCAGCCTAAGCTACACTCTGCGCTTCGCATCTTATTCTGAAGCTCATAGCGCCGAGGCCGTCTCTCATGCGCAGTTCAACCTCGGTCTCCAAGCTCTAGGTTACGACGCAAGCAAGTTTAATAATAAGTTCTCAATCATCGGTAATGACCTTGTCATTACTCTAAATCTTTCCTCAAAATCCTCTCTCGACGAGGCTACTCGCGGCTACTTTCTCGTAAACTACAAAGACGGCGACATACTACCATCGACTCTCGCCGAATACCGCCAAAACTACGAAACACAAGGTTTTACCTGTACCTCGACCACTAATAACTAATAAATTAATGGAGCCAAAATGTTAAGATTTAAGCTTAAAACTATTATCACCATCATTGCCACCACGCTCTTCGCGCTCTTTCCAGCCACTACCACTCACGCCATCGGCCAATTTGCCATCTCTCCCATGTATCAACAAATCACTCTAACCCCTGGAGAAACTTACACGGGCAACTTTGAGGTTATTAATCCCGGTGACAATACTATCAATTTTCGTTATACCGTCCGAGTTGAACCGTTTTCCGTCGAAGGACTAGACGATTTGAGCTTCACGTCGACGGGTAATTATAACCAAATCACCGACTGGATTGAGCTTTCCCGCGAAGAAGGAATTATCTCCCCAAACGAGACCCAGGAAGTTCGCTTCTCAATTAGTGTTCCGGAGGATGCTCCTGCCGGTGGCCAATATGCCGCTATTATGGTTACATCCGAAGAGTATCTCCTTGATAACTCTACCGTTGACCTTAGGGAAAAATACGAAGCCTCACACTTAATTTATGCCGAAGTCGCTGGCGAGACCGTCCGCAAAGGATCAATCGACGGCGTCAACGTCCCAGGATTCCTAATGTCCGGCAATATTACCGGCGGCGCCAGTATTACCAATCAAGGTAACATCCACTCCGAAGCCACCCATACTCTTCAAATCTTCCCACTCTTCTCTGACGAAGAAGTCTATACGAACGAAGAAAACCCTAAGAGCACCTGGATCATGCCGGGGAACACTGCCTACTCTTCAATCTCTTGGGATGAGACCCCGTCTGTAGGGATTTTTCATGTGATTTATAAGGTGGAGTTTGAAGGTGTCAACAACACCGTGGATAAATACGTCATCGTCTGTCCTCTCTGGCTCCTCTTCCTCATCATTCTCGCCATCTTCCTTATCATCTTCAAAATTCTTTGGGGCAAGAAAAAAGAAATAAAACATGAGCAAAATTAATGTAGTATAATAAGTATGTCAACTAATTGGGAGACAATTATATGTCACAATTTTTGACAAGTGCCCGCTTCTCCGCTTAATCACCGAGAAAAGGCAGATACGTTT
>CAZDTL010000026.1:0-9137 GCA_964508335.1 uncultured Candidatus Saccharibacteria bacterium
TGTCGTTGATGATAGATTCAAAAATGACGTGGAGGTCGGAGTCGAGGTCGGTGGTTTTCCCTGCTTTACCTTCGCGGGCGATGGCGTAGTAGATGGGGTAGTTGAGTTGCGATTCGTCGGTGGCGAGCTCTAAGAATAGGTCGGAGATTTCGTCTTTGACTTCTTCGATGCGGGCGGCAGGCTTGTCGATTTTGTTGATGATGACAACAGGCCTGAGTTTGAGGTCGAGAGCTTTTTGGAGGACGAATTTGGTTTGAGGCATCGGGCCTTCTTGGGCGTCAACGATGAGGAGGACGCCGTCGGCCATGTTCAAAGTGCGTTCGACTTCGCCGGAGAAGTCGGCGTGACCGGGAGTGTCGATGATGTTGATTTTGTAGCCGTTGTAGAAGACCGCGGTTTGCTTGGCGGTGATGGTGATGCCGCGTTCGTGCTCTTGGTCGCCAGAGTCCATAATGAGGGTTTGGCTCATTTCTGCTTGGTTGTCGCGAAAAGTGTGGGATTGCTTAAGAAGGCCGTCGACGAGCGTGGTTTTGCCGTGGTCGACGTGCGCGATGATGGCGACGTTTCTGATTTTGTTCTTGTCCATAGTGGGTAATTATATCATTTTTTGAGGAAAGTTTCAACCGAGAACGGTATATAAAATATGATGAGTGTAGCAATATCGTTTCATTGACATTTTGTCAAGTGTATGATATAATGAAAGCGTAAAGTTTATGCTTTATGGCAACTTAAAATCCGATGTTTGGCCGCAGAGTTGGTGGATTTCCCCTGATCCCCCGGCTCTGCGGCTGAGTTTATCTCTCCGCAAGAATAACAATGGAGGGATATCCTATGACACAAAATGAATTGGCTGCTTTAATTGAAAAGCACATCACTGAGACGGAACGGCTCAATGCCCTGATCGAAGAATTCAACAAAGGCTTACCCAAGGAAGAAGAAATCCCCATTGCGCTCACCCCCATGCAGAATCATGATTTTGCACTGTGGCGCGAAAAGGGAATCCGCTCCGAACGCCTGGGGCTTATGATTGCACCCGTAGACTATTGCGAATACACCAAGAACGGAGAAAGGAAAAAGACTCACTTTACCTATGCCGAAGCAATGGATATTGAAGAAAAGATTTTGAGACCGAACGGCTGGCGGCTCTTGACCAGTCAGGAATGGTTTGCGATCTGCCAAGAGTTCTCCGTCAAAGAAAATGCGCCTAAAGACGTCGCTCGTTTTCTGGATAAGCTGAACCTAAACCCAGATGCCGATAGAAAAGCTGAACAAATCATCCGCAAGTCTAAGAGCGGAGCAAAGAAAACTGGAAGAATAAGCCCCTATTGGACGCCACGCGAAAAAGATAGCAAGCATGCAAAAGCAATGCTCATACCGGGTAAAAAATTGCTCAATTGTCCAGAATTAGACGACTGGTGGCGTATTAGAGTTCATTACTCGAGGCCAAAGTCCAAGGTGGCGTCAATCCGTTGTGTCTCAATAAAATAACATCCGCACATTACTAAAGCCCAGGGGAGTAATCCTCTGGGCAAACCCATGATTCTATCATTCGGACCGCCAAACTGGACGCTTCGATCATACAATCATCTACTGCACCCCCGCGGTGGGATGTTTTTGCGTCTTATCGTATGCTATAAAATTTTCAAAAAGATGGGGAAAAGCTTTAATCCGAACATGCCGAGATAATCCAATATGTCTCGAAACAGTATTCATACCGACTTGAGGGATGCCGTCGGGAAAAAAGAAACAATCTACTACGAAGGCAAGCCCGATAAAAAATGTTATGTGTTCCAAAAACCTTTATGGAAATCGGAAATGTCCATTTGCGCAGAGGCGTCTTCGATCAAATGTTCGGAGTCGGCGATATAGAGACGGAAGTCGTAGCTATTAGAGATGTTACCGACTATACCAAGATCTACAATCTTGTCGAGACGCTTCAAAAGGACATTCAAATAATCCCCTTCGGGGGATTATTATTTTCTAGTCAGGGCGCGTTAGACAAAAAAAGAATCCCCGAAAGGGATTATTTTTTATCTGGTGCGCCTGACTAGACTCGAACTAGCACAGCACTTAAAATGGCCACTACCACCTCAAGGTAGCGTGTCTACCAATTCCACCACAGGCGCATATTTTTAAGATACTGTTTAATTATATCACGGTGTGCGGTTTTTGACAACTTTTTCGACACCCCAGAAGCGAACGTCGACGAAGCGGTCAGTGGCGACGACGAGCGAGAGGTCTTCGGAGAATGGTTTGACGTTTTTGTCGAAGAAGTAGCTGAGGTTGACTTGGTAAAGCCCGATGGATGGCACGTCGTCGAGCCAGCGCGAGAGGAAGGCTTCGTATTTTTGTTTTTTGATGGCTTCGTCGGCGGTTTCGCGGGCGGAGAGGATGAGGTCGTCAGCAACGGAACTGTTGTAGTTGCTGAGGTTGAGGCCGGTTTGTGTAGCTTGGGAGGAGTGATAGTAGACGAGGAGGTCAGGGTTGGCGCCGAGTTCGACTTCGTAGATAAGGATGTCGTAGCTGCGACCGGCGATAACGTTGACGATGAAGTCTTGGCCGGGTTCTTCGATGTTGCGGATGACTTCGAAACCAAGAGCTTCAAGTTGCTCGGCGACATCTTCGAGCACGGTGGGCAGGTAGCCGGATTTGACCGTAACGAGGCGAATTTGTTTGTTTTCTAGGCTGCTGATGGTGTTTTTAGCGGCTTCGAAGTCGCGAGCGGGGAGGGTGGGCCAGTTTTCTAGTTCTAGCTGGTTTTTGAGGATGGGGTAGTCGAGGGGAAGTTCGTCGCCGATGAGGGAGCGGATTTCTGCGATGTCGAGGCCGGTCTGGATGGCCTTTCTGACGTTGCGGTCTTTGAGTGTGTTAGATTTGGTATTGAGAAAGAGAAAAACGCCAGAGTTGATGGCGGTCTGTTTTTCGTAGATGTTGCGACTGGCGATGTCGGCACCGTCGGTCGGGAGCAGTTCGGCGGTGGCGGAGACGCTACCGTTTTTGATGGCGGTTTTGATGTCGTCGGTGGTATTGTAGGTGTGGACAACGAAACTGTTGATTTTGGGGACGCCTTTGAAGTAATGTTCATTTTTGGTGAGATAGATGATGGACTCGCCGTTGGTGCCGACAGCCTGTTGGGCGTTGAAGCTGAAGGGGCCAGAGGAGATGGGATTAGAGCTGAAGCTAGATTCAAGCAGGGTCATAGAGTCGGCATCGGCGAGGGCGTGCTGGGGCAAGATGGGGAAGTCGAGCGCGGAGGCGAATTCGGAGTAGACGGCGGGAAGTTCGAAGATGATGTTTTGGTGGTCATCGACAGAGACTTTGACGTTGTAGAGGCTAGAGTAGAAAGGCGAGATTTGGCCGAGGCCAGAGATTAAGTTGGCCGTAAAAACGACGTCGTCTGGAGTGATAGGCTCACCATCTGACCATTTGAGGTTGTCTTTGAGTTTGACGGTCCAGACTTTGGCGCTGGAGTCGGACTGGACAGATTTGGCGAGGAGATTACCAATGTGGCCAGAGGAGTCTGAGGCGGTGAGGCTGGAGAACATGAGTTTGGCGAGAGTTTTTTCGCTGTTAGTGGAGGCGAAAAGAGGGTTGAGGGAGTTGACCTTGCCGAGCGTGGCCTCAGTGAAGGTGCCACCGGATTGGAAGCCAGTGACGGAATAAGATTCACTGAACCAAAAAGTTTGGGTGAGAGCGAGCATGAAGAGGGCGAAGATCAGCAAGCCCCATTCTACGATAAAGAGGCGCACGTCGCCAATGTGTGAAAGGCGGCGAAAGAAGTTTTTGCGGAGGTGGCGCTCGCTGGAGATGACGGCGTCTTCGGAGAGTTGCGAAAACTTTTCAATTGCTGTTTGCCCACGCTTTTTGGAGAATAGTTTCATGTTATGCTGGAATTAGTAATAGCCCCAGAATCGAAAGCACGAAGATGACGGCGAAGACAATCGTAGCGTTGAACATGGACTTGTCGAGGCCACGGCGAGTGGTGTAGAGTTCGCCAGTGCCACCGAGGCCAGCGCCGAGCGAAGCGCCGCGTTGCTGAAGCAAAACCAAGAGGATGACGAGCACGGCGGAGATGATGATTGCAGTTT
Organism: uncultured Candidatus Saccharibacteria bacterium; assembly: GCA_964508335.1. Classification (GTDB taxonomy): domain Bacteria; phylum Patescibacteriota; class Saccharimonadia; order Saccharimonadales; family Saccharimonadaceae; genus Nanosyncoccus. Next base: position 4,089 of record CAZDTL010000026.1, read on the forward strand.
GAAAGACAGAAATAAGATTCATAATAGTTATATTATAGGCGATTTGGCCGGAGTTTACAAGGTCTTTGCTATTTTCCGAGTTGGCGCTTGCGTTTGAGGAGCGTGTGGTAGGTGATGGCGAAGCGATGGGCTTCTTCGTCGATGCGGGCGATGAGGCGGGCGATGTGGGAATCTTGGGAGAGCTCAGTGGTGCTGAAGCCTTTGGCGGTAGGGATGACGAGTTTGACGGCGGCAGATTTGCTGTGGTCGCCGGATTTGTCGCGGCCAACTACGGGGATAGTGGCGCCGTCGTTGGCGTTTTTGAGGAGAGGCAAAATAGCGCCGACTTGAGCCTCTCCGCCGTCGAGGACGATGAGGTCGGGAAAATCCCAGTTGGCGTGTTTGAGCCGGCGCGCGATGACTTCTTGGAGGCTGGCGGTGTCGTTGTTTTGTTGCTTTTTGAGTTTGAACTTGCGGTATTCGGAGCGGTCGGCGGCGCCGTTGGTAAAAACGACCATGCTGGCGACGACGTCTTGGCCGGATTGGTGGGAGATGTCGTAGCCCTCGATTCTTTTGGGAGGGCGAGGAAGGCGGAGGAGTTTTTGAAGCTGGGCGAGAGCTTGGTCGGAGGAGATGTCAAGAAATTCTTTGTCGGAGAAGACGATTTTTTTCTTGAGGCCCTGGAGGCCGAAGAGCTCGTTTCTGAGTTCGGCCGCGCGCTCGAAATTACCTTTGGTGGCTTCGTCTTGCATTTCCCTTTCGAGGTCTTGGAGGAGCGTTTGGCGGTCGCCTTCGAGGTAGCGGATGAGGTTTCTGAGGATTTTGCGGTAGTCTTTGGGCGACATTTTGCCAACTTCGATGCCAGGGGTGAGACCGAGGTCGGTGTCGAGGGTCTTTTTGCCAGTGTAGGGCTTGTCGTAGTAGGGGAAGATTTTGCGGAGGATACGCAAAGCGGTGGCGATGGTGATTTTGGCGTAGAAGGGACCGATGTAGCGAGCGTCGTCGCCGAGGGGGTTGCGCGTGGTGGTGACGGTGGGGATGTCTGACTTGAGGTCGATACGGACGTAGGTGACGTTTTTGTCGTCGCGCAGGAGGATGTTCCATTTGGGCATGTAACGTTTGATCATTTCTGATTCGAGGAAAAGAGCGTCCATTTCGGTGTCGACGACAATCCAATCGGTCATGGCGATTTCTGCGACGAGAGCTTCGGTTTTGGGGTCTTTTTCGGATTTTTGGAAGTATTGACGGACGCGATTTTTGAGGACGGCGGCTTTGCCGACGTAAATGATTTCGCCAGCCTGGTTTTTATGGAAATATACTCCAGGGGCGGCGGGCAGAGTTTTTAGCTTGGCTTTAAGCGCGTCGTTCATGGAGTATATTATATAATATATAGCGTTTTGGCGCAAAACTAGTTGCTTTGACAGTAGTAGTCGCCAGACTCGAGAGAGCCGGCAATTGCGAAGTCGCGAGAGCCTTCAGAGTCGGTTAGCTGGTGGTCGGCGTCGCAAGTTGCATGGAGGACGACGTAAACATTGGTGGTATCGCCCTCGTTGACACCCCAGCCCATTGAGTATTCTTCGGCGTAGTCGACAACCTCTAGCGCGTATGGATAGTCACTGGGGTCGGTGCCAGTTGCGTTGATATATTTAGTCGCATCAAGCGTGCCGACCGCGGGGAGTTTGCCATTGTTGTTGGTTATGTATAGAGTGATATTGGCGGCAAGAGTGGCATAATCGTTGCGGCGAGCGGTGTCACGAGCGGCCGCATGGCCATCGTCGTTGTCAGTGATTGGAGCAAATTCACCAAAAGCTTCTTGAATCATGGTTGCCATTTCGGAGACATTTCTGAATTCTGCCGGGGCGGTTTTTTGGCAGTGTTCGAAGTCGATTGCGATTTTTGAGGTGGTATCGTTAGAGGCTGATTCGATATAAATGCCAGTTAAAACGGGGTCGCTGAAAAGTGGGCTAGTCATCGTGATGTAAATGGGGATTTCTGAATAGTCTTCGATGGCGAGGCCAGAAATGGAGAGATTGTCGGCATTTCCGTTCATGGCGTTTTTATAAGCGGCAAGTTTATCTTTATCGAAAGTGATTTTGTAGGCGTCGCCGGAGGTAGAGTAATCTTTGATCGTAGTTTTTTCGGCGATGAGAAAAGGATTGGCTTTGAGTGCGGTGACGATTTTTTGACGTTCGGCGAAGGCGAGGTTAGTGGTATCGATATTGGCTACGCCGAGGTCAGAAGTATCTTCGCCGGGTTCGAGTTTCCACCAAGTGGCTTCGACCTGTTCGAAGGCAGCATCAAGTGCGACGGAATCGAGCGTGGAACTGCTACTGAAGGCAGATAAGAGGGCGCCGAAGAGTTGCCCAAGCCCCTCGATGCGAAAATAAGCTTCGCCGTTTTCGAGGGCGACCATCTCGGTAGAGTAGGTCATGGTTTGTTCGCTGGAGGTAGCTTCGGCGGCCGCTTTATAGGCGAAGGTCTTTTCGCTGAAGGCGTTTTGGAATGCGCTGTTGGCGAGGGCGGTTGGGTCTTTACCGAACATGACGAAAGCCAAGAAGCCGAGGCCGCCGAGGAGGACGACTGCGCCGGTGATGATAGCGGCGAGAATACCTTTGGAGAGTTTTTTCTTGGGTTGGGCAGGGACGACGGGGTTGGCGGCTTGGGCTTCGGTGCTGATTGGCTCGGCAGGGGTTTCCGGTGCATCTGGCACTGCGGGAGCTACGGGAGTTGGTGCTGGCTCCTGGGTTGGCGCTGGTTCTGGAGTTGGCGCTACCTCTGGCACTGGCGCCGCGGGTGCTTCGGGAGCTACGGACGGCGCAGGAGTTGGATTAGGGTTGTTTTCCATAAAAATCCTTTCGAAAAGATTAGTTGTTTTAAGTTTAGCATAAGCCAAATGAAAAATCTACTTTTATTCGGCGGCGTCGTAGTCTTCGACGGTCTCGAGGGTGTGGTGGTAGTCGTTGACTAGGTCAGCAAGGACTTTATATTCGGCTGGAGCGGCGGCGAGCTGTTGGAATCCGTCAAAGGAGTAGTCATGACCGAGATTAAAAATCTGGCGAAGTTCATCGAGGCCAGAAGCGTCGACAGCGACGTAAACTTCTTCGAGGCTAGCCGCGAGAGTAACTTTGGTTTCCAGTTCAAAGAGTTCGTCTTTGGAGAGATATTCGCTGAGGTTCTGGTATTCTTCTTTGGGGACGCCGAGGCTTTGTAATTTGGCCTCAAGTTGCGTTTCTAAAAGTTCCAAAAAGCCGTTGAGATAGTAAAATTTAGTGTCAGTGTTTGCGGAGTTTTGCCACGCGCTCAAATCGCTGGAGTTTGGGGCTTGATTTTGGGTAGTTTGGCGGGTTTTAACAGAGGTGGGGAGGCGGTCGAGAATGAGGATGACGAGGACAACGACGAGGGCCGCGAGGATGATGCGGAGGGGGCGAAGTTTGCGTGATTTTTCGGGGTTGAGAGGCTTAGTCATTGAGGCTATTTTAGCACAGATTTTAGCTATACAAAGTTTAAGGATTTTCTGCTATAATAATGCTTATGGATAATTTTGTAATCTCTAATATCAAAGCGAGGCAGATTTTAGACAGCCGGGGGAATCCGACCGTGGAGGCGGATGTGTTTTTGGAATCTGGTCAGGCGGGGCGGGCGGCGGTGCCGTCGGGCGCGTCGACGGGGTCGGGCGAAGCGCTGGAATTGCGTGATAATGACCCGAAGTTTTATGGCGGCAAGAGCGTGCTGAAGGCCGTTTGGAACGTCAACTCTAAGATTAAAGACGTGTTGGTGGGTAATTCTGCCGACCAAGCGACGGTTGACCAGATTATGCTCGACCTCGACGGGACGCCGGACAAGACGCAGTTGGGGGCGAATGCGATTTTGGCAGTGTCGCTAGCGACGGCAAAGGCGGTGGCGCGGGCGAAGCGGTTGCCGTTTTATGCTTATATTGCTGAGCTGGCGGGGACGATGGACGAGATGTCGTTGCCGATGCCGATGATGAATGTGATGAACGGGGGTGAGCACGCGGACTGGGCAACGGATTTTCAGGAGTATATGATTATTCCGAAGGGGGCTGAGAATGTTGGAGACGCCGTGCGAATGGGAGCGGAAGTGTTTCATGCGCTTCGCGATGTTTTGAAGGAGCGGGGGTATCCGGTGACCGTGGGGGACGAGGGCGGCTATGCACCGAAGGTGCGTGAGGGGAATAACGAGCCGCTAGAATGTATTAAGCTGGCGATTGAGAAAGCGGGGTATAAGCCGGGGGTTGATATTGCGATGGCGATGGACATTGCCTCGTCGGAGTTTTATGATAAAGACCATTATGTTTTGAAGACGAACGGCGATTGGAAGAGCGCAGAGGATTTGACGAACTGGTACACTTGGATTTTGGACAATTACCCGGTGGTGTCGATTGAAGATGGGCTGGCCGAGAGTGATTGGGCGGGATGGAAGATGATGACGTCGCGGCTGGGTGAGCGTGCGCAGCTGGTGGGCGATGATTTGTTTGTGACGAATACGAAGCTGCTGAAGAAAGGAATAGAAGAGAAGGCCGGGAATGCGATTTTGGTGAAGCCAAATCAAATTGGCTCGCTTTCTGAGACGATTAATGCCGTGAAGATGGCGAAGAAGGCCGGGTTTAAGACGATTATTTCTCACCGTTCGGGCGAGACGGAAGATGTGTCGATTGCGCATATTGCTGTGGGCTTAGGTGCGGGGCAAATTAAGACTGGTTCCCTGTCGCGGACGGAGCGGATGGCGAAGTATAACGAGCTAATCCGCATTGCCGAAGCGAATTCTCGCCTTGGGCTAGCCAAGCCGTTCTAGAAGTTGCAAAACGTGAAATCTCCGCCCGTGTTTTGAGCGGAGATTTTTGGTTAACGAATAAGTGAGACGAATTGGTCGTAATATGCTTGCATTTTTTCGGGGTCGGTATGGTAGGAGTTGCCGTTAAAATAGTCGCAAAACTCTTCCCTCGCGCGGCAAACTTCCTTGAGTTTTGCGTTCTCTTCTTTCTCTTGCAGTGCCGTAATCGTAAAATCAAATAGTTCGAGAGCGGAATTATAAAAAATCTTGAAGCGCTTT
>CAZDTL010000027.1:0-8886 GCA_964508335.1 uncultured Candidatus Saccharibacteria bacterium
CCGCCAGCATTCATCCTGAGCCAGGATCAAACTCTCCATTAAAGATAATTTGATTATACTCAAATATAAAATGAACTGACGATGATAGTTTCTATAAAAGAAACATTTAATTGCACAACTAAATTGTTAACATCTCGTTAGGGACCACGAAACAATAATACCTCGCGTTCTCTAAACTTCCTTAATCTTATCTCAAACTCCCCCTAATGTCAAGACTTTTTTATAAGATTTTTCAGAAAAACCGGAACTAAGTTCCGGTTTTCGCTCACTCCTTATTTTCTTCATCGTCCGGCAACACAATGCCAATCGAAGCTACCGTGTCCCCCTCCGCCAGCCGCATAATCCTCACCCCTTGTGTCGCCCTCCCTAATGTCGGAATTTCCTTCACCGCCACACGAATCGCCTGCCCCTTCAAAGACATCATAATCACCTCTTTCGCTAACGGGTCAAGCGTATGCACCGCCACAATCGGCCCCGTCTTTGCCGTCACGGCCGCCACTTTCACACCCACTCCGCCCCGCTTATGTGCCGGAAAGTTCGAAGCTAGCGTCGCCTTACCATATCCATTCGCCGCAATCGCCAAAATCTTCTGCTTCGGGTCAGTAATAATATCCATGCCGACAATTTCATCCCGCGGCCTCAATCTCGCCCCGCGCACCCCTCTCGCAGCACGCCCCATTGCTCGCACGTCCTTCTCGTTAAACCGAATCGCCTGTCCCGCCGACGTAGAAATCACCACATCATTCGCACCCGTTGTCCCCTGCACCCACTTCAATTCATCCCCCTCGTCTAGTTTAATCGCAATCAACCCATTCGACCGTATATTATAAAAATCTTTAATCGCCGTCTTCTTAATCGTTCCCTTCTTCGTCGCCATAAACAAATAACCATCTTCCAACCCCGTTCCCTGCTTAATAATCGCCGTAATCTTCTCTTCTGGGTGCATCGACAGCAAATTCACCGCCGCCGTCCCCTTCGCCGCCAGCGTCGCCTGCGGCACTTCATACGCCTTCAAGCGAAAAATCCGCCCCTGGCTCGTAAAGAACAACAAGAAATCGTGCGAATTCGCCGTCACAATCTGCGCAATCACATCCTCTTCTTTTGTCGTCATTCCGCGCTTACCCTTTCCACCTCTGTTCTGCTTCCTAAAATCATTCTGTGACACCCGCTTCATATAATTCTGCGCTGTCAATAAAATCACGCTCTCTTCCTCCGGAATCAGCTCTTCCTCGGCAAACTTCCCCACCTCATGATTAATAATCTTACTCTTCCGCTCGTCACCATATTTCTCTTTCAAAGCCAACAGCTCCTCTTTGATCACTCCGAGAATCTTCATCTCGTCCGCCAAAATCTCTTCAAGCTTCTTAATCAACTCATGTAGCTCTTTCAACTCTTCTTCAATCTTATCGCGTTCGAGTCCTTGGAGCCTCCTCAACTGCATCTGCAAAATCGCCGCTGCCTGAATTTCGCTCAATCCAAACCGCTTCATCAACTGCTGGTCTGCATCATCATAGCTCGCGCGAATCACCTTAATCACTTCATCAATATTATCCAGTGCAATCTTCAAACCTTCGAGAATATGCGCTCGCTCTTTCGCCTTACGCAAATCAAACTCAGTCCTCCTCCGCACGACTTTCTGGCGATGCTTAATAAACTCGCCCAAAATCTCCTTCAGCCCCAAAATCCGCGGTTGCAACCCATCCACTAGCGCCAACATATTATAATGGAACGACGTCTGGAGTGGCGTCAACTTATACAACTGATTCAAAATCTTCTTCGGAAACGCATCTTTCTTCAGCTCCACCACTAGCCGCGTCACCCCCCGCGCCGACTCATTTCGCACATCTGCAATATGCGTTAACTTCTTCTCGTTCGCTAGCTCCACAATCCGCGCCTTGAGGTCTTCCTTCGACACCCCATACGGCATCTCTTTCACCACAATGTTATATCTACCGTTCTTTCGCTCTTCAATCTCTGTCACGGCCCGAATCGTCACCGACCCCTTCCCCGTCGCATACGCCGACTTCATCGGCGCTCCGCCATACACTTCCGCCCCCGTCGGAAAATCCGGCCCCTTTACATACTTCATCAGCTCTTCCAGAGAAATCTCCGGATTATCAATCTGTACCACGGTCGCATCGACTAACTCACCAAGATTATGCGGCGGAATATTCGTCGCCATCCCCACCGCAATCCCCATCTGCCCATTCAGCAAAATGTTCGGCAACGCCGCCGGCAACACCACCGGCTCCTTCTCGCTTCCGTCAAAGTTATCGCGAAAATCCACCGTTTCTTTCTCAATATCCGCAAGTAGCTCCGCCCCCACCTTGTCCATCCTCGCCTCGGTATAACGCGATGCTGCCGGCTCATCCCCATCCGCCGACCCAAAGTTCCCCTGCCCCTCAATCAAGGTATAACGCATCTTCCACGGTTGCGCCAAGTTCACCATCGCCATATAAATCGACGAATCGCCATGCGGGTGATACTTACCCATCACTTCCCCGACAATCCTCGCCGACTTCACTGTCGCATGTGGCGCCTTCCAGCCATTCTTATTCATCGCATACAAAATCCGCCGGTTCACGGGTTTCAACCCATCACGCACATCCGGAAGTGCCCTGTCCACAATCACCGACATCGAATACTTCAAGAAGTATTCCTCCATCGTGCTCTCAACGTTTCGATTCTCAATTCCGTCTGCAATCGCCTCCGTCACCCCCTCAGGTGTACTCCCAACCACCTCCCCCTCCAAACCTTCATGCTCTTCGGGATTAACTTGCCTTAAATCATCATCTTTGTCGTTTACAGCCATATTTCCTCCTTAAAAATCCAGGTCGTCGAGATTAACTTTCGCCGCTCCCGCCTGTATAAAGTTTTTGCGCAAATCCACCTGGTCGCCCATCAGCTTCGCAAACACCGCGTCGGCCTTCTCGGCATCCTCAATATGCACTTGCACTAACACCCGATTCTCTGGGTCCATCGTCGTCTCCCAAAGTTGCTTCGCATCCATCTCGCCCAACCCCTTAAACCGCTGCTGCGCCGCATATCCTGCCTGCTTAAACCTCTCTTGATTTTCATCAATCTTCGTCCCGTTCTTCCGCTTCTCCTCAATCTTCTCAGTCAGCTTCGCTTCCAGCGCCGCTTCGTCATACAAATAGTCAATTTTGCGAGTATTCCCCGTCCCCTTAATCAGCCCAAACAGCGGCGGCTTCGCCAAATACACATGCCCTGTCTCAATCACCTGCGGCATATACCTAAAGAAAAACGTCATGAGAAGCGTCGCAATATGCAAACCATCAACATCCGCATCGGTCATAAACACGATCTTGTCATATCTCAAGCCATTTATATCGAACCGCTCGCCAATCCCCACACCCAACCCTTTAATTAAGCTCACTAACTCCTGATTCGCAAGCATCTTATCTAGTCGCGCTCGCTCGGTATTCAGCACCTTACCGCGTAACGGCAAAATCGCCTGAATCTTCGGGTTTCTCCCCTCTTTCGCCGACCCCGCCGCCGAATTACCCTCAACGATAAACAACTCACACTCGTCCCTATTCCGCGACGAACAATCCGCCAGCTTCGACGGCAAATTCAGCCCATCAAACGCCCCCTTGCGAATCACGTTATCTCTCGCTGCTCGCGCCGCTTTCCTCGCTCGTGCGGCCAACGTCGCCTTCTGTACAATCTTCTTTGCTACCGCCGGATTCTCCTCCAAATAATACCCAAAATACTCTGTCATTACCTTGTCGACATACCCGCGCACCTCTGGGTTCCCTAGCTTATTCTTCGTCTGCCCCTCAAACTGCGGGTCTGGCAATTTCACCAAAATCACCGCCGTCAGCCCCTCTTTAATATCATCCCCCGTCAAATTATCTTCCTTCTCCTTGAGCAACCCATTTTTACGCGCATAATCATTAATCGTCCGGTTCAACCCCGTCCTAAACCCAACCACATGCATCCCTCCGTCCGGCGTCAAAACGTTATTTGCAAACGGCTTCATAATCTCCGCAAACGTATCGTTATACTGAAGCGCAATCTCCACCTCGCTGTCTTCAATCTTCTTCTCTACATAGAAAATATCATCAGAAATCACCTCTTTCCCGTTATTGAGGCGCTTCACATAACTCCGGATCCCCCCTTCAAAATAAAACGACTCCTTCGCTCCTGTCCTCTCGTCGTTCACCTCAATCAAAATCCCCTTCGTCAAATACGCTTGATGCCTTGCATAATTCGACACCCAATCGTAATCAAACGTCGTCGTCTCCTTAAAAATCGTCGGGTCAGGATAAAACGTAATCGACGTCCCATGCTCCCGCACCGCTCCCTCTGTCACCCTAAACGGGCTTGATGTCTTCCCTGTCTCAAACTCCACATGATGCGTCTTCCCATCGCGATACACCTCCGCAATCATCTTCGTCGACAATGCATTCACCACGCTTGACCCCACCCCGTGCAAGCCCGACGACACCTTATAGCCCCCGTCACCGAACTTCCCGCCCGCATGTAACACCGTCAACACGGTCTCCAGCGTCGACAGCCCCGTCTTCGGATGCTTGTCTACCGGAATCCCACGCCCATTATCATCCACGCGCACGCCCCCGTCGCTCAAAATCGTAATCGTAATTTTATTTGCAAAGCCGGCAATCGCTTCGTCAATCGAGTTATCCGCGATCTCCTTAATCAAATGATGCAACCCATCATACCCAGTCGAGCCAATATACATCCCCGGCCTAATCCGAACCGGTTCCAACCCCTCAAGAACCCTAATTTCTGACGAATCATATTCCTGTGCCTTTGGCATAGCAAATCACCTCTGTCTTAAATAACTCCCCCCATTATATCTGTTTTTATCTACTTTTTCAAGCCCTTAAGCTTATTTCGTCATCCGAATGCCAAAAATCTTCTTTTCGCCCCGCTCGCGCCTTTTCCTGCGGTTCTGCGCCCACTTTTTTCGCGGATTCCACACGCGCTTCGATAACCCCACCCACCTCTGTTTTTAACGCACTTTTCTTCCTCATCCATGCCTCCAAAAAGTTCTCTTCTCTCTCCTCTTTTTCCGGCGCTCTATACACCTTCTCAACCGACCGCTCCGCCTCTTCTTCTCCCCTCTCCTCAACCACCTCCGGCTCTTCCAACGCCTCCGGCTCCACCTTCCCCTCCTTATTGCTCGCCGCCAATCTCCGATCAATCTCCCGTGACACCTCTCCCCTCGGTCGCCCATACTTCGCCGCCGAATACGTCTTCAAGCTCTTCAGCACCTCCGGACTCTCTTTCCCCAACACCGGCCACGTCATCGTAAACGGCGTGCTCGGCATCCCATACATCATCACCGTCGCAATCGCATGATAGTTCGGCGTCTTATGCAAATCTTCTGCCGTAAACGTCGGCGCAAACACCTTCTCAATCAACTCCGCATCTGTCACCCCCAGCCGCCCCGCCACAATCGTCCCCACATTCCCCAACACTCCCTCGCGAATTTTATCTGTCAACTGCGTCATAAACTGGTTCGCCACAATCAAATTCAACCTAAACTTCCTCGCCTCCGACAAAATACTCTCAAAGCTATCTGTCGAAAAGTTCTGAAACTCGTCCACAAACAAACAAAAATCCTTCCGCTCATCCTCTGGTGTATCCACCCGACTCATCGCCGCCGCCTGAAACTTCATCACGAAAATCATCCCGAGCAACTTCGAGTTTAGCTCCCCCATCTTCCCTTTCGATAGATTCACCAGCAAAATCTTATTATTATCCATCACTTCGCGAATGTTAAACCCACTCTTCGTCTGCCCCAGCACATTCTTCATCATCGTATTTGAAATAAACGGCCCCCACTTCGATACAAACCACGTCGTCACCTCCCCCGCATCATTACTTTTTTGCGAAGCCGGAAATTCCTTCGTCCAATAATCATACACCTGCCGGTCCGTCACATATTGCAACTTATGCTTTACGAACTCTGGGTCGATAAACACCCGCGGAATATCTATAAAGCTCGCCCCGTTCGGGTCGCTCATTAGTAGCAATGCCGCATTCCTAAACATATGCTCACCCCTCGGCCCAAAAATCCCCGTATGTCCTGGGTCATACAACGAATACAACATATTAATCCCCTCTTGCACAATAAAATCCTTCTGGTCCGGCGTCTGAAACTCAAACATATTCATCCCAATCGGGTTTTCCATGTCCCCAGGGTCAAAATAGATTACGTCGTCAATCCGCTCCTTCGGCACCATTGAGAGCAACTCTTCCACCACATCCCCATGCGGGTCAATAAACGCAAATCCCCTCCCCTCCAGCATATCCTGATACGCGATATTCCTCAAAAACTTCGACTTCCCCATCCCCGTCGAACCAATCACATAAGTATGCCGCCTCCTATCCTCCTGTGACAACCGAATCTCTTTCTTCTCTCCGCGAAATTCATTCACCCCAATCAGCACCCCCTTCTCTACCAACCTCGCCGGCCCCTCCACCTCTTTCGTTAACTGCCGCATCACCTGACTCGTCGGAATTGCATTCTGTTCTGGCAAATGGAACAAACTCGCCAACTCCACGCTGTTCAATATATTGTTGCGCGTTGCCAGCGGAAAATCCCGAAATATATAATCTCTCGCCAGCTTCCGCTCGTCTTTCGCCGCCTCATATTTAAATCCGTTATACAACGCCGAGTCAAACTGCGAAAACGCCGTCACCACCCCGCCCGCCATCACCTCTGCTCGCGCCTTCCCTTGGTCGCTACTCGCTACAATCCTCACCAGCGTCTCAAATGCCGCATATTTCGTCTTCTCCTCCACTGCCCCCACCTCTTGCTGCTCTATGTTCGTCAGCACTTTCACCTCTTCTCGCTTCTCGCCCCCCTCGCGCGCATCCAGCGGCTTCCATAGCAACCTAAAAATTTGTGCAACATCGCTAAGAAAATTGTTCGCCCCACCAAACGTCACACTTTTTTTATTCCCACTTTTTATATTTTTTACCCACGTCTCCGCATTTTTTGTCCACTCACTTCCCTTCGGCCTAAACATAATCTGTACCCCCACTCCTTCTCCTTCCTTCGTCGCCGCCATCGTATTCAAAAGCGCCACGCTCGCATCCCTCTTCGTCTCCTCATACGTCGCAATCGGATAGACATACTCTTTTTTCAGCACCAGTTCACCCCCTGCCACCCCGTTCAGCTTCGCCGTCTTCGAAAATATGTTCTCCCGCTCCGTCTCCTCCAGCCTCGCCGTCGGATATGCCGAAATCACCGCTTGTTTCACCGTCTCCGTCAACACCGCTGGCACCACCGCAAAATACTTAATCGCTCCCCCAGTTGCCACCACTTCAAAAGATATATGCTTTTGCCCAAAAATCTTCGCATTCCTCCCCTTCACCAACGTCGATGCAATCATCGAATACATCACCTGCGCTTGACTCACCGCCTCATTCACCACGTCGCGTTCGTCTCTCCCTCCCGCCTGAATATCCGACGTCGTCGGTGGCAAGTGTATCAACATCGCAATCATCTTCAATCCCCGCTCCGCCTCCTTCACCTGGCGCATCTTCTTCACTCGCCCCGCCCGTAGTAAAATTAACATAAACAGGAGTGCCGCCACCCCCAACCCTAAAAACACCCACGGTTTGTTCATTCCGTCTTGCTCCCCTCGCGCACCCGCCCAAACGCCTTCAAAATCAACGTATCACTCATGTCCTGCACTTTCACATTCAACATATACGGGTCATCCGCCAACTCTCGCTCCACCTTCAAAATCTCCTTCAGCCCCTCCTCGCCCATCTCTTTCTTCAGCGGAGTATTATCTCTCGCCAAGGCATCCGCAAACTCATTATACATACGCTTATTTTACCACGCTTACGCTCTTTTGTGTATCAAAAAACACCCCAAAACCACAAAAATCACCATCAGCACCAACGTCATCGCGCTCGCCGACCTCGTCACCAACAGAATAATCGGCCCAAATGCTAGCACTGTCGCATACATATAGGTCTTATTCTCCGACACTTCCCCACCATTTTTATCTTTTAGTATCCTCTGAAAGATTTTTACCACCTCCGCCATCGTGCCAAACAGCACCATAAAAACCATTGTAAAAAATACTAAAACACCTAAAACGCCAGCTTCTGGCGGCGTTGTATAATTCAACATAGCTAGTATTCCAAAAAGCGAAAGAATACTCAAGATACTTACAAGTCTGCCACGCATAACCCTATTGTATCACACTTACGTTTAAGTGCATATCGCGTGTTGCTTTTTACCCCCAAGTCTACATGGGCTAAAGCAGGGGGATTATCCGGCAATTAAACTTACTATAGGCCGCAATCCTTGTCCCTGCTCCAGTCGCTTGACCGCTCCACAATCGTGGAGCATGTCCTTGCTAGTTCCCTTCTCGTTCTATTTTGTCTTAAAGTGCTAACGATTAGGTCCTAACGCGCTCCGTCAACTGACGAGGCTCTAGGTAATTCCTAAGTGTAATTTATGGCTAGAAATTACCTATTCGCGCCGCCAGTCTTTTTTCTTATTTATATTTCATTTTATTCTTTTGTTTTTAGTATTTATTTTGTCTTTCGACTCTTTCAGTCTAGCACAATTTCGGCCCAAATGCAATAATTTTATTCAACTTTCTTAATTTATTTTTTACAACAAACTACCACCTTCACTCTGTTATTTTTATTGTTCAAAAGTGTTGTATTTTTCACATCATATTCCTGTCTCCCCTGTTCCTCCGCCTGTGGAAAACTCCTCAAAAATTGTAAAATAATTATGCAAAAAAGTGTTGACACAAGCGTTTTAGCGCGATATACTGGTATTAGCTTTTGAATAAAATAATTATTCAAAAGCCAAAAACAAACATTTTAGCCAAAAATAACTCCACACTCTACACAAAAAGA
>CAZDTL010000028.1:0-8839 GCA_964508335.1 uncultured Candidatus Saccharibacteria bacterium
ACCGGAAAGTCCCGGGCGGAGTTCCGACTGAACGTTGTAGTTTTGACGACTGCGGGGCGAGGACCAGGACAAGAAGCGAACTAAAGGTCGCTATTAATCTCAACTCTCACCAGCAACAGGCTCTTCAAGAAATCAAAAACATCAAAAACCCCACCAAACTGCTCTATGGCATCACCGGCTCCGGCAAAACCAACATCTACCTCAAACTCACCCAAGAAACCCTCAGCAAAGGCCAATCCGTCATCCTCCTCGTCCCCGAAATCGCTCTCACCTCCCAGCTCGTCCAAATCTTCGAATCCACCTTCAAAACCCAAATCACCCTCCTCCACTCCAAACAAACCGAAGCCGAACGTCATCTCGCCTGGGAAAACCTCCTCAACTCCGACCAGCCCCAAATCATCATCGGCCCCCGCTCCGCCCTCTTCGCTCCCCTCAAAAACCTCGGTCTCATCATTGTCGACGAAGCTCACGAATCCGCCTACTTCCAAGAAAACGCCCCCAAATACTCCGCCGTCCGCCTCGCCTCCTTCCTCGCCGCTGACCTCAAAATCCCCTGCCTCCTCGGCACCGCCACCCCGCTCGTCTCCGACTTCTACCTCGCCAAATCCAAACACTCTCTTGTTTCCCTCACTCAAAAAGCCAAATCCACCGCCCTCGCCCCCACCATCCAAATCATCGACTTTAAAACTCGCAACCTCTTCACCAAAAACCGCTACTTCTCCGACCCGCTTCTCACCGCCATCCACCAAAATCTCCAACACGGCCACCAGACCCTCATCTACCACAACCGCCGCGGTTCCGCCCCCATAACCATCTGCGAAAACTGTGGCTGGCAAGCCCTCTGTCCCCACTGCTTCCTCCCCCTCACCCTCCACTCCGACTCTTACTCCCTCCTCTGTCACACCTGTGGCCATCAAGAAAAAATCCCCACTTCCTGCCCCGAATGTCACCACCCCAGCATCCTCCACAAAGGCTTCGGCACCAAACTTCTCGAAACCGAACTTAAAAAACTCTTCCCCGAAGTCAAAATCGCCCGCTTCGACGCCGACAACAAAAAAACCGACTCCCTCGACGCCCTCTACGACGAAGTCAAAAACGGCGACATCCAAATCCTCATCGGCACCCAAACCGTCTCCCGCGGCCTCGACCTCCCCAACCTCGCCACCATCGGCATCGTCCAAGCCGACGCCGGCCTTTCCCTCCCCGACTTCTCCGCCGAAGAAAAAACTTTCGAACTCCTCACTCAAGTCATCGGTCGCGTCGGCCGCGGCCACCTCAACACCGCCTCCGTCTTCATCCAAACCTACCAACCCGACTCTCCCGTCATCAACTTCGCCCAAAACTCCGACTACCTCGGCTTCTACCGCTACCTCATCCAAAAACGTCGCCACCAAAACCTCCCCCCCTTCACCTACCTCGCCAAACTCACCGTCACTTACAAAACTGAACAAACCACCGTCCAAAAAATCCGCACCCTCTCTCACTCTCTGAACAACTTTATTACTCAAAACCACCTCCAAAGCCAAATCCACATCTCCCCTCCCATGCCCTGCTTCCACGAACACACTCCCTCCGGCTACTCTTGGCAGCTCATCGTCAAGTCCTCCTCCCGCTCCCACCTATTAAAACTTTTAGACGGCATCGACGCAAAAATTACTCTCGACCCTCCAAGCCTACTTTAATTCGCTTTTACTCCTTCAAAGGACTTAACGGAGGCTACTGCCGAGTTGTAAGCGCTCGCTACCCGTGAAGACGGGCTAGCGAGACGCTGTGTCCGATGAGGGAGCAAAAGTGAATTATATGGTATAATATAAGAGTATGAAAATCATCACCACGCCAGACCCGCGCCTCCGCCAAAAATGTCGCAAGGTCAACAAAATCACCGACGAAGCCTTAACCATCATCTCCGAAATGCGCCAGGCTTCTCTCGAATGGGAAAAAGACCACCCCTATGAACTCTCTGCGGCCATGGCCGCCCCCCAACTCGGCTTCGACCGCCGCATTATCATCGTCCGCGACGACCTCGACGACAAAAAGAACCAATCCTTCACCGCCCTCATCGACCCAGAAATCATCAAAACCGAAGGCAAAACCGCCATCGACTACGAAGGTTGCCTCTCCGTCCCCGCCATTTACGGCAAAGTTCCTCGCCCCACCAAAGTCAAAATCAAAGCCCTCCTCGAAGACGGCACCCCCGTCCGCATCAAGGCCGAAGATTCCCTCGCCCGCACTCTCCTCCACGAAATCGACCACTTAAACGGCATCCTCTTCATCGACCACATCAAAGACCAGCCCGACGCCTTCTTCCGTATGAACGACAAAGGCGAGCTCGACCCAGTCGACTACGATTCAGAAATCAAAAACAACCAAACTCTCTGGGGCAAAGATGAATAAACCCGAAGTCATCTTCTTCGGCAACGGCCCCCTCGCTGACTTCGCCCTAGAAGTCCTCAAGCCCGCCATTAACCTTATCTTCCACGCCCGCACCAAAGACGACCTCGCTACCGTCCAAGTCCTCAAGCGCGAACACCCCGCCGCTCTCGGCATCCTCGCCTCCTTCGGCGTCCTCATCAAATCCGACCTCCTCAACCTCTTCGAACCAGAAGGCATCCTAAACCTCCACCCCTCCCTCCTCCCTCAATACCGCGGCGCCTCCCCCATCGAATCCGCCATCCTAGATGGCGCCACCGACTTCTCCTTCTCCATCATGAAACTCGTCAAGTCCATGGACGCCGGCCCAGTTTACTACCAAACCACCCTCCCCAACCTCCCCCTCGACAAAACCGCCATCTACCAAGCCCTCGCCACCGCTGGCACCACTTGGCTTCGCGACCATCTTTCAAGCTTCCTCGCCCTTCGTCAAAACCCCGCCGACCCCACCACCCTCTTCCCCACTTACCACCTTCAGGACAACACTAAAGCCACCTTCACCCAAAAGCTCGACAAATCCATGTCTCACCTCACCCCAGCCGCCGACACCGCCCCTCAAACTCTCCGCAAAATCATCGCCTACCAAGGCTTCCCTAAGCCCAAATACACTTTCTCCGGCCAAGAAGTCATCATCCTCTCCGCTCACCTAGAAACAACTCGCCCCGACCCAGCCAAAACTCTCTCTATTCAATGCGCCGACCAAAGCTACGTCGTCATCGACCGTCTTCAACCCCTCTCCCGAAAACCCATGGACGCCCGCTCCTTCCTCAACGGCCTCAAAGGCTAGCTCAACCTAAAATCTTACTTCTATTACGAGAAATCTCGTCCTTCAGCTCACGAATTGTCTTCTCTACCAGCTCCCGATAATTCGGCTTATTCTCCTTGAGCCACCTCTCCGTTTCCTCATCCGTCTTCGCTTCCTCAAACTCTCGCATCTTCTCTTCTGTCATCCCCGCCGCAATCTCTTCCCCCACTCTCACTTCCAACTCTTCCTGCGCATATTCCAAAAACGCCTCACGCTGTTCCTCCGGCATCGCCAAAAGCCCCACTTCTCTCAAAAATCCTTCATCTAGCTCCACTTTACCTCCTTTTTCTCCCCCTATTCTACCAAAAAACTGCTCGCGCTTCAACCCCCGACGAGCAGCCTATTTTCACTTTATAATTTCTTCTTCTTCAACTCTCTCGTAAAGAACTTCAAGCGGTCATTCACCTCAACCGTCAACCTTTTCTCAAGTTTCAAAGCAATCCCGCCCGTCTCCCCTGCCATCAACGAATCCACCGCCATCTTCTCCTTCTGCACACTCTCCACTTCCACTTCCCCAACCAGCTCCTTCCCATGCATCACTCTTGCCAACATCTTCGGCTTCACCTCTCCCTTCAGCATTTCGCCCCCCGCAATAACCGCCGTCCGCTCCGTCCTAAACACTCCCAGGATTTTCATCTCCCCCTTATCTTCTTCTACCACTTCTGCCGGCAGCAACTCTTCCATCTCGCTCTTCGCATCATCCAATAGCTCATAAATCACCCTAAACGTCCTAATCTTCACTTTATCTCTCGCCGCCATCTTCGCAATATTCGTCGGCACGCTCACATTAAACCCATAAATCACCGTCTCACCCCCTTCGGCCATATAGACATCATTCTCTGTCACATCGCCCACGCCCGTCGCCACAATGTTCAACGTAATCTCCCCCTTTGTATCAATCATCTTCAACGAATCCACCACCGACGTCACCGAGCCCAACACATCGCCTTTAATAATCACATTAAACACTTTCGAATTATCCGCCACATTCATCATGCGCAACAAATCCGTCGAAGTCACATTCGCGCTCGCGCTCGCATTCTGCGCCGCTTGCGCATTAAGTAACGCCATCTTCCTTGCGGTTTTCTCATCCACCACCTCCACAAACGAATCGCCAAAATTCGGCAATTCCTTAAACCCAGTCACCGTCACCGGCGTCGACGGCGTCGCCTTCCCCTTCGGCTTGCCCTTATAATCCAACATCGTCCTCACCTTCCCATAGGTCGTCCCCGCCACAATAAACTCACCGGTTTTCAATTCCCCACCCGTCACGAGCAAATTCACCACGCTCCCCTTCCCCATCTCCATGTGGCTCTCAATCACCAACCCTTCGCTCGGAATCTCCACATCCGCTTTCAGCTCCTCAATATCACTCGTGAGTAACACCATATCAAGCAACTTCTCAAGATTATCACCCCTCTTCGCAGAAATCGGCACCATCACAATGTCACCACCCCACTCCTCTGGCTGCAACCCATGTTGCGACAAATCCGCCATCGTCCGCGCTACATCCGCCCCCTCGCGGTCAATCTTGTTTATTGCTACAATAATCTTCGCATTCGCCCCCTGCGCAAACTTAATCGCCTCTACCGTCTGCGGCTTCACCCCATCGTCCGCCGCCACCACAATAATCACAATGTCAGTCAACATCGCCCCGTGTTGACGAATCGCCGCAAAGGCCTCATGCCCCGGCGTGTCCAAAAACGTAATCTTCCGCCCCTGATACTCCAACTGATACGCAGAAATATGCTGAGTAATCCCCCCAGCCTCCCCCTCCACGGTCTTCTTCTTTAACAGCGTATCAAGAAGCGTCGTCTTCCCATGGTCAACATGTCCCATCACTGCCACCACCGGTGGGCGCGACACTGCCTTATCAGAAAGCTCATGTCTATGCTCCGAAGTCTGCGTTGCCGTATTCTTCCGCTCTAATTTCACACCCTTAATGTTCAATTCATCCAAAATCAATGTCGCCGTATCAAAATCCAACCGCTGATTTATCGTCGCCACAATCCCCTCCTTAAACAACTCCCCGATCAGCGACGTCACCGAAAGTCCAAGCGCTTTTGCCAACTCATCCACCGTAATCGAACCGGCAATCTGAATAACTTTGTTTTCCGTCCCTGCCATCAAAAACGCTCCTTTCTATTTATATCTTTCTATTCTACCACAAAGCATAGTATCTCGCAACAAATTTAGCCCTTTGTTTGGCTCCCGGGACTGGGCTCGAACCAGCAACCTCGAAGTTAACAGCTTCTTGCTCCACCATTGAGCTACCCGGGACCCTTATAAAAGGCTATTAGAAGTACAACTTTCATTATACCTCAAAAATCCCCCTCTTTCAAGGGGGATTTTTCTGCAAAGTCACCTGCTTATTTCGCAATCGACAGAGAAATCTTGCGACCTTCCTTGTCGATGTCGAGCACCTTGAAGCTCTTGCGCTCATTGAGCGTAAAGACCTTCTCTGGATCGACATCCGACCCCTCGCCAAGCTCAGAGACATGGACAAGAGCCTCGACTGCCGGAGAAATCTGCACAAACGCACCAAACGGAGTAATGCGGGTCACAGTTCCCTCAACTTTCGAACCTTTCTTAAGGTCGGCGACCTCAGAAAGCCACGGGTCTTCCACGAGTTGTTTCATGGAAAGGCTGAGACGTTCCTTGTCGATGGCGATAATCTTCGCCTCGACAGAATCGCCAACCTTAACATAATCAGCCGGATTGTTCACTCTTTCCCAAGAAATCTCGGAAATGTGAATCAAGCCCTCAATTCCGTCAACATTGACAAAGACGCCGAAGTCCACCACGCCCGTCACAATGCCCTTCACGACATCGCCAACGGAAAGTTCAGCAAATCTGGCGGCAAGACCATCTTTAATCGCTTCTTTCTCGGAGAAAATAAGTTTATTTTCTTTCTTATTCGCATCAAGAATGCGCACGCGAATACTTTTTCCGACCAACGAATTAAGACGTTGCAAAATTTCGTCTTTATCCGCCGAGCCAACCCGCGGATAGTGTTCCGCAGAAAGCTGAGAAACCGGCAAGAAACCGCGAATTCCCTCATATTCAACGAGAAGACCGCCACGGTTCGCATCAAACGGTTGCACTTCAACGATTTCCGCATTGTCAAACTTGACTTGGATTTCGTCCCAGCCCTTATCTTTCACCGCCTTGCGCAAAGACAACAGCACAGTTCCGTCCGGCATCTCCGTGTCGACAACCGAAGCAGTCACCTCGTCGCCAACGTTCAGATTCCTAGCAAAGCTAGCTTCCTTGCGCGAGACCAAACCCGTTCCTTGCGTCCCAAGGTCAATTAAAATTTCGTGTTTTTTAACCGAAGTGACAATACCTTTAATCGTATCGCCGACCACAGTCCTTTTTGCAAGCTCCGCATTTTCACTGAGAAGCTCGTCAAAACTTAGTTTTTTGGCATTAGCCATTAGTTATTATTCCTTCCTTCAGGCTTGCTCAGCAAAAGTTCCAACAAAACTCCTCCTGAGCAAGCCCAAATATCTCTAAATTATATCAAATCTATCCCTATTTGTAAATGTCTGTTATACTTATATTATATGTTTTTAAGTATCGATATCGGCGGCACCAAAACTCTCCTCGCGCTCTTCTCCCCCCATGGTCTCTGCCTCAAAAAACAAAAATTCCCCACCGAAAAATCCCCTTCCGCCTTCGTTAAGGCCCTCTCAGAAAACCTCCAATCTTTCCTACCCAGCCCCTTCCTCCGCCACCACGTCAAAGCCATCACCGTCGCCATCCCTGGCGTCGTCAAAATTGAACCAGATTCTTGTTCATTCAAATTTGGCAACCTCGACTGGCCCAAAATCGATCTCCTCACACCAACAAAAAATTTGTTCAACTGCAAAATTTTCTTCGCCAACGACGCCAACCTCGCCACTCTCTACGAATCCACCCGCCCTGGCCGCAAAAACGCCAAGTCCATCTACCTCACCTTCTCCACCGGCATCGGCGGCGGCATCGCTAAAAACGGTCACCTCTCAAAATCCTCTGACACTTTCGAACCTGGCCACGTCAAATACCCCTTCCACAACCAACACCTCGAATGGGAAGATATTGCCTCCGCCAAAGCTCTCATCGAAGCCTACCACTGCGACTCCCTCCAAAATCTCGTTCTCGACGACGTCACCCTCGAAGACCTCCTCGCTCGCCTCTCCCTCGGCCTCCTCGACATCGTCGAACAAGAATCGCCCGAACTCCTCATCATCGGCGGCCCTCTCGCCTTCCTCTTCCAAAAATTCAAAAAACCTCTCCTCCAACGTCTCCGCACCGAAACCGCCGACAAACTCCTCAAACTCAAACGCGCTCGTCGCCCCACCGATTCCACCATCTACGGTGCCTACCTCTACTCTAAACAAAACTACCGAAAGTAATTCAATGCCCGCCTCCATCTTCTCCGATAACATCCGCGAATCTTCCCCTCGCCTCCCCGATCAACCAACTTCTCCCCTCTCCAACAAAAACCTCACCTTCCTCAACTCTCTCAAATCCACCTACTCTCAATTCACCTTCAAACCGGGTCGCAAATTCCTCTTCCGCCCCCCTAAATCTATCTCTTACCTCGAGTCCAACGAAAACTTCCGCTTCCTCCTCCTCCACGAACTCGCTCACGCCCTCCTCGGCCACTTCTCCTTCAGCCGTTCCCTCGAGCGCCTAGAAATCGAACGCGACGCCTGGGCCAAAACCCGCGAGCTCTGCCAACTCCACAACATTCCCTTCGACGAAGACCTTGCCGAAGCCGAACTCAACACCTACCGTGACTGGGTTCATCAAAAAACTCTCTGCAAAACCTGTGGCGCTACTTGCCTCGAAGTCTCCTCAGAGAGCCTTTTCTGTCCTTTTTGCCAAAAGACCTTCAACCGGTCTTAAGCCCAAGTCCATGTCTTGCGCGTAGATGGCGCAAAAAATAGCCTAATTGACCATAGCGGAATTTGAAACCACATTATCTATTATCTCCTTCTCCATGAAGTAAATTACGTTGCTTTCTACTTTCGAGCTTTTCGAGATTTTTCTTCGCCACGTCCGCCAACGGCACCCTCAAATAACGCGCCACGGCCGCCACATACCAAAGTGTATCCCCCAATTCTTTCACCACTTCGCTCCTGTCGGCTTCAGAAATCACCCCGTTTTTATCTCGCAAAATCTTTTTAACTTTATCGGCCGTCTCCCCGGCTTCGCCCACGAGTCCCAAGACCTTTTCAACAAACGCCACCGTATTATAATTCCCTGTCGCTTTAAACAGGTCATACCTAGCAGCCTTGTCTTGGTACTCGTTCATCTACCTCCTTTCCCTTATAACCCCATTATACTACACCAAAAAAGCCCCGAAAAGAGGCTTTTTCGACGGTGACGCTTTTTAGGCGTGCTTTTTCGCCGGGCCACGACGAGAAATACGTCCGCCCTTAGCGCCAGCGATCTTGGCTAACGCAGGGTTAGCGGCAAAACCACCAGTATGCCCATTTTGACCGCCTTTGCGACCAATGTTGGCATAAAACTCTTTACCATATTTAGCTTTATTAGTAGCAGCAGCTTTAAGACCGCCAGCTTTAGTTCCAGCCATGTGGATCTCTCCTTCTGCCC
>CAZDTL010000029.1:0-8726 GCA_964508335.1 uncultured Candidatus Saccharibacteria bacterium
TAGTGCCCTTATTTACCTTTTTATGCATTGACTTAATCTAGCAATCGAAGCTCGCGTTTGCGTTCCTTGATTGCGATGTCGTCAATTAATAAATCTTATTGTCTAATCCGAATTGTTAAACGGAATTTTGAGCGAGAGAAATTACATCTCGGAGGGTATCCGAGCGTTCTCGCAGTTCCTTACTTTTTATACAGAGGTCAATCTCTTTGACTTGTTTAACTGCAAATCAGTATATCGCAATTCGGCTTTAAAGTCAACACCTTTTTTGAGGATTTTTTATAATTTTTGGATGGCGGTGAGGACGGATTTTTTGTCGGACTTGATGAGAGAGAGGGTGGAGTCGATGTCGTTTTTGGCGACGTTGAGGGTGCGAGCGAGGATGGGGTTGGTGGCAAGAGGGGTGAAGAAGTCGAAGAAAGCTTTGGCGTCGGTCTCGCGGTCGATGGTGCTAGCGAAGTAGCGGGGGTAATCTTCGATGGATTTTTCTCCGTTGATTTGGTAGATGTAGTCCCAGTTTTTGAAGAGCCAGGCGAGGGCGCGGTCACGGGTGTAGCGCCAGCGGCGGAGGCGGAGGAGGAAGCCGAGGTGGTCTTGGGGCTTGATGAGAGTGGGGTCTTTGAGTAGAGAGAAGGCGTAGTCGATGTTTTCGGGGAGACGGGGTTTGGTGAGGGCGGAGCGGAGGTCGGATTTGAGTTCGGGGCTGGTGGCGGAAAGGTGGGCGGATTTGATGATGGGGTAGAATTCGGCTTCATCGCGCCACATTTTAGCGGCGAGGACGAAGAGGCGGAGGTCGGCGGGGATGGATTCGAGGTCGGGCTGGTAGAGGGCGCAGAGGGAGTCGATGAAGTCGGGGTTTTTAGAGTAGAGAGCGTTGGCGATGAAGATGAGGCGGAGTTCGGTGGTGTTGATGGTGTCGGTGGGGCGGGCGGTAAGGCCGAGGGATTTGAGGCCGGGGGCAGAGATGTTATATATGTAGGATTTGAATTTGGTTTCTTCGGGGGAGTCGTAGTCGAGGAAGAGGGTGAATTTGCTGATGATGTTGTCGAGGATTTCCCAGATGGGGGCGGAGGCTTCCGATTGGAATTTGTTGAGGAGGGGGAGGAGGGAGGCGGAGGAGACGATGGGGGTTTCGGCGAGGAGCATGCGGTCGATGAGGAGGCGGAGTTTTTGTTCTTTGGAGAGGGTTTTGAAGCTAGATAGGGCTTCGGAGAATTCGGGGCCGGAGAGGTTGATGAGGTAGTGGCCGGACATGTCGTCGCGGAGTTCGGGGATGGGGTATTGGAGAGGGGAGAAGGAGCCGTCGAGGAGGAAGCGTTGTTGGGCTTCGTCGGTGACGACGGGGTAGCCGGGTTGGGTGAGCCAAGCGTGCATGAAGTCACGGACGGAGAAGCCGTGGGCGTAGGGCTCGAGGGCGCGCCAGAGGTCGTCGGCCTCGGCGTTTTTGTATTGTTTAGCTAAGAAGTAGTCTTTGATGCCTTTCATGAAGTTTGCTTCGCCCATTTCGCGGATGAGCATGAGCATGAGGTGGGCGCCTTTAGCGTAGACGATGCAGGGGTCGAAGAGGGTGGCGATTTCGGCGGGGTCGGAGACGTCTTCGCGGACGGCTTGGACGCCCTGGATGGCGTCGCGGTAGAGGGCGGCGAGGCAGTCGGAGGTGAAGAAGTCGTCCCAGACGTTGAAGCGGGGGAAGAGGTGGTCGGTGCAGTAGTATTCCATGATGGTGGCGAAGGATTCGTTGAGCCAGAGGTCGTTCCACCATTTCATGGTGACGAGGTTGCCGAACCATTGGTGGGAGAGTTCGTGGGTGATGGTGAGGGCGGCGGATTTTTGGACGGCGAGGGAGGAGTTTTCGTCGCAGAGGAGTTGGGATTCGCGGTAGGTGACGAGTCCCCAGTTTTCCATGGCGCCGGCTTCGAAGTCGGGGATGGCGACTTGGTCGAGTTTTTTCAGGGGGTATTTAGTTTGGAAGAGAGTTTCGTAGTAGTTGAGGGAGTCGATGGCGATTTGGTTGGGGAGTTTGAGGAGTTTGGGGTCTTGGCTGAGCGGGGCGAAGGTGCGGACTAGGGTGCCGGATTTGGTCTGGCCCTCGACGACGTTGAATTTGCCGATGGCGAAGGCGAGGAGGTAGGTGGACATTCGTGGAGTTTTGGCAAAGCGATGGGTGAAAGAATTAGAAAGCTCCTTTTTCGCACAGGAAAATCCAGTCGTGTTTTTCTCGACGACGGAAAGGCTGGCTCGCAATGCGGTTCGGGTAGCACCGGCCACCGATTGCTCGCCTTTCAGGTCGCCTCGAAAAACTCGTGGATTTTCTTTATTGTGCGGAAAAGGACTTTCTAATTCTTCCATATTTGATAAAACCAAATCGTCTTCGTCTGGGACGGTGATGGAGAGGGTGAAGGTGGCTTTGGCGGCGGGTTCGTCGATGCAGGGGAAGCATTCGCGGGCGTAGTGGCTTTCGAATTGGGTGGAGACAATGCGTTCTTCCCTGCCTTCGTGAGTGTAGGTGGAGAGGTAGGCGCCCTGCATGTCTTCTTTGAGAGAGCCGTGGAAGCCCAGTTCGAGGGTCAGGTCGCTTTTAGGGGCTGCTGGGGCGGTCAGGAGGCCATTTTCTAGTTTGTAGTTGATGGTTTGGCCGTTGATTTTGAAGAAGTCGATGGTTTGGCCGACGGAGTGGAGTTTTATGAAGTCGGAGGTTTTGGATTTGCCAGTGATTTGGACGGTGCCAGCTAGAGTTTTTTGGTGTTTGTCGATGAAGAGGTCGAGAGTGTAAGATTTTGGGGTGAAGAAGTCTAAAAGTCGTTCCATGGGGTAAATTATAGCACGATTGAAGCGCGGTGGCGATTTGCGCAAGTGATTGGGGTGCGACCCCTGTGGAGGATTTTGGGATTTTATGGCGTGAAAAAGCCCCGCGGTTGGGCGAGGCTGGGAAGGTGCGAGGTTAGTGGATTTGGTGGTGGCGGTTGATGCGCGGGGGTTTGATGAAGGGGTCGGGGCTGATGAGGCGGGCGGTGAAGTCGAAGAAGCGGTCGAGGAAGTAGATGAGGGCGTAGATGGTGGGTACGGCGAAGCAGAGGGCGGCGAGAAAGGGGGTGCGGTGGATGTCGATGGCGAAGGCGAGGGTGAAGGAGAGGATGTAACGTATGACAGAGACGGGGCCGGAGGCAGCGTGGTAGATTTTGGGGGCGTCGGGGTCGGAAAGGTGGTTGCGGTGGAGTTCGAAGAGAGCGACGGAGAATTCGAGGAAATAGAGACAGATGTTGAGGATGGTGAAGCAGAGGATGGAGCGCGGGGTACCGAAGGGGGTGACGGGCTGGTCGGTGTGGGAGAAAGTGTGGGTGAGGGTGAGTATAGAGAGGGTGATGATGTAGACAAGCTGGATGATGAGGTTTGTGAGGCGGAGTTTTTGGAATTTAGACATGGAAACACCTCTTTCTGAAGAGTAAAAGTGCGCTCTGGGGAGTGGGTTTGATTATAACATAGCTTGGTGCGAAAAGGTAGGATTGAGTGGGGTGCGTTATAATGGAGGTATGGATAATCAAGAGAGGTTAGGCGGCGGTGGTGGTGAGGGGGGTGGGGTTGCTTGATTTTTTATTGCGTTTATGATATAATATGGGGTATGGCTCTGTTGAGCTAAGTAACTTGAAAGGAAGGGTTGGCTATGTTGAACGAACAGGAGTTTAATCAGACGGTGACGGAGGTTTGTGAGAAGTATGAGGAATATGTGGCGAAGCGCGAGAAATTGTACCAACAGCCTAGGCGTGACAAAGGTGCGTATAAGACCCTTACGGAGAGGTTCCTCTTTGCGACGTTGGAAACGATAGACCGGTTTGTCTCTCATGAATATGTGATGGTCTTTCATAAACTGAAGCTGGATACTTTCTGGGATTTTGAGGATTGGAATGGCGATGAACTTTCTGTAATCTGCAAATATGGTCTGTATTGTGACCCGTCCGACGAGGGGAGGAAGTATGATGACGACAGTGATGATGTGCTGGTGTTGACGTTTAGGATTGACGAGCATGCGTTGAGCCGCGAGAGAGTTATGGAGTTGATTCAGGCGATTTTGTGCGAAATGGGAAAGTATTTGGCTAGCGCGGTTAGAAGTTGGGTAATGGTGACCGCCAGATATGTTGTGCGGTTTAGTGGTTTAATGGATGAGTGTAAGAAAGGAATGTCTAAAGAGACCGCGGAGAAGTTGCGCGAGCTGGATAGCCTGGATGAGGTTTTGTCGGATTGTTTTCCCGTTTGGCATGTTCCCCTTCCTAGGAACGAATATACCCCGCTTTGAGCGGGGTATTTTATGAATCCGGGCTAATTTGGATTATCTACTCAGCATTCGTATATGTATTAACTACGTCATCCAAGTCGTCAATACTGTCTAATAGTTTGCTTAATTTTACAGAATCTTCTTCGGAGATAGCAACTTTATTTGTAGCAATATAGGCGAGTTCGGCGGAGGTGACGGTGAGACCAGCGTCTAGGAGGTTTTGGCGGACGCGCATGAGGTCTTTGGCGTCGGTGATGATTTCGATGCCGTCTTCGACTTCTTCGGCGTCTTCGGCGCCGGCGTCGAGGGCTTGCATGAGGGCGTCTTCGGATTTTTCGGCGATGACGATTTCGCCTTTTTTAGCGAACTGGAACATGACGGAGCCGGAGTCGGCGAAGCGGCCGCCGTTTTTTTCGACAGTGTGGCGAACTTCGGGTAATGTTCGGTTTTTGTTGTCGGTGGCGACTTCGATGATGATACCGGTGCCGCCGGGGCCGTAGGCTTCGTAGACTTCTTCGATGAGGTCGGCGGCGGATTTGTCGGCGACGCGAGCGATGGCGCGTTCGATGTTGGCCTTGGGCATGTTGGCGAGGCGGGCTTTTTCGAGAACCATGGCGAGGGAGGGGTTCATGGCAGGGTCGGTGCCTTGGCGCGCGGCGATGGCGATTTGGTTACCGATTTTAGTGAAGAGAGCGCCACGTTTGGCGTCGACGACGGCTTTTTGGCGCTTGGTGGTGGCCCATTTAGAGTGTCCGGACATGAGAGTTCCCTGTTTAGTATTTATTCTTAGGGTGATTATAGCACAAAATTAGTTAGTTTGCAAAATGTGCGATTTGTGGTGTAATTTTATAGTTTTTTAGTAGTTGGTGGCGCGGATTTCGAAGAAAGATTGGGGGTGGGCGCAGACGGGGCAGATGTCGGGAGCTTTTTCGCCGACGTAGATGTGGCCGCAGTTGCGGCATTTCCAGACGGTGACTTTGTCGGACTTGAAGACGACGTCGTGTTCGATGTTGTCGCGGAGTTTGAGGTAGCGGGTTTCGTGTTCTTTTTCGATGGCGGCGACTTGGTCGAATTTTTCAGCGATGTCGTCATAGCCTTCTGCGCGGGCGGTGTCGGCGAAGGATTTGTACATTTCTGTCCATTCGTCGTGTTCGCCGGCGGCGGCTTTTCCTAAGTTAGTTTTAGTGTCGGCGACGGAGCCGTCGTTTAAGAGCTTGTACCACATTTTGGCGTGTTCTTTCTCGTTGCCGGCGGTTTCAGCGAAGATATCGGCGATTTGTTCGTAGCCGTCTTTTTTGGCGCGAGAGGCGAAGTAGAGGTATTTCATGTGGGCTTGGGACTCGCCGGC
Source organism: uncultured Candidatus Saccharibacteria bacterium (assembly GCA_964508335.1). Lineage (GTDB taxonomy): Bacteria > Patescibacteriota > Saccharimonadia > Saccharimonadales > Saccharimonadaceae > Nanosyncoccus. The sequence continues at coordinate 5,616 of CAZDTL010000029.1, forward strand.
GAAGGCAGTCTCAAGGTTTTGCCAGGTTTTGCTGTTCTTTTTTAGTTCTTTTGTTGCGGTCATAAAACTCCTTTTTCTCATTATAGCATAGAAAAGCCCCGCGAGGGAGCGGGGCGGGAGGTGCGGCTAACGCGAGGTTAGCTGAAGGGGGTGTCTTCCGAGGTGACGGGGGCGGCGGGCAGGTAGCCGGCTTCGCGGAAGATGGCGGAGAGGTCGGTGACGATCCCGTCAATGAAGCCGAACTTCAGGGCGTCCTCAGGGAGCATATAGAACTCTTCGCGGACGTGGGCGTCATAGAACGCCTCGGTGAAGGTCTCGGGGTTGGAGTGCTTGAGGACGTGCTGTTTGACGACTTCGTTTTCGTAGCGCTTGTTGAAGTCGGCAGTGTCCTGCACCTTGCCGGATGAGCCGAAGTAGCCGGTGCTGCCGTCGTGCCAGAGGAAGGTGGAGCGGGCGAGGCTCAGGCGCCGACGTCCGGCGATGCCGATGAGAAAGCCCATAGAGCTCCACTGACCGAGGTTGATGGTCCAGACCGGGGTCTTTGATGCTTCAATGGCGTCGGCGAGGGCGAAACCTTCGCCGCTATCGCCGCCGGGGGAGTTGATGAAAAGCAGGATGGGGCGGCGGGGTGCGGGCTGAGCGAGGTCATCGTCCAGATTGAGCTCAAGGATGATGCGCGTGATTTCGGTCGCGGTCAGGCGAGAGAGGTCGGGGCAGGTTTCGGTGTAGGTCTCAATGTCCTCAATGGCGCCGTAGAGGAACAGCTGGCGGCTGTGAATGAGCCGGAGACCAAGCAGGGTGGCGAGGTCGTCGTTGAACTTGACCGACTTGGGGTCAAGAGAGGTGGGGTCATAGAAGCTAGCCATGGGATCATCTCCTCTCGGAATAAAATGGGAATGTGCGTCGCGCGAGGGCGAGCGACCTCTGTGAGGTGATGATAATTATACCGGGGGGGGGGTAAAATGCAAGGTTAAGAGGAATGAAGGGGAGTTTGAGGTATGAAAAAGCCCCTTGTGGCAAGGGGCTTTTGGGGTGTTTGTGTTGGCCGTGTTGGTTTTACATGCCTTCGAGGTCGGCTTCGGTCGGGCCGGCGGGTTCTTCGCTCGTGGCGAGTGGGTGGACGCCGGTGCCGACGGGGATTTTGCGGCCGATGATGACGTTTTCCTTGAGGCCGTGGAGGTGGTCAACGCGGCCGTTGATGGCGGCGTTGATGAGGACACGGGTGGTGTCCTGGAAGGAGGCGGCGGAGAGGAACGAGTCGGACCAAATCGAGACTTTGGTGATGCCGAGGAGGAGGTGGTCGAAGGAGGCCGGAGTTTTGCCGGCGGCGGTGAGTTCGGCGTTTTCGTTCTCGACGGCGGCGCGGCCAACGATGTCACCAGCGACGAAGCTAGAGTCGCCCGATTCGGTAATCATCACGCGGTTGAACATTTGGCGGATGATGACTTCGAAGTGTTTGGACGAGATTTCGTGGCCTTGGGCGGCGTAAACGGACATGACGTCGTTCATGATGTAGCGTTCGGTGGCTTCGGTGCCCTTGTAACGCAAGAGGTCTTGGAGGTTTAGGGAGCCGGTGGTGAGGCGGTCGCCAGCGGTGACGATGTCGTCGGTTTTAACGACGAGTTCGGCGCTGTTCGGGATTTCTACGCGGACGGGAGCGCCAGCGTCGCCAACGAGGATGATGGCGCCGTCGACGAGTTGGGCGTTGGCGTCAAACGGGGCGACGATAGGCTCGGCGTCTTTGGCTTTGGCGGCGATGACGTCGCCGGCCTTGACGGAAGCGCCGTCCTTAACCTTGGCCTTGCGGCCGTCAAGTTCGATGCGGGTGGTTTCGCCAGCCTGTGGGGTGATGGTGACGATGTAGTGGTTGCCGTCTTCGTGAGCTTCGACGAGGCCGTCGATTGGGGAGACCCAAGCCTGACCCTTAGGGTTGCGGGCTTCGAGAAGCTCTTCGACGCGCGGGAGACCGCGAGCGATGGCGCCGGAGCCAGCGACGCCGGAGCCGTGTTTGGTGTCGAGCGTGAGCTGGGTGCCAGGTTCACCGAGAGATTGAGCGGCGATGACGCCGACCGGTTGGTTGGCTTCGACGAGTTCGCGGGTGGACATGTCGACGCCGTAAGCCTTGCGCGGGACGCCGTTTACCGCGGTGGTCGTGAGGACGGATTGGATTTTGACGGATTCGATTTTGTCGTCGGCTTCGAGTTGGGCGGCGATTTCTGGGGTGATGAGTTGGTCGGCCTCTAAGTAGCCAGGGATGGCTTCGGCAGTGTAGCGACCAGCGACGCGGACGTGGAAGTCGATGCCGGTTTCTTCGGTCTCGCGTTTGTAGACGGCGAAGCCGGGGTCGTAAGCCTCTTCGTCGGTGGTGAAGACGTCTTGAGCGACGTCAACCAAGCGGCGAGTGAGGTAGCCGGAGTCGGCGGTGCGGAGGGCGGTCGAGACCTGGCCCTGGCGGGCGCCGCGGGTGGCGATGAAGCTTTCTAGGGTGTTTAAGCCTTCTTTGTAGGAAGATTTGACTGGAAGTTCGATCTCGTTGTTGTTGATGTCGACCATGATGCCGATTTCTGCGGAGGCGAGCTTGATGTTAGATACGGAGCCGCGGGCGCCGGAGTTGACCATGACGGCGATGTCGGTGTCGAGTTCGGAGAGTTTTTCCTTGAGGAAGGCACTGATGCGGTCGTCGATGTTGCGCCAGGTTTTGACTGTGAGGTTTTTGCGTTCTTCTTCGGTCAAGAGGCCTTGGTTGAATTGGTCTTGAATCTGGGCGGTGGTGGCGTCGCCTTCGGCGATGAAGTCGGCGATTTCTGGGTAGGTCGGGTAGTCATCTTTAGCGGTCGAGACGCTCGCGATGGTTTCGTATTCGAAGGCGAGGTTTTTGACGGCGTCGGCGGTCTTGACGGTGGTTTCGGCACCGTAGATGTCAAAGATGTCGGCCATGACCTTTTTCAGTTGTTTGCTGGTTTGGACAGAGTTGTCGAATGGGTAGTCCTTGGGTAAGATTTCGTTGAAGATGACGCGGCCAAGCGTGGTGTTTCTGATTTCCTTTTTGGCGAAGACGCGGATGGGGGTTTGGAGGGCGATGAGACCCTTGTCGTAGGCCATTTCGGCTTC
>CAZDTL010000030.1:0-8325 GCA_964508335.1 uncultured Candidatus Saccharibacteria bacterium
ACAGCGCTCCCCCCACTAGCGCCATCACTATAGCGCTCACATAAATCTTCTTTTTATTCGCTTTTTTGTCTTTCATTATTGTTGCCCTCCTTGGCCTCCTAAAATTTGCGACATCAAATCGCCTATCTCATCATTCTCTTGTTGTTCCGTCAAATGCACGCTCGTCGGCGCCTCTGTCGCCGTCACCGGCGCACCATTCCGGTCTACCGTTTCATGTCCGCCACTAATCTCCGGCTCACGCGTTATCTGCCCAGGATTCACTCTTGTCTCCTCCCCGCTCGTCATATGCCCGCCACCCGGATTTTGACTCTCAATCACCTCCACAATTCGTTCTTGATTATCACCATCTTTCGGTTGCAACGTCGGCGCCACGGTCGGCTCTGGTGTTGGCGCTTTCGTCGGAGCAGTAGTTGGCGCTTCAGTTGGAACAGCGGTTGGGGCTTCCGTTGGCTCTGGTGTCGGAGCTTTCGTCGGAGCCTCAGTTGGCACAACAATCGGCTCCGGTGTTACTACCGGCTCTGGCGTCACCACCGGAGCTTCCGTTGGTTTTGTCGTCTCTGGCGCCGCCCCCATCTTATACTCCCAGTTCCCTCTCTGCGTATTAACCCAAGCCACATTCGCTACTCGCTCTTTATCTGCATAATTTCCATTCTTCGCCGAACTCAACTCGTTTCTCTTGGCTCGCCAATCCGACACTATATTCCCATACGACCCATCGTTCATTGTGCCATAAAATGTCATCTGTCTCTGCCCATCGTTCCCGCGGAAATACCCATACATCTCAATCTCGCTCTCTTCACCTTCGTTCGGCGCTCCCACATTGTCCATCATATCGCGCGCAAAGAAGCACTTCTCGCTAAACCTCGCCTCTTTCACTCTCTCGCTAAACGTCACATACAACTTATTTACCAGCGCATCATACTCCTCCGCCGGCATCGCCGCCATTCTATCAGCAAACGCCATTTCATCAGCCATACTACCAAACTCTGGCAACCCCAAAACCGCCTCATAATTCAAATGCGAAATTGCCGCAGCAAACGCTTTTGGCGAAAGCGCTAAGCTCTTCAACCAATTCCCAACCGTCTCGGCATCCGTCGCCCCCTCCAACGAAACGCTAAACGCCGTCTCTACATACTTATCGCTAAACTCCTTACGATAAGCTTCCTCACTATCTACATAACCGCCATGATACTCCGGCACCTCAACCACGCCGTCAATTCCCCTTAGCTCAATCGTCTTCCCTACCTCAAACCCCCACTCGCTCTCGCTCTGCTTCTCTTGCTCATCTTCCTCGTCCACCGTCGCTCTCACCCCCTCCACCGACAAATCTTCATCCTCCTCGTTCTCTTCAGCCTGTTCATATTCCGCGCCCCCCGCCAAGCTCGCTTCCAAATCCATCTCCATGCTCGGCATCTCCCCATGCTGTTCAATCTTATTCGGCGGCACCAAATTCGCCGTCGCCGCTTGCCCCACCCCAGCATCACTCGCCCCCGTCGGCACAAACGACGCCACAATCACCATTGCCGTCGCCACCCCGCCACGCACTCGCGCCAACGTCTTGCTCAAATTACTCCTTCGTTCCGCCAAAGACCCTTTTCGTTCCACGCGTCGCCTTCGTTCAGCCACACCCCGCCCTTGCTCACCTGCTACGTTCATCGTCATGCGCCCAAATCCTTGCGCTTCCTCGCGACCCATCGGCTGATGCCACACCCCGCTCTCGCCATAATCCGCCCCACTCCGTTCCGGCATTCCCCCACGATAACCTCCCCCAACCTCCACATTCTTTGGCCCATCATACCACCCCTCGCCAAACTGCCTATCGCCCCGCTTCAAATTCTCACCACTTTGCATTTTATTCCTCCTCCCCCGCTTCCATCAAAGTTTCTTCCGACTCCACATTCTCCATCCCCAAATACTCTCTCTCCACATCCTTAAACACCTTCCCCACTATACTTTCCGGCCGCACGCCCGCCTTAAACAACATCGAATTCAGTTTATCATCCGACACTTCCCCATTCGCCTCCAACTCATCCTCCAATTCGGCTATGTCTTCCTCCGGCAACGCCGTCAACGCCTCCTCCAAAATCTTCTGCACTACCAATTCCTCCAGTCGCTTTTGCTCCGCCTCCCGCTCTGTCTCTGTCACTTTATTGCGCTCCATCAATCCCCGCACAAACTCCGCCACTTTCCCCTTCCCCTCTTCAACTTTGCTGTTTATTTTCATGGTATTCTCCCTATTTTACTCCACTTTAGCATAACTATTATGTTTTTTCAACCCACAAAATAACCCCCTTGCGGGGGCTATTTTCTCTTCTTATATTTTACCTCTTCCTTTTAACTTTGCCTAAAAACTTTTTACACTATCTTTATATTACATTGGCTTACGCCGCCTTTCTATAAACACTTTCATCATCATGAACTCGCCTATAAGTATGGCCCTTAAACTTATCTCCGCGATACAGCCTAAGCAACTTCCGGCCATCTTCTTGCGCTCTTTCACGATTAAACACCGCTATCAAGTTCTCTGACTCTCGGCTCACAATCTCGCTTGACTTATACTCTGGCTCGTTTTCAAACGGCTCATACTTTAAGCTGGTTTCTTCCTTTGTTTCATCTTCAGCTTCGTCAGCAACATCGTCATGCCAATTCGCTTCATAAACTTCATTCGGCAGACTCAGCGCCTCTTCAGGGACTTCATTCTCCCCTGCTCTCCTTTCGTTAAAATTGATATTTTCTGCGCTCATTTATTTGCCTTTTTGTGTTTATTATTTTTTATTTTTATTTGCTAGGTTTTTTGTTTTATTTCCTAACTGATTTTGAGTATAGCACACTTCCTCATTTTTGTCAACACTTCTTATGCTTTATCCTTTCGAAATGTCAACAGCACAAGCAGAAAGATGGTCTCACCTCGCCGACATCTCTTTACTTTTTCCTTCCATAATGCTAACATTTAACTATGGATGAAACTGCAAGATACGCCGTAGGGCTTGATGTAGGAACAGAAAACATAAGAGCCGTCGTCGCCTCAGTCGATAAAACCGGCAAACTTTCCGTCGTTGGCTACAACGAAGCTAAAAACATGGGCATGAGAAAAGGCATTCTCGCCAACCTCGCCGGCCCCGCCGACGCCATCGACCGCATGCTCGGTGAAGTCGAGCGTATGTCTGGCTACGAAATCCACTCCGCCGTCGTCTCCATCAACGGCTCTCAGCTTCTCACCACCAAAACCGAAGGCATGATTGCCGTCGGCACCCTCGAACACGAAATCAACGAAGACGACCTCTACCGCGTCGAAGACGTCGCCGTCACCGGCCGCGTCCCTGCCAACCGCGAAATCCTCGACGTCATTCCCTTCGGCTACTCCATCGACGGTGGCGAAGCTGTCCGCGACCCGCTCGGCATGACAGGTGCTCGCCTCGAAATGCGCGCCAACGTCGTCTCCGCCCTCCAGCCCAACTGTGACAACCTCCGCAAATCCCTCGAAGGCGCCAAAGTCACCGCCGAGCGCCTCGTTCCCTCTGTTGTCGCCGGCGCCCGCGCTGTCCTCGACGAACGTCAAAAAGAAAACGGTGTCGCCGTCATCGACCTCGGCGCCGCCACTACTTCCGTCGCCATCTTCGAAGAAGGCGACCTTCAATACGTCGGTGTCATCCCTGCTGGCTCCATCAACGTCACCAACGACCTCGCCATCTGCCTCGAAACCAGCACCGCCATCGCCGAAGAAATCAAAAAACGCTACGTCACCGGCAGCTTCGCCAGCGAAAAAGACATCGTCATCAAAGCCAACCGCGAAGAAATCACCTTTAACCGCGAGCAAGTCAACGAAGTCGTTCGCGCCCGCCTCGCCGAAATCTTCGACAAAGTTAAAAAAGAACTCAAAAAAGCCGGTTACGAAAAACGCCTCCCCGAAGGCGCCGTCCTCATCGGCGGTGGCTCCAAAATGCGCGACCTCGAAATCTTCGCCAAACAGGAACTTGAAATGTCCGTCCGCCTCGGCTGCCCCAAAAACCTCGGCGGCGTCGGCTCCTCTATCGAAAAACCCGAATACTCCGCCGCCATCGGCCTCATGCTCTTCGCTGCCGACTCCGACTCTCGCCCCACCGCCAAATCCAAAAAATCTAAGTCCGACTCCCCCAGCTTCCTCAAAACCCTACTCAAAAAATTCAAACTCTAGAACTATTAGTCTGACAAAGTCAGCACTTCATACCCCGTCTCAGTCACCAACACTGTGTGCTCACAATGGCACCCTATCGAACCATCCCTCATCCTCGCCGTCCAACCATCGGCCTTATCAACATAATTCTTCGGCTTCCCCAAACAGCTCATCGGCTCAATACAAATCACATCTCCCACCTTCAACTTATACCCTCGCCCCCTCTTACCATAATTCGGCACCTCTGGGTCTTCGTGCATCTCCTTACCAATCCCATGCCCCACATAATTCTCAATCACCCCCAACTTCCCCGCTCTCAGCACCTTCTCCACGGCCGCACCAATATCTCCAATATGCGCCCCTGGCTTCACCTGCTCAATCCCTTCCCACATCGCGCTCTCTGTCACCGCAATCATCTTCTTCACCGCTGGGCTACCCTTCTTCCCCACAATCATCGTAAACGCCGAATCCGTAAAATACCCCTTATAAAACACATCCAAATCAACAGAAACCTTATCCCCCTCCTCAAATGGCTCATCGCTCGGCGTCCCATGCACTAACGCATCATTCACCGAAATACAAATCGCCCCCGGAAACTTCTCATTCTTCGGCAGCATATCATACGCCACCCCCGCCCCGCGTCTCACAATCTCATTCCGCACCCAAGCATCCACCTCTTTACCAGTCATCCCCGGTTGCACATAATTCTTCAAATCGCGCAAAACATTACCCAAAATCTTCCCACCCTCTCTCATCGCACAAATCTTTTGTTCATCCATATATAATATATATTATATACTCATCACTACTTTTATTCAACCAAAACCATTTATTTATACAGCGCCCTATGCTACAATAAACTTATTATGATTATTTTGTTCGGCCTTGCCGGCAGCGGCAAATCCACTCAAGGCCAAATCCTCGCCAAAAAACACGGCTGGGTCTGGCTCTCCGTCGGCCAAGTCCTCCGCGACACTGGTCGGTTCGACAAAATCCTCGAAAAAGGCGACCTCGTCCCCGACGAAAAAGTCGTCAAAATTATGCACGAAAAAATCCGCACCATCCGCCAAACCGGCCAAGACATCATCCTCGACGGCTTCCCGCGCGACCTTTGGCAGGCCAAATGGGTCGCCGAACACCTCGCCGGCGACATCTCCCAAGCCATCGTCCTCGACGTCCCCAAAGACGAACTCCTCATCCGCATCATGGCCCGCGGCCGCGAAGACGACACCCGCGAAGCCGTCGAAAAACGCTTCGAAATTATCGAAAAAAACCTCGCCAGCATCCTCAAAGAACTCAAAAAACAACACATCAAAACCACCAAAGTCTCTGGCCTCGGCGCCATCGCCCAAGTCACCGCCCGCCTCGACCGCGCCCTTTTCCCCAAAACCACCCAAAAAATCCGCAAATTCAAAAAATAGAGCCCGTAGGGCTCTATTTTTATCTCAAGCCAAGTTTAATCTTTTCGGTTTTCTCAGCTTTCCTCGCCTCGCGCAAAATCGCTTTAACGCGACGCTCACGCTTAGAAATCGGCTTAGAAAAACGAAGTTGCGCTTTCGCTTGCGGCATCACCCCGCTCTGAAGAACTTTGCGGTTAAACCGGCGAATAATATTCTCGTTCGCCTCAGACTGATCTTTTCTAGTAACTTTAATTGCCATATTGCTCTATATTATACCAGACATCCCTAAAAATCACAACCCCCTAAATCCAAAATCCGCCCCTCTACACTCCTCAGTCCATTCCACTCGTTCTCCTCCACCTGCGCCAAAACATCTACTCTTTCCCCGTTCTCCACCCTCCGCCACTCCTCCGGCGCCCCAAACGCCACCAGCTTCAACATCTTCCCATCCTCCCCGCGCACTAACAACCGCAAATGCTGCCCCTCCACCCCCATCAACTTCTTATCTAGCACCATCACCTCTCTCAATCCAAACACCGGCGCCTCGTTCCCTGGCCCAAACGGCTCCAAACTCTCCAGCTCTGCCAAAAACTCCAACGTAAACTCCCCCAAACCCCTCACCTCCAAATCCGCCTGTCGCCCCAAAAACCGCTCCTGGTTTGCCAACCCCAACGACCGATAATACTCATTCAACTTCTCTCTAAACTCCCCTAGCTTCTCTTTCGCCACTCTCACCCCCGCCGCCCCCGCATGCCCACCTCCACCAATAATCACATCTCCGCACACCTTCAACGCCTCCGCCAAACTAAAATCTCCAAAACTCCGCCCCGACCCTTTCAGCACCCCCTCCTCCACCTCGCTCAACACAAACGCCGGTCGTTTATACTCATCCACTAGCTTTCCCGCAATAATCCCCAACACCCCCTCGTGCCAAGCCCCCGTCGCCACCAGCACCGCATCTTCCGGCACACCCCTCTCGCCAAACTCCTTCATCGCCGCCATCTGCTGATTACGTCGCTCGCTATTCAACTTCTCCAACTCCAAGGCCAGCTTCGCCCCCTCCACCTTGCTCGGCGCCATCAACAAATTAAGCGCAATCTCCGCATTCGCCATCCGCCCCGCCGCATTCAACCTCGGCCCAATCTGGAACCCAATCGTCTCCCCGTTCACCTTCTGCGTCCGCGACACCCTCATCAGCTCCTTCAACCCTACCCGCCGCGTCTTCCCCAGCACCTTCGCCCCATAAAAACACAAAATCCGATTCACTTCGCTCATCTTCATCGAATCGCAAATCGTCCCAATCAGCACCAAATCCAACAACCACTTCTCCTGCCCAGCCGGAATCAACCCCTCTTCCATCATCCCTCGCGCCACCATAAACGCCACCCCCACCCCCGCCAAATCGCGCAACCACATCAATTCGTCCACATGTTCCTCATAATCCGCCACTACCTTCGTCACATCCCTCCGCTTCGGATTTACCACCGCCACTGCCTTCGGCAACTCCTCCGGACACTCATGATGATCGGTCACCACCGTCTCCACTCCCTCCTCCTTCAATCGCTCCACAATCTCCTTATTCCCACTCCCGCAATCCACTGTCACTACCAACCCCGCCCCCGCCTCTTTCGCTCGCTCCACCACCTTCTCGCTCATCCCATACCCATCCTCAAACCGATCCGGCAACATCGCCTCCACTTCCTTCGCCCCTGCCAGCCTCAACGCCTCCTTCATCACCGTCGTCGCCGTCACTCCATCCGCATCATAATCCCCATAAATTATCACTTTCTCCCCCTCCTCAATCGCTCGCCGAATCCGCCCCACTGCCCCCCTCATATCTGGCAACAACCACGGACTCGGCAACTTCTCATACTTCGGCCTCAAAAAACCCTCAGAAAACCCTCGCTTCTTCACGAGCCTATCAAACAACTCCGACATACTCTACCCAATAGTTTTATTTGGTTTGCTCGCCGACATCTGCTGGCTCTTAATCACCATACTCTGCAACTCCTTCAAAATCGGGAACTGCTTATTCGTCTGATAAATCTTTGTATTCCCCTTCTTCGTCATCACCAAAAACTTCCCTTTCTCCAACCGGTTCAACTCCCGCTGAATGTTCCCCGGGTCTTCCTTAATCAACTTCGAAAGCCCCCTCACATGCGTCTTAAAATCCGGATACTTCGCAAACACCACCAAAATCTTCCTTCTCACGCGCGACGTAATAAACACATCTAACATTAACTTTACCTCTCTTACTTCTAAAGATAGATTATATATCAAAAAAGTATTTTTAACAACAAAAATCTCTCACTTTTTCTGTTACAATAACCTTACCATGTTTTACGAGGTCGCCCCCACTAAAATCTTCCGCAACTCCGCCAGCGCCCTAACTTACTCATCCGACCTCGACCTCCAGCCTGGCCACATCGTCATCGTTCCCCTCGGCCGCACCTCTTGCCCCGGCCTCGTCCTCAAACGCGTCAAACAACCCTCCTTCGCCTGCAAACCCATCACCAAACTCCTCTACCCCACTCCTCTCCCCTCCCACCTCCTCAAATCCGCCCTCTGGCTCTACTCTTACTACTTAACAGAATTACCAGCAGTGGCTAATCTACTTCTTCCGATAGGAGTTGAAAAAAACCGAAGAAAAGCTTTTGGACACGGGAATGACACTTCAAAAGCGAACTTTTGTTCGGCTACTTGTCCGATTCCGCAGCCGCCAGCAGTCAAAACTACAACTAGTTCACGGAACGAGCACCGGAAAGTCCCGGG
>CAZDTL010000031.1:0-8301 GCA_964508335.1 uncultured Candidatus Saccharibacteria bacterium
GGGGCTTCTCCGGAGGTGGGGGAGGGGGGGGAGGAGGAGGGGGTTGGTAATTAGGTTTTGGTTAATTAAAGAAAATTCACGGATTTTTGGAAAAATTTACGAAAGAGCGCGATCGATGGCCGGTGCTACCCGAAGCGCATCGCGCTCTGCACGACTAAATTTTAACAAAAATCAGACTGAATTTTCCCTAACCAAAACCTAATTACAACCCCACCCCATCTATCACTTAAACTACAATTATGATATAATCGAACCATGTTAGATATTAACTTCATCCGCACCAACCTCGACCTCGTTGGAAAATCCAGCCAAGAAAAAGGCTACAAAATTGACTTCAAAAATCTCATCAGTCTCGACGACTCCCGAAAAGAAACTTTACAACAAGTCGAAAACCTCCGCCAACAAAAAAACACCAACGCCGCCAGACTCAAGGGGATCAAAGGCAAACCCGACCAAAACCTCATCGCCGCCGGCAAACAAATCAAGGAACAACTCAGCTCCCTCGAAAAATCCCTCTCTGAAAAAGACACCGAACTCAAAACCGAACTCAAAAAAGTCCCCAACATCATCTTCGACGACGTACCCCTGGGCGGTGAAGAATGTTCCGTCGAAGTCAAAAAATGGGGCAAAAACAAAGAAACCGGCATCGACCACCTCGACTTCGCCACCCAAAAAGGCTGGGTCGACTTCGAACGCGGCGCCAAAGTCGCCGGCACCAAATTCTACTACCTAAAAGACGGCCTCGCCCTCCTAGAAAACGCCCTGCTCCAATTCGGCCTCCAAAAAGTCCTCGAACACGGCTTCACCTTCATGACCGTTCCCGACCTTGTCTCATCCAAAATCCTCGAAGGTTGCGGCTTCAACCCTCGCACCTCCGACCAGTCCGACGAATACTACATCGAAGGCGAAGACCTCGCCCTCATTGCCACCGCCGAAATGCCTCTCACTGGCTATCACATGGACGAAATCCTCGATGAAAAAGACCTCCCACTCTTCTACGCTGGCTATTCCGCCTGCTTCCGCAAAGAAGCCGGCACCTACGGCAAATACACCCGCGGCCTCTTCCGCGTCCACCAATTCAACAAACTCGAAATGTATTCCTTCTGCCTTCCCGAACAGTCCAAAGACATCCACGAAAAAATCCTCCAAATAGAAGAAGACATTTGGCAATCCCTCAACATCCCTTATCACATCATCAACATCGCCGCTGGCGACCTCGGTGCACCCGCCGCCAAAAAATACGACCTCGAATACTGGTCACCCGTCAACCAAAAATATCAAGAACTCACTTCCTGCTCTAACTGCACCGACTTCCAAGCTCGCGCCGTCAACTGCCGCGTCCGCCGCAAAGACGGCTCCATCGAATTCGTCCACACTCTTAACGGCACCGCCATCTCCCTCGCCCGCGCCATGGTTGCCGTTCTCGAAAACTACGCCACCGAAGACGGGAAGCTCATCGTTCCCGACGTTCTCAAACCCTATCTAAACAACAAGGAGGAATTATAAACCATGATTCAAAAAATTGACGTCTCTGGTAGCAACTACAAAATCGAAGACAACTTCAAAAAATACGTCGCCAAAAAAATCGGCAAGCTCGACCGCTATCTCCCCCGCGCCCACAAAAAAGACGTTGTCGCCAAAGTCGTCGTCACCGAAGTCAATCGCGACCACGGCAACAAATACGAAATCTCCTCTGCCATGGAAATCCCTGGCGGCAAAGTCATCTCCGCTAAAGACGAATGTTCCAATCTCTACGCCGGCATCGACATCATCGAAGCCAAGCTCACCGGCCAAATCCGCCGCTTCAAACTCGAACAAAACCCTCACCTCAAAAAAGAAAAAAGAGGCCTCCGGGGTTTGTTCAAACGTAGCTAATATGCTATAATTACACAGATATTAATCCCGTGGAGTAAGTATGTCCAAAGACAAGCAAGCCGAGGCTATCAAGTCTCCTAAGACCGTAAAACCAAAAAAAACTAAAGAAAAGAAACCAACCGACAAACTCGCCGACAAAACCAAACTCGACAAGTTTTTGCAAGGCATTTTTGGCGACGCCCAGAAAAAAATCCTCAGGCGCTACTTCAAAAAGGCTCAAGACATCACCAAACTTGAACCCAAGTTCGAAAAAATGTCCGACGACGAGCTCAAGTCTAAAGCCGCCGAACTCCGCGAAAAATCCCAGAAAAAATCCCTTAATGACCTCCTCCCCGAGACTTTCGCCCTCTGCCGCGAAGCCACCAAGCGTATCCTCGGTATGCGCCCCTACGACGTCCAGCTCATCGGCGGCATCGCCCTCCACGAAGGCAACGTCGCCGAAATGAAAACTGGCGAAGGCAAAACCCTCGTCGCCCTCCTCCCTGCCGTCCTCAACGCTCTCTCCGGCCACGGCGTCCACGTCGTCACCGTCAACGATTACCTCGCCCAGCGCGACGCCGGTTGGAATGGCCCCGTTTACGACTTCCTTGGCCTCAGTGTCGGCGTCATCATCAACAACGCCTCATTCATCTACGACAAAACTTACGAAAATACCGAACACGCCGACGAACGCTTCCGCCATCTCAAACCCGCGACCCGCAAAGACGCCTACAACGCCGACATCACTTACGGCACCAACAACGAATTCGGCTTCGACTACCTCCGCGACAACATGACCAGCGAAGTCAAATACCTCCGCCAGCGCGACCTTAACTATGCCATCGTCGATGAAGTTGATTCAATCTTAATCGACGAAGCCCGCACTCCGCTCATCATCTCCGCCCCCGCCGGCGACAACCCCGACGCTTACTACGCCTTCGCTCGCGTCGCCTCCCAACTCACGCCCGAAGATTACGTCCTCGACGAAAAACACCGCTCCGTCACCCTCACCGACAAAGGCGTCGAAAAAGTCCAATCCATCCTCGGCATCGACGAGCTCTACTCCACCAAACACACCAACCTCGTCTACCACATGGAACAAGCCCTCCGTGCCCAAGTCCTCTTCAAGCGCGACAAAGACTACGTCGTCACTAACTCCGGCGAAGTCATCATCGTCGACGAACACACCGGCCGTCTCATGCAAGGTCGCCGCTACAACGAAGGTCTCCACCAAGCCATCGAAGCCAAAGAAGGTGTCGCCGTCAAACAAGAATCCATGACCCTCGCCACCATCTCCTTCCAAAACTTCTTCCGTCTCTACAAAAAACTCTCTGGCATGACCGGCACCGCCTTCACCGAAGCCGAAGAATTCCAACAAATCTACGCCCTCGACGTCATCCAAATCCCACCCAACAAACCCATCATCCGCGTCGACAAAGACGACCTCATCTTCCGCACCAAAGCCGGCAAACTCCGCGCCATCGCCAACGAAATCGAAAAATACCACGCCAAAGGCCAGCCCGTCCTCGTCGGCTCCGACTCCATCGCCAACAACGAAGAAATCGCCCGCTATCTCGACGAACGCGGCATCCCTTACGAAATCTTAAACGCCAAAAACAACGAACGCGAAGCCGCCATCATCGAAAAGGCCGGCGAAAAAGGCGCTATCACCCTCGCCACCAACATGGCTGGTCGCGGCACCGACATTAAACTAGGCGAAGGCGTCAAAGAGCTCGGCGGCCTCGTCGTCATCGGCTCCGCTCGCCACGACTCCCGCCGTGTCGACAACCAGCTCCGCGGCCGTGGCGGTCGCCAGGGCGACCCCGGCACCACCCAATTCTTCGTCTCCTGCGAAGATGACCTCATGCGCATCTTCCAAGGCGACCGTGTCGCTATGCTCATGTCCCGCCTCGGCGTCGACGAGAACACCCCCATCCAAACCAAATCCATCTCTAAGACCCTAGAAAGTGCCCAGAAAAAAATCGAGGGTTTCAACTTCGACTCTCGCAAAAACGTCGTCCAATACGACAACGTAATTAACCGCCACCGCAAAGTTGTCTACTCCATGCGCCGCCAAATCCTCGAAGGCGCCGACATCCGCCCCGAAATCATGCGTCTCATCCGCGACGAAACCGACTTCCTCACTCGCGATTCCTCCCGCGTCAACAAACAATTCGACGAACAATTCCACACCATCTTCAACACCCTCGATGAAGACCTCATCAGCGAAATCGGCAAGCTCCGCAAAGAAAAAGACCGCGCCCACCTCGCCCGCATTGCCATCGAAGAAGCCTACTCCCTCAAGGAAGAAGAAATTGGTGCCGATGCCATGCGCAAAGTCGAACGCGAAGTCTACCTCAAAGTCCTCGACGCCCTCTGGATGCAACACCTCGAAAACATGCAACACCTACGCGAAGGCATCCACTGGCGCTCCGTCGGCCAGCGCGACCCGCTCGTCGAATACCGCTCCGAATCCCAAAAACTCTTCGACAACCTAGAACGCAACTTGCGCGAAGAAGTCCTCAAAGTCCTCCTCAACCTCACCAAACAAGAGGCCTCCCTCCCCGAAAACAACGACGAAGAATACGACAGCGAGCTCACCAAAATGGCCGAATCTGCCACCGAAAAAGGCGTCAACGAAATCTCCGCCGGCGACAAAAACCTCGACAGCGAATTCAAAGAAACCACCGGCGCGAAAAAGCCTTCCGGTGCCAATACCAACGCCAACACCACCCGCAACAAAACCAAGAAAAAACGCAAACAAGAGCGCAAAAACCGCAAACGCCATTAACGGAACAAACTTGTGCGCCATTATGTCGAAGAAGTCAAACTAAAAAATGGCGCCCGGGGCCTGCTTGTCAACGTCCCTGGCGCCAGCGTCATGTCCACCCGCGTCCAATTCCGCGGCGGTTTGCGCTACTGTAAAAAACCCGAGCTCTACGAAATCGCCCACCTCGCCGAGCATTTAAGCTTCGGCGCCAACAGTAAATTCAAATCCGAATCCGCCTACGAATCCGAATTCACCAAAAACGGCGCCTATCACAACGCCTGGACTTCCGACCTTTCCATTTGCTACGAGACCGAATGTGCCGACTTCGAATGGGACCGGATTTTGGAACTCAAACGCCTCGCCATCGCCGAACCCCGCTTCAATGAAGTCGAACTCGCCGCCGAAAAGGGCAACGTCAAATCCGAGCTCACCGGCTACATGAACGACTACAACCGCCTCCTCTGGCCCCGCCTCCAACAAGCCATTGGCGAAAACGTCCAAAACTTAAATGAACGCGTCCGCACTCTCTCAAACATCGAACTCAAAGACATCCGCGAGCACTACCGTCGCACCCACACCGCCCGCAACATGCGCTTCGTCGTCTCCGGCAACCTCAATTTCCGCCGCCGCCACAAAATCATCAAACTCCTAAATAACTGGAATCTCAAACCCGGCGAACGCCTTGAAGTCCCACTCGATAACCTCCGCCCCGCCGACCCCGTCCTCATCCGTCGCAAAGACGCCGCCAACCTCACCTTCGGCTTCTCCTTCGTCACCCCCCGCCGCCTCGACACTGCCTGCACCGTTGCCATGTCTTGCCTCAACCACATCCTCACCGGCACCATGTCCTCCCGCATCCTCGGCACAGCCCGCCATCGCGGCCTCATCTACGGCATTGGCTCCTCGCTCAATCTCGACGAATCCAAATCCTCCTGGGATTTTGACGGCGAAGTCGACGAAGAAAACGCCCCCGCACTCTTCGACCTCATCCGGCTAGAACTCGCCCGTATCCTCGACGGCAAAATCGACGACGCTGACCTCGACGCCGCCAAAAGCTACACCCTCGGCCGCTTCCAAATGGCCGCCCAAACCGTCGGCCAACTCGCCGACTTCTACGCCGAAGAATACTTTAAAGCCGACGAAATCGAGAACTACTACCTCATCCCCGACATCGTCCGCACCGTCGACAAAACCGAAATCATCGAACTCGCCCGCGAACTCATCTCCTCCAACATCTCCTCCCTCGTCGCCGTCGGCTCCTGCGACAAATCCCTCATCCTCGACCTTGCCTCCCGCCTCAAGCTCTAGCCCTCACAAAGCTTTTACGCTACACTCAGACCATGACCCAACCAACCCATAGCTCCGAAGTCACCGACATCTATCCCGAAGCAACCGAAGGCCGCGTCAAAACCTCTAACGCTCCCTCTCCCTCGCCTCCAAAAGATACAAAAAATCCCGCAAAGACCAAACCAAATCACCAAATCTCTGATATACTTATATCATGAATATAGTAATTCTCGGCTACGGCGTCGAAGGCAAATCCGTCGAAAACTACTTTAAACACGACCCCGCCCTCTTCGAACACACCTCGATCGACATCCTCGACCACTTCGAAAAAGCCGAACTCCTCTTCAAAGACTTCTCTAGCTACGACCTCATCTTCCGCACCCCCTCCATCCCACCCAAATTTATCAACGCCCCCAAGGAAAAAATCACCAGCTGCACCAAATACTTCTTCCATCATTGCCCCTGCCCCATCATCGGCGTCACCGGCACCAAAGGAAAAGGCACCACCTGCACCATGACCCGTGACCTCATCCAAGCCATTTTCGACGAAACACTCGACCGCAAGCGGACCGTCCTCGTTGGCAACATCGGCATCCCCGCCCTCGACGAACTCCCAAGCCTCACCAAAAACGACGTCGTCATCTACGAACTCTCTTCCTTCCAACTTTGGGACATGGACACCTCGCCCGCCGTCGCCGTCGTCCTCCGCCTAGAACCCGACCACCTTGACGTCCACGAATCTTTCGCCGAATACCTCTCCGCCAAACAAAACCTCGTCAACTTCCAATCTAAAAACGACTTCTGCATCTATTTCAAAGACAACCAAGACACCGTCTCGCTTGCCGCTAATTCTCCGGCTCAAAAGCTCGCCTACCCCTGTTCCGACGCCGATTGGAGCGCGTGGCAAAGTTCCGCAAAAAATACCCCTCTCCGCACAAAAATTGACCAACTTCTCGACCACCTCCAAGTCCCCGGCGCCCACAATCGCGAAGACGCCGAAGCCGCTCTCCTCGCCGCCTTCGCTTTCTTCAAACGCGCCGATAAAGACCTCACCTTAGAAGACTTCCTCAACGCCCACGAACTCGCCATTAAAACCGCCCTTAAAAACTTCAAGGCCCTCCCGCACCACATCGAACTCGTCCGCGAACTAAACGGCATCAAATACTACGACGACTCTTTCTCCACCGTCTCCCCCGCCCTCCGCGCCTGCCTCAACGCCTTCCCCGACACACCCTTCGTCCTCATCGCCGGTGGCAAGGACAAAGGCTTCGACCTCACCGATGTCAAACGCCTCATCTTTGACCACCACAACCTCATCAAAGCCGTCCTCATCGGCGAAACCGCCACTAAATTAAAAGACGGCGAAGACCCCGAAAAATACATCGACTGCGGCACCGACTTCGAACTCGCCATCAAAACCGCCCAAACCCTCGCCGAACAACGCCTCAACCAAGAAGAAGCCAACTCCGACACCTGCCTCGTCGACAAAAAACCCCAAATCACACCTCCCGTCGTCCTCCTCTCCCCCTGCGCCAGCTCCTTCGACATGTTCAAATCCTACAAAGATCGCGGCGACCAATTCAAAACCATCGTCAACTCACTATAATATCCATGGAAGACCTCAAAAAACAACTCGCCTCACTCAAACAAGCCCTCACTGACTCTTGGGCTAAACTCAGCCTCGACCAAAAACTCGCCGAACTCCAATCTCTCGAACAAGAAATCTCCCAGCCCGAACTCTGGAACAACCCTGAAAACGCCAAGGCCAAAAACGAAGCCTTTGCCCACCTCAACGCCGAAATCGAACCTTGGCAACTCCTCAAAACCCAAGTCGAAGACCTCGACGGCCTCATTGACCTCGGCGGGGAAGACCTCCGCGAAGAAATCGCCGCCCAAATCTCCGCCATCCAAGAAAACTACGCTAAGCTCAAAAAAACTCTCCGCTTCACCGGCGAATTTGACCACGAAAACGCCATCCTCCGCATCACCGCCGGTGTCGGCGGCACCGAAGCCATGGACTGGGCTTCCATGCTCGAACGCATGTATCTCCGCTTCTGCGAAAAAACCAACTTCAAGCCCGCCCTCGTCGAACGCATCGCCGGCGAAGAAGCCGGCATCAAAACCGCCGTTTACGAAATCTCCGGCCTAAACGCCTACGGCACCTTAAAATCCGAACACGGCGTCCACCGCCTCGTCCGTCTCTCACCCTTCAATGCCGACAACCTCCGCCAAACCTCCTTCGCCCTCGTCGAAATCCTCCCCATTATTAAATCCGACACTGCCATCAAAATTGACGACAAAGATCTCCGCATCGACGTCTACCACTCCGGCGGCCACGGCGGCCAATCCGTCAACACCACCAACTCCGCCGTCCGCATCACCCACCTCCC
>CAZDTL010000032.1:0-8118 GCA_964508335.1 uncultured Candidatus Saccharibacteria bacterium
CTCACGGCCAATTCTGGGACAAATACCCCGACACCCTCAAAGTTTACACCATCGGCGACGACACCTCTCCTGTCTCGCGCGAGGTCTGTGGCGGCCCCCACGTCCCCCACACCGGCATCCTCGGCCACTTCAAAATTCAAAAAGAAGAATCCAGCTCCGCCGGCGTCCGCCGCATCAAAGCGGTCTTGGAATAGATTGAATAACTATTTTCTGACAATACGCAGGTTACGACCGAGTGTTAAGGCGCGATGCCCGTAACGACGGGCCATCGCGACCTGTGTCAGAAAATAGTTATCAATCTACTTAACTTATGCTATAATAACGCCATGAGCTTTTTGAACAAACTCCCCAAGCTCTCCAAAAGCTCGCCCCAACCAGAGCTAAAATCCACGCTCCTCGCCCTCGACATCGGCACGAGCTTTATTAAATGCGCCCTCGCTCAGCCCGTCGACAAAGACAAGCCCGAAAAATCCCTCAAGTTCAAAAAGACCCTCCCCTCCGGTCGCCTCAAAATCCTCGGCTTCGCCAAAACTCCCCAATCCCCCGGCAACATGCAAGACGGCCAAATCGCCGACATCTCCGGCGTCGTCGCCTCTTGCGAAAAAGCCCTCGCCGAACTCGAAGCCAAAACCGGCGAACACGCTCAAAGCTGCGTCATTGGCGTCTCTGGTGAACAAATTAAAAGCAAAACCTCCACCATTCGCTACCGCCGCGACAACCCCACCCGAGCCATCACCGAGCCAGAACTTTCCGAACTGCTCCAAAAAATCGAACAGCGCAATCTGGAAAAACTCAAAACCGAGCTCTCTCTAGAAACCGACAATCCCGACGTCGAACTTAGCCTCATCAACTCCGCCGTCGTCTCCATCTCTATCGACGGCTACCGCATCAACAATCCTGTCGGCTTCCGCGGCGCCGAAGTTCTCATCGAATACTACACCGCGTTCGCTCCCACCGTCGTCGTCTCTGCCCTCGAAAAAGTTTGCGCCGAACTCGAGCTCGACCTCCTTACTCTCGTCGTTGAACCGTTCGCTGTCTCACGCGCCTGCCTCGGCGACGACATTGACGTTGACTTCTCCGCCATCCTCATCGACATTGGCGCCGGCAAAACCGGCCTCTCCGTCGTCGACTCTGGCGACATCTGCGGCACCAAAATGTTCAACATCGGCGGCAATTCCTTCACTCGCCAGCTTTCAGAAACCTTGAGCCTAACTCCGCGCCGCGCCGAACTTCTCAAGCTCAACCTCGATGACGACTCCAAGCTCTCCGACACCACCATCGCCAAGGCTTCCGCCGCGGTCGAGCGCAGCCTTTCCGTCTGGCTCGCCGGCGTCTCTCTCGCCCTCGAAGAATTCAAAAACCTCGAACCTCTCCCGCCCGACATCTTCCTCTCTGGCGGCAGCAGTCAACTTACTCCGCTCGCAGAAACTCTCGCCCTCTCTGACTGGTATCAATCCCTCCCGTTTTCCAAACGCCCCCTCATCCACCTGCTCGAACCGTCCGCCCTCCCCGATTTCATCCTCCCCGAAGAACCCGACGCCTCGTTCATCGTCTGCCTCGGCCTGCTCCGCGTCGCCGTTGACACCCTCCTTGCCTCACCAGAAAAATCTGGCCTACGGGCCAAGATCTCCAAAATCCTCAGCCACTAGCACTATCATTAACGGCCTATTAAAGCGCGCTCGCAATCCGCGCGAAAACTACGCATCTACCTCTGTTATTTTGCCAGTTTTTAACTCCCCCAAATTATACTTCCCAAAACTCACTCTGCGCAACTGCTTCACCTCATACCCCAGCGCTGCAAACGTCCGCCGAATCTGTCGATTTCTCCCCTCGCTCATTATCACCTCAAACTCGCGCCGCGTCTCGCCGACGTCGCGCCGCGTCAGCCCCAGCTTCGACACTCCGTCCGGCAACTGCACCCCAAAATCGCTAATCATCTGCTGGTGCAACGGCTCCAAATCGCGATTTAGCCGCACATAATAAACCTTCATCTTCACGAACTTCGGATGTGTCATCTGATACGCAAAATCCCCATCATTGGTAAACAAAATCAACCCCGACGACTCCTTGTCGAGTCGCCCTACGGTCTTCAATTTCTGATACTTCTCTGGCAACAACTCATAAATCGTCGGTGTCTCGCCCTGCCGCTTTCGTGAGCAAACATACCCCACCGGCTTATTCATCATAATATAAACATAATCATTCTCAAACGCAATCTCTTCGCTACCTAAGCACACCTTCACGCCGGGAGCAACTCTCGCCCCTAGCACCGCCGGCTTCCCGTCCACCAAAATCTTCCCATCCGCAATCAAGTCATCGGCCTCGCGACGAGAAACTCCTAACCTCTCGGCTATAAACTTATTGAGCCGGAGTTGCTGGGGCTGCGGGGGCAACTGGCTGGACAGGTTGGGCTGGCTGTTGAACTGGTTGGACATTCTGGTCTCCTTGTGGGGCTACTGGTTGCGGTGCTGGCGTTACGGGCGCCACCGGCATCTCTGGAGCCGGCGCTACTGGCGCTTCTGGAACTGGCGCGACCGGTGCTTGAACCGGCATTTCCGGCACTGGCTGTGCCACCGGTTGAGCCGCAGACATCTCTGGTGCTGGCGCTACTGGCCGAGCGGGCGCTTCTACTGCCTGTTGCACAGGTGCCTCAGCCGCCGCTGGCTCCTCCGCCGCCACGGCTGGCGCTTGAATTGTCATCTGCTGGTCGGCTGGAATCGCTGGTGGCGTCGGCATCGCTGGCACTGGCGCTCCCGCCGCTCCGCCCAAAACTTCATGCACTGCCGCAATCACATCCTCAATCCCCACCTGGCTCTTCACTAAATACTTGTCCGCCCCCAAATTCTCACCCCGCTTGCGCTGGTCGTCGCTCGACAACGCCGTCATCATAATTACCTTAATATCTTTCGTCTCTGGCGTCGAACGCAAAATATCTAGCATATCAAACCCAGAAATCTTCGGCATCATCACATCTGACAACACCAAATCCGGCCGCTCCTGCACGGCCATTGCTAGTGCCTCCTCGCCATCTCCAGCCGACACTACTTCGTAGCCTTCAGCGGTCAAACGAATCGAATAAATCTCTCTCAGGCTTTGGTCATCTTCGACCACCATAATTTTTGTCATAATTTCTTCTTCCTTCCTCTATTTATATATTATTGTATTATATTTTGACCGTTTTGCATAGGCGGCGGTGTCGGATTTTGCGCCGCTTGCACTGATGCTTGCGCCTGTTGCATCATCGAATTTGGCACCACCATCGGCGTCGTCGGTACCACAACTTGAGCCGCCGAAACGGCCTGTGGCGCAATCGTAGCCTGTGCTACTGGCGCCGTCTGAGGCGCCCCAACAACTTGCGTCGCCGGAGCCACCGGCGTCACCTGCGGAGCTACTGGCGCCGCCAATATCGTCGGGTTAAAACTCGGCCCCTGCGTCATCACTGACGCCGACCCCACCGTCACCCCCGCCGCATTGGCCGCCACATTCGCCGCTAAATCTTTCTCCGCAAACGCCTGCACTGCTCGCTGGTTTTGCGCCGCAATCTGCCGCTTTTCAAACTCTTCTGCTGTCAGCCTCGGCAGGGAAACATAAAATGTCGACCCCTCTCCAAACGCACTCTCGGCCCAGACCCGCCCCGCCATCGCCTCCACGCGTTGCTTCACCAAATAAAGCCCTAAACCCGTTCCACCCACCGTCCGCGTTTGCGAATTGTCCGCCCGATAAAACTTCTGAAAAATATGTTGCAAATCTTCCGCCGCAATCCCAATTCCTGTATCCGTCACATTCACTAGCGCTCGGTCACCATCTCCTTGCACATTCACCCACACAGCGCCCCCCTCCGGTGTATATTTAATCGCATTCTCCACCAAGTTCGCCAAAATCTCCCCTAAAAAATCCACGTCCACAAACGTATAAACCACTTGCTCCAGCGACTTCCCGCCCGCAAACCGTTGGCTTTTCATCGAATCCGCCCCAAAACTATAAGTAATGTTCTTCTCCCTAAACTTCGGAATATACTCATCGGCAAACTTCTTCACAAACCCCGTCAACTCCAATGGTACCAAATGCGCATGGATTCGCTTGTCGTCCAACTTCGTCACATCCAACAAATCTCGAAACAAATTCCCCAAATGCTGGCTCGCATTATGCGCCGACTCCAAATACTGCCGCGCCCGCGCGTCAATCGTCGCCGTCTGTGGGTTCAGCGCTAGCCCCAAATACCCCTCAATCGACGCCACCGGCGTCCGCATCTCGTGCGAAGCCGTAGAAATAAACTCCGTCTGCGCCCCCTCTTCTTCTAGCTCCTTCGCGATATTGCGGAATGTAATAATCCGGTCGCTCCGCCCATCTCCCGAAGGCGTCATATGCAACGCAATTGGCGTTTTCTTGTCGCTCTGCTTCGCCACCAACACATACTCGCGCGACTCAAATTCTTGATTGGTTTTTACCGCGTTCCTAAACTCATTATTATTCTCGTCCACGCGCTCGCCATCATTCTTCTCAAACTTCATCACTAGCGAATAGTCCAGATTCACCGCATTCTCTGCTCGCTCGCAACCAATCATCTCCACTGCCGCCGGATTGATAAACTTAATCACTCCGTCTTTATTGGCAATCAACACGCCGTCCTGAATCGTCCTCAGCGCCAGCTCCGCCAGCTTGCCAGTATCTACTGGCCCCACCGGCGTCATGCCAGACGCCGCCGACTGCATTGGCTGCGTATTTTTCCTTCCAAAACCAAAATTCAATATACCCATCACATATTATTTTAGCACAAGCTTATAAAAATGTGGTATATTTATTTTATATGAACAAAGAAACTATTTATATCGAACCAAGTGACGATATTACCGATATTTTATCCAAGCTCAAGGCTTCTGATAAAAAAATAGTCGCGCTTGTTCCTCCTAAAAAACCCACTGTATTTTTAAGCTCCGTCAACGTTAAACTTATCGCCCGCACCGCCAAGGCCGAAAAAAAGGCCGTAGTTCTCGTTTCTACAGACGACGCCCTCACCAAACTCGCCATGGCCGCCAACCTTCCAGTTGCCTCCTCTCTTAAATCTCGCCCCGTCATGCCTGGCGAAGCCCCCCAAACCTCCGACGCCCCCGCGTCAAAAATCACCACTGCTGGCGCCGAATCAACCGCCGAACCAGAAGACTCCCCCGCCTCCAAAACCAAATCTAAATCCAAACCCGAAAAATCCGAAAAGTCCGAAAAACCCAAAAAATCTCAACCCGCCGCCTCAGGCTTCAAAGGCTTTCTCCTTCGCAATAAACTCTGGCTCATCCTTGGCGGCATCTTCTTCCTCGCCCTTATTGCTTTCTTAGTCTGGGCCTTCAAATTCGCCCCCAGCGTTAGCCTCTCTGTCTCCGTTCGCACCTCCTCCTCTAACTTCTCCGAAAACGTCGTTTTTACCACTAACCCCGCCGACGAAAAAGTCGAAAATAGCACTTTCTACCTCCGCGAAGAAACGCTCGAAAAAAGCCAAGTCATCAAATTCACCGCCACCGGCAAAAAAGACTTCGGCGAACGGGCCTCAGGCGAAGTCATCGTCGTCGCCTATTTCCTCGACCCAGGCTCGCTAGAAATCCCCGCCGACACTAAATTCTCCCACGGCTCCTTCGACTACGCATCTACTGCCGCCGCTACGCTCGTCGGCCCTGCCAAAAAAACCGCCAGTGCCTACAAAACCGCTTGCAACAACTACTCCGACGAAGATTTTGAAATCGGCATTGACTATTGCCAGGTCTCCGTCACCGTCCCAGTTAAAGCCGTCGCCGCCGGCGAAGATTACAACCTCTCCGCCACCAACGAGGGCTGGACTTCCTCCCTCTCTGGCCTCACCATCCTCACTCGCTCTGACATCACCGGTGGCACCTCTCGCATCGTCACCGTCGTCCAACAGTCCGACGTCGACCTCGCCCTCGACAAAATGAAAAGCGAATCCTCCGACAACGGTAAAAACGAACTCCTCGCCAAACTTTCCAACACCGTCATGCCACTAGAAGCCTCCTTCAAAATCGAAGCTTCCGACCCCAAGGTCGAACCTGCCGTCGGCGAAGAAGTCAAAGAAGGCGTCACTCCTCAAATCTCCGCCCAAACTACTTACCGCATCTTCACCCTCGACAACGTTCGCATCGAAGAATTCATCAAACAAAAAGCCAACGTCGAAGACGGCAAGCGCCTCTACTCCGTCGGCGAACCATTCATCGAATACTTCTCTAAAACCAACGATACCACCTACAGTGCCAAGCTCAAAACTACCTACAAAGTTGGCCCCGAAATCAGCGAAACCGAAATCCTCAACAAAATCCAGGGCGAAAAGCTCGGTCGCATCGAACCTCTACTCAAAGACACTTTCTCTGGCGTCAGCTCCGTCAAAATCGAAAAATCCTATTTCTGGGTTAACTCTGTCCCCAATGACCCCAACAAAGTCCGCGTCGAACTAACAGTCGAAGAATAACATATAAATAACAACCAATTCGGGAGGTAAGATGAAATTACTAGGTCTAGATGTAGGAGAAAAACGCATCGGCGTCGCCAAGGCCGACACTAACGTCAAAATCGCCGTGCCAAACGGCATGGTTCCAGTCGACGGTCAAGAAATCTCTGCCCTCGTCCGTCTTTGCGACACGCAAAACATCGACGTCGTCGTCGTTGGTATGCCTCGCAACCTCCAAGGCCAGCTCACTCAACAGAGCAACTACGTCAAAACTTTCGTCAAATCCCTCAACAAAGCCCTCCTCGCCGCTAAACCCAACAACAAAACCGTCAAAATCTTCTTCCAAGACGAATCTCTCACCTCCGTCCAGGCCAAAGACAACCTCAAGACCAAAGGTTTCAACAAAAAAGCTGGCGATGTCGACGCCGAAGCCGCCGCCATCATCCTTCAAGATTTTCTCGAAAACCTCGCCCGTCGCCTTGTCGAGCGCAAAACTCCCGCTTCCAACTCTCCTTCTGTCCTCAACTCCTCCGCCCCCGCCTCCGCCAATGCTTCCGACCCCTCCGCCAAAACGGCCATCCCCCTCAACCAAGCCAACCAAAAACCTCTCCAGCCTCGCTTCAAGAGCGCCAAGGAAAACACTGTCAAAAAATGGCTCGCCATCCGCATCATCATTCTCGTCGTCGCCGTGCTTGGCCTCGGCTACCTTGGCTTCTCCCTTTGGTATAATAACGCCCTCTCGTCTGTCGTCGCCTCCGACCAATGCGCCAGCATTTTCAAGTCCGACACCGCCGACCCTTGCGCTACCACTCAAATCACCATCGAGGAAAACAGTAGTGTCGCCACCATTGCCGACTTACTCAAAGAACACGGCCTCATCCGCAGCCCTCTCGCCTTCCGCCTTTATGCCAAGCTTTCTGGCAATGCCAACCAGCTCAACTACGGCACCTACAACCTCGCCCCGTCTATGCCAGTCGAAAAAATCTATGCTAAACTTCTCGATGGCGCCAACGATGCTGTCGTCTTCCGTTTTACTGTCCTCCCTGGCGAAACCCTTCAAGACATCAAACAGCGCCTCCTCACCGTCGGCTACACCAGCGAGGAAATCGATGCCGCCTTCTCTAAAGCCTACGACCATCCCGTTCTCGCCGACAAGCCCGCCTCCGCCTCGCTCGAGGGTTACCTCTTCGGCGAAACCTACGAATTTTACCAAACCGACTCCGTCGAAACTATCGTCATTCGCATGCTCGACGAACTCTACACCGTTGTCGAAAAAAACAACCTCCGCTCTAAATTTAACAGCATGGGCTACACTCTCCACGAGGGTATCATCATGGCCTCTATCGTCCAAAAAGAAGCTGGCACCGTCTCTAAAGACGACCAAAAAATCGTCGCTCAAATCTTCTGGACGCGCCTCGCTCAAGGTATGGCGCTCGGCTCCGACGTCACCGCTTCTTATGCCGCCGACCAAGTCGACCCCTCTCGCCAGACTTACACCGACAACTACGCTGTCCTCAACATCGACTCTTGCTACAACACCCGCCGCTACGCTGGCCTCCCCTGCGGCGCCATCTCTAACCCCGGCGCTCTCGTTCTCATCTCCACCGCTAACCCAGCCGACACTTCTTATCTTTATTTCTTGACAGGAGACGATGGTTTGATGTATTATAGTA
>CAZDTL010000033.1:0-7903 GCA_964508335.1 uncultured Candidatus Saccharibacteria bacterium
CCCACATCTGGAACGTCGTCCGCGCCGAACAAAAACGCCGCCTCCTCATCGTCGACGAAGCCTGGCAACTCATGCAGTTCGAAGACTCCGCCAACTTCCTCTTCTCCCTCGCTAAGCGCGCACGCAAATACTACCTCGGCCTCACCACCATCACTCAAGACGTCGAAGACTTCATGAGCACTAAAATGGGCCGCGCCATCGTCGCCAACTCCTCCATGCAACTTCTCCTCAAACAATCTGCCTCCGCCGTCGACGTCCTCTCCGACGTCTTCAAACTCACCGACGAAGAAAAAAAGCGCCTCGCCAACTTCCCAGTCGGCCAAGGTCTCTTCTTCGCCGGCTCCAACCACGTCCACATTCAAATCATCGCCTCAGAAACCGAAGAATCCCTCATCACCACCAACCCCACCCAACAACTCCCACACTAAATCCATCCGAACAATTCCATCTTCCCAACTTTTATGATACAATAAAAGCAAATGCACAAGGTCAATCATTTTCTCTTAGCCTCTCTCTTTCTTCCTCTTTTAATCGTCTCCATCTCACTCGCCCACTCTTCCGCCTCCGCCCGCCAACTCACAAGCGAAGAACGCAAATTCTACGCCCAAAATAACATCCTCTTCACTGTCCCCACTGACGGCTCCACCACTGTTGGCGACGGTTGCTTCGTTGAATTTGGCGACACCGGCGAAGACAACGCCAAAACCGCCCTCATCTACCTCATGAGCGTCGGCTACTCTCCCGTTTCTGCCGCTGCCATCGTCGGCGTCATGCGTAGTGAGTCCGGTCTCATCCCCAACATCCTCGAAGGCGGCAGACGCGTCACCGACGATTCCTTCCGAGCCGACACCTGGGACTGCAAAGGCCAAAACGGCGGCAAATGTGGCTTTGGCCTCATGCAATGGACCGACAAAGAAGAAAAAGAAAACCTCCAATCTCTTGCCGACCAAGAAAATCTCCCCGTCACCTCTCTTCAACTCCAACTCCTCTTCCTCGTCCGCGACCTCGCCTGCTCTAAAGAAGGCGACTGCGACCGCAACAGCCCCGACGCCATGCACAAAAACACCGACGCTTACGCCTATTTCGACGTCGACTCCCTCAACGCCTACTCTGCCCGCTCCGTCGAAGAAGCCGTCTTTTGGCTCATGCGTCGCTATACCATCCCCTACACCATCTGTAGCGGCGGTAGCGACGGTATCTGTGAACGCGGTGGCCGTATCCTCGTCGACGTTCCTCGTAGCTACCCCGCCGGTGCCGATGCCATCCGTCACAACGGCGGCGGCAGCTACCTCAGCAGTGGCAACGCTTATATCGACCTCGCCAACGAACTCTCTGGCCAGCTTTCCCAATACTGTAGTTCCGCCAGTAGTGGTAGCGGCAGTGGTAACAGCAGTGGCGGCACTACCGTCTCTGGCCCCGACGGTATCAATATCTCCACGGAAGTCTTCAAGCCTTGCCCCTCCGATATGGTCAAAACCTCCACCCACAGCGGCAACACTTACGACTACACTTACAGCGGCACTAAATACAAAGTCGCCAACACCAAGCTCGACCTCGACAGCTACATGCAATACCTCTCCAACCGCCACATTGGCCAAGACGGTCAAACCTGCGACCCACTCACCGGCAAATGCTACAACGGCACTATTGGCGACTATAACTACAGCGACTGGGGACATTGTCTCCACTTCGCCACCGTCTTTGCCGGCAACCTCTCCAGCGGTAACTGCACCTCCACCGATTACGGCGCCGCCAACTATGCCGGTGCCGCCACTCAACTCAACCCATACATGAACGACGACGAAGCCAACGGCAAACTCCCTACCCTCCAAGGCATCTACGATTACATCCTTTCCGGCCACGTCGTCGTCGCCAAAGTCGCTTCTGGCACCTCTCGTCACTTCGTCGTCGCCGTCGGCGTCAAAGCCTCCGCCAATCGCGCCAACCTTACCGACAGCGACTTCCTCTGGCTCGATACCAACGGCAAGTTCAACCTCAGTCGCAAATTATACTTCCAAGCTGGCCATGGCGGCTACTGGTTTAAGGAGGCCTAACCATGCAAGACGCCCTTCGCGACAAACTCTCCCACCTTCCTCGCTGGACACCCATCGCCACTCTCTTTCTCGGTAGCCTCCTTATTATCACCATCATTATTCTTATCTTCACTAGCCGCTCCACCCCCACAAACGACGAACGCGAATTCATCGCCAACGCTTACGACATCACTGACTCACCCGTCAACCTCAGCAACATCCTTTCCGACGCCGCCGCCAGCGACCCCCGCAAAGATTACCAAACCGAACTCACCTCCACCGCCTTCGCTAACCTCACCGCCCAAGACTTTTGCGCCTCTCTCCACTTCTCCTGCGCCGACGCTCTCACCCAACCTCTCACCGAACTCACCACTCTCACCCCCAACATCCTCAACTACTACCTTGATAATCATTCTGCCATCCTCATCGTCTCTCGCGCCTCTACCATCGTGGTCTACGGCGCCATCTATACCACCCCCAATTATCTCATTTTTACCACTTCTCAAGCCGACTACGACACTTACTCTTACGCCTCCCCAGCCGAACTCTTCAACTCTCTCACCGGTGTCGAAGATTTCTATCTTCTCGCTACCAACTAACTCGTCTCAATATCCTCCACTGCATTCACGCTCGTAATGATAACTTGATTTCTCTTAAAATTATATACCAACGCCTTCTGCCGCATCTCATCCAATTCAGAAAACACATCATCTAATAGCACCACCGGCGCCTTGCCCGTCGTCTTCAAAATCATCTCCGCCTCAATGAACTTCAATGCCACCACAATCGAACGCACCTCCCCCCGGCTCGCCGACCCCTCCGCCACCGACCCATTAAACCCAAACTCATAATTATCTCTATGCACTCCAAACCCCGTATATCCCAACACCCTATCTCGCTCAAAGTTCCGTTCCAACTCCCGCAAATACCCACTCTCATCCGTCGCCTCCACATCTCGCTTCAAGCTCAAGCTCACCTCATCCTCGTTCTCCGCAATCGAACGATACACCCCAGTCAACCTCCCATTCACCTCCTCCACCAGCTTCTGCCGCTCTCGCCAAATCTGCGTCCCTAGCCTCGCCAACATCACATTCCAAGAAAACACCGCCTCCGCCATCAACCGCTCACTTTTTAGCAGCTCATTCCTCTGCCTTAGTGCCTTATTATACCTCGTCACTAAACTCCCATAATTATCATCAAGCTGCCCAAAACTCCTATCAAAATAATCTCGCTTATGCGACGGGGAACTACTCACTAAATTCAAATCATCCGGCTCAAACAGCACCACTGGATACCGATACTTCTTCGGCAACCTCGCCGTCTTTTTATCACCCGCCCAAAAACTCTTCTTCCCGCCCCGTTCATACACCACCACCACCTTCTCCCCATCCGCATACAAAAGTTCCACTCGATAAAACTCCGCCCCTCGCCTCAAAATCTCCTTATCTGTCGCCCGAAAACTCTTTCCCCGCAACGCCTCATAAATCGCCTCCAAAATCGACGTCTTCCCGCTCCCGTTCTCCCCAGAAATCATCGTCGTTTCCTTCCAACACTTCAGCTCAAAAAACTCATGACTCCTAAAATTCGTTAATCGACAATCCTCAATAATCATTACGACTTCAACGGCATAATAATATGCGTATATTTTTCACTCTTCTCGTTTTTTACCAAAATCGGACTCAGCTTTCCAGCAAACCCTAGCGTCACCTTCTCCTCCTCCACCGCGTTCAGCGCATCAATCAAAAACCGCGAATTTAATGTCACTCGCTCGTCTTTCACCACCTCCGTCTCAATCTCCGACGTATTCTCACCAAACTCATTCGCCACCGATGCCACCGAAAATGTCCCCGTCGCCGTCTTCGCCTCCAACACAATCGACCCACCCACTTCTCGCGCAAACAGCGCCGCCAACTTCGTCACTCTTAACAACTCCGCCTTATTCATCGTCATCTCCGCATCACTCGTCTTCGGAATCAACTGTCGATAATCCGGAAAACTCCCATCAATCAACTTCGACGTAATCTCAATCTCCCCAAACCTAAACCTCACTTGCGTCTCATCAAACAAAATCTCAATCTCCTCCACCTCATCACTCAGCGACCGCATCACTTCCGAAAGGGAACTAGTCGGCACAATTGCCTTCACCTCACTCTCCACTTTCTCAATAAACTTCCGCTCCGCCAACCGATACCCATCCGTCGCCGCCGTCCACAACGCCCCCTCATCCGTATTAAAATACACTCCTGTCAGAGCTGGCCTCGTCATATCATTCGAACTCGCCACCACCACCTGCGTCACCCCCAACTTAAATTCGTCCACCCCCATCCTAAACTTCACCATCTTTACTTCATCAATCTCTGGCAATTCTGGAAAATCATCTGCCACCGCCCCGTTCAGCACCGATATGTATTTTCCAGCCTTTGTTGTCACTTTTGTCCCATCCACCATCATTTTGACTTTCTCCCCCCTCGGCAAGTTCGCAGCAAATTCCGCCAATAATTTCGCTGGCACCGTAATCACCCCATCCTTGCTTGCGCTTACTGGCAAATAATCCACTACTGCCATATCTAAGTTAGTAGTGGTCAAACTTACTTTTCCTTCATCCACTCTAATTAAAACATTGTTCAAAATTGGTAAGGTAGTTTTTCCACCCGTGGCAATTCTGCTCACTACGTTTAAGGCCTTCGCCAATTTGGTTGATTCGATTTCGATTTCCATTATTTAATCCTCCATTCTTTCTTTTATTTAATTAAGTAGTTGTAGTTGTAGGCTATGTGGATTTTGTGGATTTTGTGGATACCTTGTTCTTTTGAGCTGTTTTCTTTTCCACCACCCACGCAGTCTTTTTCGCAGAAACCGAACACTAATTCGCTAAACCGAACATTTTTCCACCAAACCGAACAACCCGAACAAGCTATTTTTGATTTTTGTGCAAGTTTTTGCTCAACCTTTTCGCAGCTATTCCGCCCACTTTTGCTCAGGTTTTTCCACAGTTTTTGACATCTAGCCATAAATCGTTTCCTTTATTTGTTCAATTTGGTCGCGCAGCTGTAAGTTAGTTTTGTGGTCGGTATCGATTTTTTTAATACCGTTCATTACCGTCGTATGGTCTTTTACCCCCACTTCTGGTGCGATTTTTGTCGTCGACATCCCCAGTTCTTTAGATAGCAAAAACATTGCTACTTGCCGCGCCGTTTTGATGTTGGTCACGCGACTTTTTCCGGTCATCTCCACCACCGTCAGGTTATAATACTTCGCCACTTTTTCCACCACCACCCTCGGCGTTACGTTGCGCCGTCGCCGCACCACCGTTCCCGAAATATACCCCTCATTTATCAACTCTAGCGGCGTCATCCCCTTAATCTCCGCCGTCACCATAATCTTCTGGAACTCCCCTTCCAGTTCTCGCACATTTGTCTTTACATTATCCGCAATATACTCAATCGCCGCATCTTCAATCTCTTGCCCCATAAACTCCGCCTTCGCCTTCAGAATTGCGCACCTATCTTCAAACCCAGGGAACTGCAAATCATACGCCCCTGCACTTGCCAATCT
Organism: uncultured Candidatus Saccharibacteria bacterium; assembly: GCA_964508335.1. Lineage (GTDB taxonomy): Bacteria > Patescibacteriota > Saccharimonadia > Saccharimonadales > Saccharimonadaceae > Nanosyncoccus. The sequence continues at coordinate 5,589 of CAZDTL010000033.1, forward strand.
CGAACTCAGCCGCACGTCCAGCGTCTTAATTTGGTCTGGCAACCGGTCGCAGGTTACAATAATCTGCTTATTCGCCATATGCAAATCATTGAATATATTGAAAAACTCCTCTTGGCTTCGGTCTTTCCCGATAATCATCTGAAAATCATCAATAATCAACACGTCTAGTTTTTGATACTTTTTCACAAACTCCTCACCCTTACCCGCTCGCACTGCATTGATAAACTCCGAATAAAAATGGTTCATCGGAATATATAACACCTTCATATCTGGGTGCCGCTCCAAAATCTCATTTCCAATCGCCTGCACCAAATGCGTCTTGCCTAACCCTGGCCCACCATACAGAAAGAACGGATTAAACTTTTTCTCTCCAGGGTTTTCCGCAATTAACTTCGCCACCCCCGCCGCCAGCTCATTACTACTCCCCACCACAAAATTATCCAAAGTGTATTTACTATTCAATCCCGACCCATTCATCTTCGCGCTTCTCGCCTGTCCTCCCATCCTCTCTACCAACTCACGCGCCGACTTCACCCGCTCACTCCCACCTAGCCGCAAGCCTTCCTCGTTCCGCACTTCTCTCGCGCGCACCCTTGTCTTACCGTCCCCCTTTATCACAAAGTCTAATCTCGTCAGCTCTATATTATTATGTCGAAACGCCTCCATCAGAATCCCTTGATACTTCGCTTCTAGTGTCTTAATCTTGAACACGTTTGGCGCCCCAATCGTTGCCACCTTCTCATCCTTATCCAGTGACACTAATTCCACTTTCTCAAACCACGTCTTAAACGCCATTTCGCTAATTTCTGTCTGCACTTCAGCTAGGACGTTTTGGAATACGTCAAACATTTTTTCGACCTCCTTGTAACTTTTTTATTATACCTTATCATCCTCAAGTTTTCCACAGGTTTTATCTTTTATTTTTTTATTGTATAATTTACAGATTTTTTATAGAGAGAAACTTTTCCACTTTTCATTTATCCATCTGTTTTACTGTGGAAAACTTCTTGATTTCAGTGGAAAACTGCGGTATAATATACCAAGTATTTGCCAATAATAAAAATATAGGATTTTTACTCTATGCCTAAACGCACTTATCAGCCCCACAAGCGCCAACGCAAAGTCGAGCATGGTTTTATGAAACGCAATGCCACTCATGCTGGTCGCCTTGTTCTCAAGCGCCGCCGCCTCAAAGGCCGCAAAAGGTTAACCTACTAATTAAAAGCCGCAGTTGCGGCTTTTAATATATAATATATATCATGTTATCTAGCAAATATCGTTTTCACTCCCGTGGCGGCGTCAACTACGTCTACAAACACAGCAAAACCATCCGCCACCCCGACCTTAGCCTAGTTTTTTGCGACAATTCTCGCGGCAAAACCCGCTTCGCTGTTGTTGTCTCCAAAAAAGTCCTCAAATCCGCCGTCGGTCGCAACCGCATTCGTCGCCGCATCTACGAAGTTATCCGTCTTAATTTCGACCAATTCAAAAAACCGCGCGACTACATCTTTGTCGTCTACAATCAATCCGTCAAAGACCTCCCTTTCGCCGAACTCCAAAAGACCATCCGTTCTCTAATAGGGGAAAGTGTGCTACAATAGGAGCAATATGTTCGCAGTTATAGACTTCATCATCGTCCGCCCCATCACTAACCTCCTCTTTTTCATCTATAACTACGTTGGCGACTTTGGGCTTGCTATCATCCTCTTTGTCATCTTAGTCAAACTTTGCATGTGGCCACTCGTCAAGCGCCAGCTTCACCAAACCAAACTCATGCGCAAGCTCCAGCCGGAACTCGCTCAAATCAAAAAGAATTGCGCTGGCAACCGCCAACTCGAATCCTTGCAAACCATGGACTTGTATAAAAAATACAACGTCAAACCTTTCCGCGCCCTCCTCTCCCTCATCATTCAACTCCCCATGTTCATCGCTATCTTCGGCGCCATCCGCGTCATGGTTAATCTCCCCACCGCCGAGTCTAATCTCGATCTCCGCGCCTACTCCTTCGTCAAGACCGAAGGCTCCCGCATCCGGGATGTCATCAATCTCCAGTCCAAATACCTCGAAGAAAAATCCGCCTACGACACTCAGCAGACTGACGATTCTCTATCTAGCGAAGCCAAAGCCGCTTTCGAAGCCCCCGCTTACGAATTCCACCCCAGCCTCTTTGGTCTCGTTAATCTCGAAGCCACTCCTGGCTTCACCTCTTGGAGCGCCGGCTTCGCTCTCTTCCTCGCCATCGCCGCCTGCTTCGTCCAATACTTAACCTCCAAGCAACTCCGCCCCTCTGGTAAGGCCAAGGGCAAAGGTTTCCG
>CAZDTL010000034.1:0-7575 GCA_964508335.1 uncultured Candidatus Saccharibacteria bacterium
AAGGAGCTTCGACGATTCCAGGTAGGACTGGGTCGGAAGGGGAGATAGCTGGAGGCACGCCGATGGCGACGGTGGCCGGCAAGACGTCAGCGGGGTATATCTCGTGTCCGAGGAATGCTGGATATACTTATAAATCAAATCCGGCGGCGGGTTCGACGAGCGTAGATAAGTTTTATCAGTCGGTAGCACAGAGCTGTCCGTTTACGGCGGTGGTATATTCTAAGAGTGCTGAAGACGAAGCGTGTGCGCCCGGTGGAACGATGCACGCGGCGAATGGCGGAAAATGGTGTTTGGTTAATTCAAAGATTGATGTCTATGAATATCAGAAGTATTTGAAAGATAACCATATTTCTCAGGATGGAAAAACTTGTACGACCACGGGAGATGAGTGTTCTAGCGAGGGCAATCTTCGCGATTGGGGGATGTGTAATTATTTTTCTTATACCTTTGCGTCGAATTTAAATAGTGGCGAGGTGGTGAGCAACGACGCTTTGGCATGGACGGCGGGGACGGCGTTGTATAATGCGCGATACGGAAGAACGACACAAGGCAATGTAGTGATGAATTGGCGAGATAAGGAGCTTGCGGTGTATAGTGATAATTTGACTGGTGTGACGTATAGCAATAGTTCACTGCCCCGCTATCCGGAAGCGAGTGGAATGAGTGCGATTTTGGCAGAGTTGAGGGCGGGGCGAGCGGCGCCGATTGGGGTGCATAGCACGAGAGTGGACTCGAATCCGAATACAAACTGTGGACACTATATGACGGTAATCGGTTATGTAAAAAGTTGCGGGGGCGGGTCGTGTAATGCGAATGATTTAGTAGTAATGAATACGAATGGGGCAATTAGCACTTTAGGAAATAGTAATTATAGACTTGGCTATCGCCGAGAATGCACAGGAGGCTAGATGATGGAAAATAATGCATATGAGTATTTAACACAAATTTCTAATGAGAATGCGAGCGGGATGCCAGCGGTAAGTGGGGCGCCGGTGAAGGCGAGAGCGAAGTGGTTGTTGCCATCGATAATAGTGGGAGGATTGGCGGTAATAGTCGTGATAGTAGTGTTGATTGTGAAAGTGACGGGAGATGCGGCGGAGAGGCGAGTGCAAGAAGAGCAGGTGGCGAGAGAAGATTTGCAGGTGGGGAGTGCATATGAGGCGGTGTTTGATGAGAAAGACGATTTGAATCCGTTGTATGCGATGGCAGCAGGAGGTGGCGAGCATGTGGGCTACGAAACGACGCTGGATTATACAAAGCTGTATGATTATGTGCCAAGAGGGGTTTGCGCATTGTTGGAAGTAGAGTGTAGTGAGCTACTGAACCCAGAGTCGGCGGGTTTTGTGAAGGTAGAGCCGCTGAATACGAATGCTATTAGTTATTATTTGGATAGTGGGTATGTGGTGGCGATTTCTGCTTATGGCGAGTGGCCTTATACTGAGCAGGGTGAAGTAGTGGTAGTTTATGCGGTGGATTATACTTATGGGAAGAGTTTTGTGGCGTTTGTGCCGTCGGCAGATGGCGAGGTGCCTGTGAGGATGGAGTTGAGGCGAGATGCGCTGGTGAATGGGGTGATTGGGATTCCGAACTTTTATGTATCGGGTAAGAAGTTTTGAGGTTTATTCGTAGCTAACGCCGGCACCCGCATAGGAAGCGGGGATGGCGGAAATCCAAGTTTGGCCGGGGACGAGTTGAATTTCTGCATTGGTTTCGTCGCGAAAGATGATTTGAGTGTCTTTGGAGGTTTTTTCCCAGGTGGCTTTGATGAAGCCGCCGTTTTGGAAGATGTAAGCGTCGCCGGCGCCGATGGTGGAGATGTCTTCGTGATAGTTGTCGTAGCTGGCTTTGCGTTCTTGGACAATCATGGCGATGACGACGGAGGGCGCGAGCTGTTCTTCGGCGCAGACGAGCTCGGGGGTGATTTCTCCGGATTTATCGGAGCAGTCGTAGCTAGTGTGGGGGTGACCGGTTTCGTAAGAGCGCTTGTAGGTGTTGGTGGCGGAGTCGTAATCGTAGACGGGGTTGAAGTTGGGGATGGCGCCGAAGCGGAAGACGATGTGGGTGATTTGGGGTTTAAGGGTGGAGGTGTCGCTGGCGGCGGGCTGGTCGATTTGGAGACGTTCGGCGATTTGGACGTCGATTTTGTTGCGGGCGGCGGCGGGAGGAGTGAAGCGAGGGAAAGATTTGACGTCGGAAGTGAGGTAGCCATTAGTGCTGTTGAAGGCGGCGAGATATTCGCCGGAGGTGAAGAGGTTGTTCCAGAGGCGCTGAACGGTGTAGTTAGCGGAGGAACGCCACATGTAGTTGTAGTTTTCGGTGAGGTCGCGAGTACCATAGCTACGGAGAGCGGCGATGGCTTCGTCGGAGCCGCCAGCATGGACGACGGTGCAGTCGAAGGGGACGTCCCAGTTGAGATAGTAGAGGCGGAGAGAGCGGATGGGGCCGACGACGGCTGGTGGATTTTGGAAGATGGCGGCGAAGCGGGTGATGCCAGATTCGGCGATGGCTTCGAAGACGACTTTGGCATCTTGGAGGCCAACTTGAGGGCGAGCACCGTCGGAACCGTTAGGGATTTGGATGCAGTAGGTGGGGCGAGAGTTGTCGAGTTCGCTGGGGATTTCTTCGCCAGAGAGTGAGGAGTAAAATTTTTCTACTTCGGGGTCTTTGACGGCTTCTTCGAGGGGGATTTGCTCTTGAGCTTTTTGTGCGGCGGCTGCTTGTTCTGCGGCTTTGAGGGCGAGGCGGGTTTGTTCGGGCTGGAAGATGATGAAGTAGTAAGCGGCGGCGCCACCGATGATGAGGATGAAGGTAATGATGAGGGAAATGACGAGGATTTTTTTGGACTGTTTTTCTTCGGGGGTTTGGAGAGAGCCGACATTGAGGTCTTTGACGCGTTCGCGGGCAAGTTTTTTAGCGAAGGCTTCTTCGTAAGTGTCGGCTTGTTCGGTGGTTCCAGCGGGGGTTAGCTCATTCTGCATGAGCTTATTATAGCTTATTGTTGGTCTAAAAGCAAAGCTTCCTTGACTTTGTTGAGACGGGCGAGCGAAACTTCTTTGCCGAGGACGTTTAAGGTTAAGTCTAGCGCGGGCGAGAAGGGGGCGAAGGAGATACTGATGCGAATGAGCGAGAAGAGGACGGCGGGTTTTTGGGAGGTTTCGGTGAGGAGGTCGTTCAAAGCGGTTTTGAGAGCTTCGGCGCTCCAGTTGGGCAGGGTTTGGAGTTTTTTAATTGTAGTTTGGAGCAAATCGACCATTTCTTGTTCGGAGAGCTTTTTGACGAATTTGTTAGTCAGAAGCTGGTTGATGTCGAATTTTGGGTCTTTGAAGAAGTAATCGGTCATATTTTTTAAGTCGGAGAGGGTTTTGAGGCGGTCGTAGATGATGGCGAGGACTTGTTTTTTGTAGTCGTCGCTGAAGTTTTTGGCGGAGTCGGGCCAGAAACCGGCGGTGCGGGGGAAGAAAGCGTCGATTCCCTGCTCGTCGACAAGTTTGCGAATCCATTGGCCGTTTACCCAGAGAAGTTTGACTTCGTCGTAGCGAGCGCCAGAGTTTTGGATGCGGTCGAGGGAGAATTTTTTAATCAGTTCTTCTTTGGTGTAGATTTCTTGTTCAGTGCCGTCGTTCCAGCCGAGGCAGGCGAGGTAGTTGAGCATGGCTTCGGGGAGGATGCCGTCGTTGCGATATTCGGTGACGGATTTGGCGCCGTCGCGCTTACCGAGTTTTTTGTTGCCGGTGGGAGCTAGAATATGCGGGAGAGAGACGAGGAGGGGTCTTTTTATATTGAAGGCTTCGTAGAGGGCGAGGTAGTTAGGAGTGCTAGAGAGGTATTCGACACCGCGGGCGACCATGTTGACGCCCATGAGAAAATCGTCGACAATGTGGGCGAAGTTGTAAGTGGGGAGGCCGTCTTTTTTGATTAAGATGATGTCGTCTTGGGCTTCGGGGCCGGCGTGGAGGTCGCCCATGACTTCGTCGTGCCAGGTGCGCGGCTTGGGGTCGGCTTTGAAGCGGATAGGAGTGCCTTCTTGCCAAGTGTTGAAGATTTCTGCGGGCGATAAGTTGGCTTCTTTGGGGCGGTGGTTGCGATAGAGGTAAGGGATTTTTTGGGCGTTGTCGGCGTCGCGGTATCGTTGGATGGTGTCAGAGTCGGTGGGGTCGGCGTAGGCGCGGCCTTGTTCGATGAGCTTTTTGGCCCAAGCTTGGTAGATTTCTTTTCTTTGGCTTTGAAAGTAAGGGCCGTGGCCGGCGTCTTTTTCTGGGCCTTCGTCCCAGTTGAGGCCGAGCCATTTAAGAGTGTCTTCAATTAGTTCGGTGGCGCCTTCGACGAAGCGAGCTTGGTCGGTGTCTTCGATGCGGAGAATGTAGCGACCGTCAGATTGTTTAGCGGCGAGGTAGGGGTAGATGGCGGAGCGGACGTTGCCGATGTGGATATAGCCGGTTGGAGACGGCGCAAAACGAGTAATGATCTTGTTCATATAATTATTATATAATAATTATAGAGAAGTGACAATGGATTTGATTTGTTTTTTGGTGAGGTTGTTGCCAGAGGCAGTGATTTTGTAGAGGATGTTGCCGTTGAGCCAGGTAGCGTTGGAGCCAGAGATGAAGATGGTGATGCCCTGTTCGCGGATGGAGGTATAGTTGTTGCCCCAGGTGGATTTGACGTAGGAAGATTCGAGAGTTTCATTGTCCCAGGAGGATTTTTCTTCGCTGAGGGTGAAAGAAGTTTTATCGGAGGAGGAGAAAGTCATGGAGATTTTTTTGTCTTCAGAGACGATGTCGGAAAGGGAGTAGCCGCGGGGAATGTAGGTGGGATAGGTGGCGTCGATGCCGCTCTGCATGGCGGCGACGCGGACGGAGATGTCGGGCGTGTTGACGGAGACGAAGTAGCCGACAATGCCGACGGCGAGAGCGGCGCAACCAAAGGCGAGGAGAAGCTTTTTGGCGCCGAGCGAGCGCTTGGTGGAGATGGTTTTGGTGGGCTTGCTTTCTGATTCTAAAGTGGCGACGGATTGGAGAGCGGATTTGACGGCGCTGTCTTTGACGGCTTTGGCACGTTCGGACTTTTTGCTGGCGACGAGGTTCTTTTCGATGGTGGCGGAGAGAGGGCGAGGAGCGGCGGCGACAGCCGGAGTGACATTGGCTTCGCGGATGGTCTTGCCGGCTTTGAGGGCGGCGAGGCGTTCGCGGTTGATTTTTTCGGCGAGGGCTTGGCGGCGCTTTAGGTCTTCGGCACGGCGTTTGGCGACGGAGTCAACAGTGGCGACCTTTTCGGGCTTTTTGACGTATTTGCGATTAAGGGTGGTGGAGCGCTGAATGCGGTGGTGGGACACGGAGCTTGATACGCCAATTTGCTCTGAGCTTTGATTTTCATCCATGATTAAACTTAACCTCGCTTTATAATAAAAATACTTATATCTATAATAAGTTAAGCGGTTTAGAAAAGCAAGAGCTATTTTTGGAAATTATTTATGTTATAATTATGAGTAGGAATTTTTATTATATGCGAGAGATTTTAGACGAGCGCGAGTTGGAAGCGCGCAGACAGCACCGGCGGGTGATTTTGACGGAGATATTGATGTCGGTGACAGTGTTGGTATTGGTGGGGTTTTTGACGCTGGTGGTGATGGGGTATTCGTTTAACTTGCGCGAGATTGGGGGGACGGGTGAGGTGGTGGAGAGATCAGGATTAGTGCAGGTGTCGTCGGTGCCGACTGGGGCGACAATATATATAGATGGCGAGTCAGCGTTGCTTTTGAACACGAATGCGAGTCGAACGATGCTGGCGGGCGAACACGAGATTGCGTTGAAGCGGGAAGGGTTTGACGAGTGGAGCAAGAGAGTGAAAGTAACAGAGGGGATGATGTATCGGTTGAATTATCCGCGACTGTTTAGACTGGAGCGTGAGGTGGAGGAGGTATTGACGTTTGAGCAAGCGGTGAAGGAATATACGACGGTGCCGAAGCTGGAGGCGGTGAATGGAGTAGTGGAGACGGAGGGAGCGAAGTTGATGAGTGTGTCGCCTAATTGTGAGAAGATGGTGATTTGGATGGAGAGGGGGCTTTATGTGATGAATTTGAACGAGAATAAGCCGGTGTTGGAGTTTTTGGAATTGGTGGACGCGAGCGGAGAGAGAGTGGGGGTGGATAGTATGACGGAGGTGGAGTGGAGTGAGAGTGGCGAGCGGATGCTGGCGGTGATAAATGGCAAATGGATGGTAGTGGATGTGCGCGATGCGAAGGCGACGGTGTGGTTAGAGGAGTTATTGGGCGAGAAGCAGGTGGTGAAAAAAGTGAGTTTCGTGACGGAGGCGGGGGATAGGCTGTTGGTCTTGAATGGTAAGAAAGAGTTGATGGAGGTGAACGTGCGTGATAAAGAAGTGGGCAAGCCACTGGTGGCAGAAGTGGAGATGTTTGATAATGAAGGCGGGAGAGTGGTGTATGTGACGAAGGCGAAGACGATGGAGGGGGTGGAAGAAGGCGAAAAGAAAGTGATCGAAACGGAGACGAGCGATGAGGCGGAAACGCAAGAGCGGAGAGAGTGGCAAGTGCGGGCGTATAGATTGGGCGAAGATGAGACGTATTTAGTGGCAGAGGCAGAGACGATGCCGGTGGTGGGGGTGATGAGGTATTTTCAGGAGTTTTATGTGGGAGTGGCGGAGGCGGGGCGGTTTGAAGTGCTAAAGAAGGCGAGCTGGCCAGTGGCGGGAGAAGGGGTGGTGAAAGTGTTGGAGAAGGAAGTGGAGTTTGTGGCGGCAAGCGTAGAGAGGCGAGGCAAGGGGATGGTGTTTGAGCTAATGGGAGAGGCGGGCGAACGGGGAGTGTTTGATGTGGAGGCGGTGGCGCTGATGAAAGTAGAGATGAGTGGAGGCGAAGAAGGGTGGGTGGATGAGTTTTTGAGATATGGAGTGAGCGAGAATGGCGCACTAACAGTGCGGGATTATGATGGGCTGAACGAGCGAGAGCTAGTTGCCGAGGGGGTTTTGGCGGGGCGAGTAGTGGCGATTTCTGGGAGTAATAGGTGGTTGTATTATATGATGAAGACAGAGGGGGGCGAGATGTTGGTAAGAGAGAGGGTGATGTAAAAAATAACCCCTGGTGGGGTTATTTTTTTGGTTACTACCAGACTTTGACGAGAAGTTCCCCGCCGAGGCGGTTCTTTGCGGCGTTAGCTCCGGTCATGATGCCCTTGCTCGTGGAGATGAGGACGAGACCGCGGCCGGATTTAATCTTGGGGATTTCGTCGACGGCGACGTAAACGCGGCGTCCAGGCTTGGAAACCTTGTCGATTTCGTGAATGGTGGGAACCTTGCCACTCTCGGTGATAGTCACATGAAGGACGTTGCGAGGGGCGTGGTCGATGATTTCGAAGTCGGCGAGGTAGCCAGCTTTTTTGAGAGCTTCGACGACGGCGACTTTGAGTTTTGAGGTCGGAAGGTAAACTTCGTTCTTTCCAATGAGAAGAGCGTTGCGAATGCGGGTCAAGAGGTCGGCGATTTGATCGGTTGATTGAATAGACATAATTTTCTCCTTTCTCCTACCAGCTACTCTTAGTTACACCTGGGATTTCTCCCTTA
>CAZDTL010000035.1:0-7476 GCA_964508335.1 uncultured Candidatus Saccharibacteria bacterium
CATTTGCTGACCGAAGAGGGTTTCGATTTTTTGTTGGACGAATTTGAGTTCGTCGAGAGAGTCGGCCCAGAGAGTGACGTAGAGACCGAAGCGGAAGAAGCGTTCGGCGCCGACTTGGAGTTGATCGCGGAGTTCTTCGGCGTCGTTGATGGCGGCTTCGAGTTCGGGGTCGCGGACTCTTCCCTTTTCTGCATTGACGTTCATGGAGGCTTCGAGCTGAGTGACTTTTTTGCGGAGGTTTTTCATGACGATGGTGGTGTCGACGGGGTAGATGTACATGGAGATGTCGAGAACTTCGTCGATATTGATGAGGGGAGAGAGCCAGCCGGTGTAAAGGGAGCGGGGGTAACCATATATATATATGGTGCGGCCGTATTTGGTGCCGAGGCGGAAGTAGTCGGAGTTGATTTCGATAGAGCTGGGGGAGATGAGGTCGCGAAGGGTGGTGATGCCCTGTTCGAAGGCCTGTTGGATTTGTTGATCTTCGGAGATTTGGCTGGTGGCGGCGATTTGAGCGGCGGTGGGTTTGTTTTTCTTAGGCATTGGGTGTTCCTTTCTTGACGTAAGTGGTGGCGAGTTTAGTAAAGTCGACGAGTGGTTCGCGAACGGCGGTGTCTGGGTTGTTGAAATCGTAGTAGAGTTCGGCAAGTTGTTTGGTGTTGAGGCGGACGGAGCGGATGCCGATTTGGAAGAGACCGGAGGTGATGGTTTCGATGCGGTTGTTGATTTCGGTGGCGGCTTTGTCGTAAGTGGCGCGGTCGATACGGGTGATGGGTTGGACTTTGTTTTTTTGGAAGACGGAGATGAGGTTTTTGGTTTCGTAGAGTTGTTTTTCGTATTCGGCGGAGGGGTAGTAAGGGACGATAATGAAGAAGGATTTGTCCATGATGTTTGCTTCTTGAGAGAGGATGTCGATGAAGTTGATGTAATCGTCCATAAGGATGCCGAGGAGCATGTTGTCGTTGTTGCGGCGGATGTCCATGAGGCGGGTGATGTAGGGGCCGATGTCGACGCGTTGGGAGCGGATGAGGATTTGGGTGGTAAAGTTGAGGGAGTTGAGGAAGTTTTGGTAAGAGTATTCGATGCCTTCACGTTCGGTTTCGGACATAAGGTCGAAGTTGATGGATTGGCAAGCGACGACGGCGCGGAAGGAGCCGTCTTTCATGATGACCATGCCGTCGCGAAGCTCGGAGATGAGGAGGGTGGTTTGGGTGGATTGAGGGTGGTCAGGGGTGGCTTGAGCGGGAGCTTGGGGGGTGGGAGTGGCGATGGTTTGGTTGTTGACGATGGCGGCGCCGGCGATGGGGGCGGAGTTAGGTAGAGGTTGGCCTGGGTAAACACCGGAGGCGGTGGAGGCGTTTGGTTGGTTTGGGTTCATGGGGTTTTCTCCTCTTTAATGTAAACTAATATAAACTTCGTCCTTATCGACGGGGCGTTTTTTGGGTTTGCGGTTGGCTTCCTTGGCGATGGTGGCGACGGTGAAATCGTTGTTTTTGGAGAGTTCGACGAGGCGGGAGCGGGTGGCTTCTGGGATGGGTTGGGGCTGCGTGGTGGCGAGAGGTTGAGGCTGAACGAGGGGGCTGAAAGCGGGGGTGGGTTGGCTGGATTGAGTGAGGTTGGCGACGTTGAAGGTGGGTGCGGGAGGTTCGGGAGCGGGTGCGGGATCGGCGACGATGGGGTTGTTGGCGGCGATGGCAGCGCGCATTTGTTGGATGACTTCGGCACGGTGACGGTCGGCTTCGGAGGAGAGGTCGGTGGCGACTTGGGTGGATTGGTAGTTTTCGAAGATGTCGGGGGTGGACTCGGCTTCGGCGATGAATTCGTCGCGGACTGGTGAGTCGGTGGGGGCGACGAGGCCGTCTTTGATGGAGTAACCTTCAGAGTCGACGATGTTGGCGAGGAAGGAGAGGCGGCGACCAGCTTCTTCTTCGGTGAGGTTTTTAGTGAGGACTTTTTCGACGATTTTGGGGGCGGTGATGGAGATGGTGGATTCACGTTGGCCTGGAAACCAAAAGCGCTTGTTAGGCTTGGTGTAGAAGCTAATTAAAGCGGCGATGTAAGTTTCCATGGGCTGGTCTTTGCGTAGGGGTAAGGCGAGGATGAGGAGGAAAAAAGCGAAGGGGAGCGGGAAGATGGCAAGAAGTGGAAAAAGTTGGAAGAGTGCCCAAGCGAGAGCGATGAGCGCGGCGACGATGAGGAGATAAATGAATTGGCGAAAATTAAAGGGGCCGAGAAGCTTGTCGTCCGCTTCGACGTCTTGAGGGACCTTATATTGTGCCATATATTATATATATTAACATATATGGCGTAAAATGACGAGCATTAGAAGTTAGAGGAGTCGTCGAGGATTTCGGTGATGATGTTGATGAGTTCGGGTATAGTGAGGGCTTGGTTTCTCGCGTAGTAATCTCTGAGAATTTGAGCTTCTTCGTCATAACCGCGGCTTTCGAGGTCGGCAGTAACAGCTTCGACGAATTGTCTACTGTTGTCGTAGTGGTTGTTTTCGGCCCAGTCGCGGTATTGGTCTTGGAGGCCTTCGCGGTCGAGTTCTTCATAGTAAGGAGTACCACCGTCGGTTTCTGAGGCGGGTTCGGGTGGGGTTTCTTCGGTTTCTTCGGGCTGGCCTTGGCGGCGAGCGCGAGCGCGGCGGATGGCTTCGTTGCGGATGTCGCGGAGTTCGTCTTTGTAGAGGATAGTGAACGGATCTTGGTCGTTGACGCCGAGGAAGTCACGGACGACACGTTTGGCGCCACCAACTGAGCCAGAGGCGAGAGAGCGGATGATGGGGCCGAGGGTGTTGGCTTTGTGGAGAACGCCAGTGAAGTTGGCTTTGGCGTAGCGATCGCGGGCTTGTTTCTTGCGGGCGGCGAGCTGTTTGTTGCGAGCGCGCTTGGCTTCTTTTTCGGCAGGAGTGTCGGTTTCGAGGATGCGTTCGGGTTGTTGGTTGAGGATATCGGGGAGGTCGCTGGGCGGGACGTCGGCGGAGTCGGGTAGGGCGCTGGCGGGGTCGGGGTTGTGTTCGGGGTCGGCTTGGTGGCGACGAAGTTGGGCGATGTAATCGTCGGCGAGGATTTCAGTGATGGGGTTGAAGGTGTCGGTGCGGAGAGAGGTTATTTGGTTCGGGACTTGGGCCGAGAGGTAGGCTTTGACGAAGCTAGCGAAGTAATCTTGGTCGAGGCCGTAAAGCGGGTCGCCTTCTTTTTCCCAACGCTTAGTGTAGGTGCCGTCGGCGTTGAGTTTAAGGCCAGTAATGTAGGAGGCGAGGTTGATGCCCTGTTCGGAGCCAGAGGGGTATTTGAGGGCGGCGGAGATGATGGCTGGGAGCATGGCGTTGTTGACTTCGTTGCGTTTTTTCTTGAGGGCTTCGTAGTCGACTTGACCGTTGGCGTCGGTGTAAGCGAGGCGGAGGTTGGCGTCGAGGTTTTCGAAGGTGGTGCGTTCGGCGCCGTCGAGAGAGGTGCCCATGAGGAGGGATGCGACGGAGAGCTTGGATTTGCCGGCGTTATGGACGAGGATGCCACGATCGTCGTATTCGTCGTATTCGCCGGTGATGTATTCTTTGAAGGTGAGAGTGTCGTTTTTGCGCTTGCCTTTAGATTGGTCTTCGTTGAAGACGCGGGCAGTTTCGAGGTTGATGTATTTGCCGTAGCGGCGGAGGAGGACGTCGGAATCTTTGACGTCGAACATACAGAAGTTGGCGATGGCTTGGGAGGCGTGGGTGCCGAGTTTGATTTGTTGGGTTTCGACAATGCGACGCATGACGTTGGTGACGAGGTCGGTATCGCCACGTAAATTGAGGGCTTTCAGGCCGACAAGGATGGGGTCAATGTCTTTAGCGATGTGGTTAGTGGAAGTGAGTTGGAAGAGGCGGTCGTAAAGCTCTTGAGTGGGCGGGAGCGAGCTGAAGTAGGTGTTGAATTTTTTGCCGAGGATGGCGGTTTGGGTGGAGAAGTCGGCCGAAGCGTTGGCGCCAACAAGGTGAGTGCCCATGAGGTCGCCTTCGAGAGCAGCGTTGATTTGGCGGTAGCGAGAGAGGTCTTGGTGGTTGACAGAGCGAGGAGGTTGGTTGAGCCGACGAGTGGCGTTGAAGCGGGCGTTGGAATTGGCGTTGAAGGCGGCGTCGATGCGGTCTTGGCGGGATTGGATGTTGTCGAAGCGGACTTTTTCAGCGCGAGTGGTTTCGTAGTAGAGAGAGTCGGAGGCGTTCATGTTGGCGAGGTCGATTTGTTTGAGTTTGGCTTTGTCTTTGGCGCTGATGGCGTAGTTGGCTAAGCCTTTGTCGGCGTCGGTGGTGTTTTTGAGGATGCGCTCGTTGTAGTTCATAGAGTCAGCTTGGATGGCGGTGAGTTGACGGCCGCGGCGAGTGATTTTATTGCGGACGGGGCTGTGGAGGTTAGAGGTGTAAGCGGCGCCGCGAAGTTTGGCGAGGTCGAGGTATTTTTGAGTGTCGGCGGCGGTGCGGAATTTTTTGTCTTGGAGAGTTTGGCCGAACTGGCGACCATATTGCCAAGTGCGAGGTTTGGTGCCGAGGTATTTGGCGCGGCTGAGGGCGGCGGCGTCGGTGGACCAAGAGCGGACGGCGTTGACTGGGTGTTGAGCGAATTTGTTGACGGCGGAGCTGATTTGACCGGGGAGAGTGCCGGACATTTTGAGGAGAGACCAAGAGGCGAAGAGGGGGATGACTTTGACGGCGATGCCGAGGATGAGGGCGAAGCCATCTTCGGCGGCGGCGATGATAGTCCAGCCGACGAGAGAGCTGGCGCCAAAGAGGACGGCGAAGGAGGGGTAGAAGATGAGCATTTGGGTGAGGGATTGTTTCCATTTGGTGAACCAGGTTTCGGTGTTGGGAAGGAGCATGCAGACGAAGGCGAGGGGGCTGACCATGATGAGGATGTAGACGAAGGCTTGGCGGAGGGCGATGGTGAGGTAAGCGATGATGACGGCGACGACGGCGCCGAGGAGGACGGGAATGAGGGAGAGAAAGAGGGCGCCGAGGCCGCCACTGGCACCGACGGCGAGGCCGGCTAGGAGAGCGCCACCAGTGAGGCCGGCGAGGATGTTGCCGAAGTCGATGGTGGCGTCGCTAGAGCTGGCGATGATGCCGGTGGGGGTGATGGATTCTTCGATGCCGGTGAAGAGTCCGCGAAGACTGGTGCCGGCGATGTTAGAGAGGTCGACGAGAGCGGCGCAGATGATGTAGCTGAGGTTGATTAAGATGGCGGAGATAATGATTTTGGGGAGGAGTTTTTTGATGCCGTAGTTGCTGATGCCGATGCCGGTGAGTTGGGAGTAGATGATGATGAGGAAGAAGATGACGAAGACGATGTTGGTGATGTCGCGGAAAATAGACCAGATTTGGTGGTAAGGGGAGTCGGAGTCGGAGGTGAGAGGTTTGATGACGAGGGCTTGGCTGATGATGTCGTAGAGGCCGTCGGTGATGCGAGCGAGGAAGCCGGTGGTGGGGCAGACGAGCCAACCGAGGGAGCCGGATTCGTCGTAGCAGGTGTTGGTGGAGGTGGAGTCGGCTTGGTCTTGAGTTTGGGCGGCGCCTTGAGCGGTCTGGGTTTGCTGGGTGGGGGTAGCGGTTTGGTCTTGGGTGTTTTGAGTAGAATCCGTTTGTGTTTGTTCGGAAGATGTGTTTTGGTTTTGGGAGGCGGGAGGTACGGCTAAAACAGGGGTAGAGAGGACGCCTAGGCTCAAGAAAGTCGCCAAAAGGACGGCGATTATAGAGGTGAAGCGTTTTTTGATTTTAGCTAACATACTCTTTAGATATGGTTATCTGTTAAATTATAGCATTTTGAGGTAGAAAAGTCAATCTTTTGGTATGGGATTTTTCTATGGTATAATGAGGACATGAGAAAGAATTTTTTTGCTTTGATGGCGGGGGTGTTGTTGATAATGATGGGGGCGGCGATGCCGGTGAGTGCGTTTGCGAGTGGCTGTAAAGAAACGAAGTTTTTTGGGCTGGATCCGTGGTATGCGGAGCTGGACTGTGATGGGAATGGAGAGATTTCTGAGAGTAACTTTAAGGAGGGGGCGATTACGGGGACGGTGTTGAAAGTGGTGGGTGTGGTAGTGAAGGATTTGTTGTTTTTTGCGGGAATGGCGGCGGTGGTGATGGTGATGTATGGTGGGCTTTTGATGGTGACGAGCCAAGGCAATCCGGGCGCGGTGGAGAAAGCGAAGAAGACGATTTCTTGGGCGCTGGTGGGGTTGGTGATTGCGGTGTTGGCTTATGCGATTGTGACGACGGTGATGAAGGTGGTGGAAGCGTAAGATGAAGTTAGTGCAGATGTTGGCAAATGTTCCGCAAGATGTAAAAGATAAGATTACGGGCGGGTTGCCAGGAGGAACGGATACGACGGTGGTGCAGACTAATATCGTGAATTTTATTTTGTATGTGGTGGGTATTTTGGCGGTGGTGATGGTGATTGTGGCGGGGGTGCAGATGACGACGAGTGCGGGCGACCCTGGGGCAGTGAAGAAGGCGAAGATGACGATGATGTATGCGATTGTGGGGTTGGTGATTGCGGTGTTGGCTTATGCGATTGTCAATTTTGTGATTGGCCGGTTGTAAGCTTTGGTGGGCTTTACATGGAGGGAAACTTTCGCTATAATAAGCTTAAGTTAAAAGAAAGGAAAATTTCAATGAGTCTATCAAACAAAATTAAGACTGCGGTGATGGCAGGGGCTTTGGCTTTGGTTGGCGCTGGTGCGGCTTTGGTGCCAAACGGTTATGTTTATGCCGATGATTCACCTTGGCAGCAAGGGATGGATGCGGCGAGGGATGATTCTCAGCCGACCGATCTTGATGTGAATGTGAAGAATATCATCAATGCTGTGCTTTATGTGGTGGGTATTTTGGCGGTGGTGATGGTGATTATTGGTGGTATCCAATATACGACCTCTGGGGGCGATCAAGCTGCTGTGACTAAGGCGAAGAATACGATTCTTTATGGTATTGTTGGCCTTGTGATTGCGATTCTAGCTTATGCGATTGTGAACTTTGTGATTGGTAAGGTGACGAGCTAAGTTTAGAAGCGGAAGAATCCCTCGGCGCTGGCTGGGGGATTTTTTGGTGGTTGTGGGGTGTGAAAATGGCTCGGATGAGCGAGCCATTTTGGGTTTGCGAGGTTGTTGGGATTATTGGACGGGGATGACCTTGGGGGCCTCGACCTTTTCTTTTTCGAAGGTGATGGTGAGGACACCGTCTTTTAGTTCGGCTTTGACGGAGTTCTCGTCTTCGCGGACGGCAACAGGGAGAGCGATGGTGCGAGAGAACTCGCCCCAGTAACATTCTTGGATGTGCCAGCGTGTGGTTTGGTCGTCTTCCCCGCCGCTCAAGACGCCGGAGATGGTGAGGATGCTGTCGTGAATAGAGACGTTTAAGTCGGATTTTTTGATGCCGGCGGTGCGGGCTTTGATTACTAATTTGTCGGCGGTTTCGTAGACATCTACGGCGAGTTGTCCAGGAAA
>CAZDTL010000036.1:0-7143 GCA_964508335.1 uncultured Candidatus Saccharibacteria bacterium
ACGAGGATTTCGCCCAGCCCCTTGGGACGCAGCGAGCGCGAAGCGCGACAGAGAGCGAGCCCCGTGACGACGGGAGCGAGCGAACGGGGTCGAAGGATGAGCATTTCGGAGCGCCCGACACAGAAAAAGAAAACTCGTCAGATTCTTCCTCAGCCAAAATCCTCACAATGGACACCGACGAGCCTCAGGAATCTCCCGCCCGCACCCAAAAATACTCCCCCGAAGTCGAAGCGGCTCTAAACCGCCTCAACTCCGAAGACGCCTCGGTCGATCTCTCCACCGAGCCTCTCTCCACTGAGCCCAAAAAACAGTCCCACGCCGGCCGCATCTTCCTCGTCTTCTTGCTCATCCTCGCCCTCGCCGCCACCGCCGTCTGTATCCTCGTCGAACAAAACATCATCGACAATCCCCTCAATCTCATCAATAAAAAAGACTCTTCCCAAGTCGTCAATCTGCCGGCCAACACAGCTCCCACCAATAACGACGATGCCGCCATCGAAGAACTCGTAAAATCCACCCCTTCTTCGCTCGAAGAACCCAACACCCCCGCCACCGATAAAACCTCTGACGACACCTCCACTACTGACACCGCCGCCGACTCCACCACTGAAACCGCCACGGAGAATCAATAACCATGGAACCCGCTCAACCTACTTCTACTTCTACGCCAGCCCTCACTCCCGCCCCTAACCCGGCGCCGGCTCTCGCCCCTACTCCTGAACCGGCTCCAATCCCAACGTCTCCGGCCCCCGAACCAACCCCAGCTCCTGCACCAGAGCCAATACCAGCCCCCACCCCCGAACCCGCTCTAATAGCCCCCGAACCAACCCCAGCTCCGGAGCCACAACCAACGCCCATCCCTACTCCTGAACCGGCTCTCGCCCCACAGCCCGAGCCTGCTCCAGCCACTCCGGCCGCCGGTACCCCTTCGGAATCCCCCGACATCCTCGCCGTTGCTGCCACCGAAGCCCCAGCCCCAGTTCCCCAAAGCGCCTTCGCCGCTCAAACTGCCACCAAAAAGCTCCCCAAAACTACCCTCATCTTAATCATCTCTCTCCTCGTTGTCCTCATCGGCGCCGCTGTCGCCTACTTCGTCTTCTTCAACAAACCCGCCACCAAAACCCCCGCCCAAACCACTCCTACCTCCCAAACCACCCCCGAACCAGACAACGACATCGAAAACTCCGAAGACTCCAAAACGACCGACGACACTGACGACACTGAAAACACCGAAGGCACCGACAATACTACCTCCTCAACCGAAACCGTCGACGATTCCACCTCCCAAACCACCGAGTCTTCCGCCGGCAACACCGTCACCGAACTCCCCATCAAATCTCTTTAGTCGCCAAATTCATCAAACAAAACCCCGCCATCCCCGCCGCCACCGACACATTAAACGACTCTTTCTGCCCCCGCATCGGAATTTCCAAAAACACATCAATTATATCATATAGCGAATTATCAATCCCCTCCACTTCCTCACCCAACACCAACACCACCTTCTTTTGTAGCGCGCTCGAAATCTCCGCAAAATTCGCTAGTTTCATCTGCAAAACTGGCTTTTCCGTGCTCAAATTATTTTCTAACCCCGCCACCCTAAACCCCTCCTTCTTCAACCGCAACAGCTCCGCCTTTATATCATCCACTGCATAACTCTCCACCATCCGCTCCGCCCCCAGAGCGGTTTTTCCAATCTGCCGATTCAGCTTCTCCCGCAAATACGGCAACACCCGCACATCATCCACCCTCGGCGTCCAACCCGAAAAAACCACTTTAGAAATCCCCAGCCCATCCGCCGTCCTCAAAATCGACCCCACATTAAACGTCGACCGAATGTTATGCAAAACTAAAACTAATTCCATAAAACTATGATACAATATATCTAATCATGGTTCAAATCTCCTCCGAGCACACCTCCGACATCATCAAGGCCCTCCGCTCTGGCCAAGTCGTCGCCCTGCCCACCGAAACCGTCTTCGGCCTCGCCATCTCCCTCCACTCCGCCAAGGCTCTCGAAAAACTCATCTTCCTCAAACGCCGCGATCTCAACTCCGGCAAAATCTTCACCCTCGTCCCCGAATCCTCCGCCAAAATCAAAGATTACGCCATCTTAAACTCCGCCGCCCGCGACTATATCAAAAAATACATCCCCGGCGAACTCACCTTAATTTTAAACAAAAATCCCGAATTCAACCACCCCTACTTCAACCACTTCACTACCGTCGGCATCCGCATCCCCGCCTCGCCCCTTTTCGCCGCCATCTTACCAGAAACCGGCCCGCTCCTTTTAACAAGCGCTAATCCTCGCGGCGACCAGCCCGCCATCTCCTCCGACGAAGTCGCCCGCACTCTCCCCAAGGTTGACCTCATCGTCGAAGGCCGCACCCTCGAAGGCAAACTCCCCTCCACCGTCGTCGACCTCACCAAAAAGACCCCTTTAGTCATTCGCCAGGGCGACCTGAATGTGCTATAATATAGCACATGAATCGTTATAACCCCTTAGCCATCGAAGCCAAATGGCAACAAATCTGGGAAGACTCCGAAGCTTTCAAGGCCGACGACGCCTCCGACAAACCCAAAAAATTCCTCGCCGAAATGTTCCCCTACCCCTCTGGCGCCGGCCTCCACGTCGGCCACGTCCGCAACTTCACCATCGTCGACGTCCTCGCTCGCTACTACTCCCAAAAGGGCTATAACGTCCTCCGTCCCTTCGGCTACGACACCTTCGGCCTCCCCGCCGAAAACTACGCCATAAAAACCGGCACCTCCCCCAAAATCGCCACCGACACCAACGTCAAAAACTTCAGAACACAGCTCAAAAAACTCGGCTACGCCATCGACTGGAGCCGAGAAATCAACACCTCCTCCCCCGAATATTACAAATGGACTCAGTGGTGCTTCCTCCAACTCTACAAAAAAGGCCTCGCCTACCAAAAAGAATCCTACCAATGGTGGTGCCCGGTCGACCAAACTGTCCTCGCCAACGAACAGGTCGAAAACGGCCACTGCTGGCGCTGCGGGTCGGAAGTCGAAAAAAAGAAAATGAAACAATGGTTCTTCAAAATCACCGCCTACGCCGACGAACTCTTAGCCGACATCGACTCCCTCGACTGGCCTGACAAAATCAAAACTATGCAAAAAAACTGGATCGGAAAATCCACCGGCGCCGAAATTAAATTCGAGATAAGCGCAAAGAATGATTCTTTCTGCGGACATTCTCAAGCAATCACCGTTTTCACGACTCGCCCCGACACAATTTTCGGCGCCACCTTCCTCGTCTTGGCTCCCGAACACCCGCTCATCAAATCCCTCGTCACTGAAAAAACCAAAGCCGCCGTCGAAGAATACTGCAAATCCGCCATCAAAAAATCCGAAATCGAACGCCAAGAAAACAAAGAAAAAACCGGCATCTTCACTGGCTCCTACGCGACAAACCCCGCCACGAAAGAAAAAATCCCCATCTGGGTCGCCGACTACGTTCTCATGGGCTACGGCACCGGCGCCATCATGGCCGTCCCCGCCGGCGACGACCGCGACCGCGAATTCGCCGAAAAGTTCAACTTACCAATAGTAGAAATCACCAAAGTCCCAGAAAAACCCTTCGGCACCCCCAAAACCACCTACCGCATGCGCGACTGGCTCATCTCCCGCCAACGCTACTGGGGCTGCCCCATCCCCATCGCCTACGATAAAAACGGCACCCCCCACCCCATCCCTGAAGACCAACTCCCCGTCATGATTCCCGAAGTCGCCGACTTCCAACCCGACCACTCCGGCCGCTCCGCCCTCGCCAAAGCCACCGACTGGCTCAAGGTTGACCTCCTCAACGAAAAAACCGGCCAGATCGAAACCATGACCCGTGAAACCGACACCCTCGACGGCTACGCCTGCTCCTCATGGTATCTCTGGCGCTACGCCTCCCCCCACGACAGCCAACACGCCTGGAACCCCACGGCCATCAACTACTGGGAACCTCTCGACATCTACTGCGGTGGTGACCACGCTGTCGCCCACCTCCTCTACATCCGCTTCTGGTGCAAATTCTTCGCCGACCAAGGCCAGCTCCCCTTCCGCGAACCCATCCAAAAACTCCTCTACAACGGCTACATCAACGCCCCCGACGGCAAAAAAATGAGCAAAAGCAAAGGCAACGTCATCGACCCGCTCGACGTCATCAATGACGGCTACGGCGCCGACACCCTCCGCACTTACGAAATGTTCATCGGCCCCTACGACCAAGACGCTGCCTGGAACCCCCGCTCCGTCGGTGGCGTTTACCGCTTCCTAAACAGGTGTTGGACTTTAGTGTTTGGCGATTCGGATAGTTCTTTTGAGCACAATAAAGAAAATCCACGAGTTTTTCGAGACGACCTAAAAGGCGAGCAATCGATGGCCGGTGCTACCCGAAGCGCATTGCGAGCCAATCTTTCCGTCGTCGAGAAAAACACGACTGGATTTTCCCGTGCGAAAAAGAAGCTACCCGAATCTACAAACTTCATGCACCGCACCATCAAAAAAGTCACCTCCGACATCGAACGCGCCGCTTTCAACACCGCCATCTCAACCTTAATGGAATACGTCAACGAACTTTACAAAGTAGGCGCCACCAAAGACGACCTCACCACCCTCGCCAAACTCCTCAAACCCTTCGCTCCCCACCTCGCCTCCGAAATGCTCGAACAACTCAGCGCCGACGACGCCTGGCCATCCTACAACGAAAAATACCTCCAAAACGACACCATCGAAATCGTCGTCCAAGTCAATGGCAAACTCCGCGCCAAACTCCAAATCCCCGCCGAAGACCTCGCCGACGAACAAAAAATCACCGACTTAGCCTTACAAGACCCCAACGTCCAAAAATTCGTCCCCCAAAAACCTCAAAAAACCATCTACATCCAAAAAGCCAAATTAATTAACTTAGTTGCATAATCTCTAAAATCGTGCTATTATAAACCAAAGTATCTATTTATTAAAGGAGCATCATGCCTGAACCTAAAAAACAGAGCAGCCCGCGCAAAACCGGCCTCCGACGGAGCCACATCCGCCTCGACCTCGCCCGTGCTGTCAACAAGTTTTCCCCTGTCAAAGTTTTTGAGACCAAAAAACAAACTCCCCGCGTCAAAGTAAAAACCGTCAAACCGGAGCGCACCGCTTCTATCAAAGCCACCAAAAAAGCCGCAACCAAAGCTAAATTGGCCAAAAAATCTAACACAAAGAAGAAATAACAATGGCTTCAAATCGGCACCTAGGCAGAATCATATCACTCCAAAGCTTATACGAATATGAGTTCCGGAGTAAGGCGGGCGACGCCTCAGCCGACATTGACCACATCGTCGCAAAAAACATCCTCCCCTACGAAAAGGCCCTCGGCGACACCGAATTCGTCTACGCCCTCTCTCGTGGGGTAGTCGAAAAAACCGAAGAGCTCGATAAAGACCTCACCCCCCTCGCTCCCGAATGGCCCATCAGCACCATCGCCGCTATCGACCGCAACGTCCTCCGCATCGGCCTCTACGAACTCAAACATTGCAGCGACAGCGTCCCTCCCAAGGTCGCTATCAACGAAGCCGTCGAGCTAGCTAAGGCTTTCGGCTCGGAAAACTCTTCAAAGTTCATCAACGGCGTCCTCGGAACCGCGTTCAAAAACCTCGGTTTCACCGACTCCGCCCCCACACAACACCATGAATCAGACCCAAAAGCCGGCGCCTCGTCGAGCGACCAACTCCCCGAAGAAAGCGCCTCTGAGCCGAAAGGGAACTAACCTCAAAGTTCCGGAAGCCCTTCCGAAACAATACAAACCCTCCCCAATCGACAAATTCAAGGAAACCGTCTTCCGCAAAAAGCCGGTCATCCAAGAAATCGTCCGCGAGCCAACCGCCGGCGGCATTGTTTTTCGCCTCTCCAAAGACCAAAAAGACATCGAAATCTTGCTAATTCAAGATTCTAAAAACCGCTGGACCATCCCCAAAGGCCACATCGAACCCGGCGAAACCGCCAAACAAACCGCCATCCGCGAAATCGGCGAAGAAGCCGGCCTTTTCCACATCAACACCCTCTGCTGGCTCGGCAAAATCCACTTCAAATACCGCCGCCTCGACAAGCTCGTCCTCATGACCACCCAAATCTACCTCGTCCACTCGCTTGACCCTCGCGAAACCCCCACCAAAGAAAAATGGATGAACGGCATCCGCTGGTTCAAATTCGCCGACGCCCTCGACGCCATCGAATACGAAGACATCGAAAAACTCATGTTAATAGCAAAAAAGAAAATCCGCTCAGGAGAATACTAAATTGGACACCTCAGCCTACCAAAACTTCGCCAAAGAAAAACTTGGCTTCGAATTTAACAACATCGACCTCCTCGTCGTCGCCCTCACCCACCGCAGCTACGTCAACGAACACAAAAAGGCCCACTTAAAACACAACGAACGCCTCGAATACCTCGGCGACGCCGTCCTCGAACTCGTCACAAGCGACTTCCTCTACCGCAACTACGAAGAGCCCGAAGGCATCATGACCGCCTGGCGCGCCGCCCTCGTCCGCACCGAATCCATCTCCGACGCCGGCTACAAACTCGGCTACGAACCTCTCGTCCGCCTCTCCCGCGGCGAACAACACGGCATCAGCCGCGCCCACGCCATCATCATCGCCGACTGCTTCGAAGCCGTCATCGGCGCCATCTACCTCGACCAAGGCTACGACACCGCCCAAAAATTCATCGAAAAACACATCCTCGTCAAAATCGACGACATCATTGAATCCGACTCTTGGCGCGACGCCAAATCCTACTTCCAAGAACTTACCCAAAAAATCGACTGCGGCACCCCCACCTACCACACCATCAAAGAAGAAGGCCCCGACCACGACAAAACCTTCACCGTCGCCGTTTACGTCGGCAAATCCATCTTCGGCACCGGTGTCGGCCACTCCAAACAAGACGCCCAAACCATCGCCGCAAGAGAAGGCATCAAAAAAATCAAAAAACTCCACCCCGAACTCGCCAAAAAGTTCACCCGCAAATTCCCCAAAGCCGAAAAATCCTCTTGACTTTCGCCCGCATTTGGCTTATACTTAACCTAGTTTGTAATCACAAACTGCGAGATCATCTTTACACAGTAAGAAGTTGAGAGCTTATATGTT
>CAZDTL010000037.1:0-6868 GCA_964508335.1 uncultured Candidatus Saccharibacteria bacterium
ATTGACGGACGGGATTGATTATCGTGTGCTGGAGTCGTTTACAAAGACGATTGGGTTGATGAAGTATGATTATGGGCGCTATGTGGATAGGAACGGAGATGAGATTCCGACGATGTGCATTTTCGAGACGAATACGAATGGCTCGCCGTATACAGATGCGGATGGGATTTATGCGATTTGGGCGAAAGGGGCGGAGGGTTGTGACCCAGCGAGAGACGACGAGACGACATCTGATAGCGCGACGTCTAGTAGTGCGACGAGAATGAGGCTAGATGAGGTGGACTTGTCGAATGGCTATGATGGGACGAATTTGGTGAGGATTGACCGGACACCACAGTTTACGGATTGGTATAAGTGGGGGATGATAAATACGAATGGTGAGATTAGTGATGTGGAACATTTTGAGAGTAGGTGTATTAAATATAGCGGTGTGGAAGATGGAAATAGTGTGAAGTGGAGCAGTGAGAATTCTTGTGATATGGCGCCGGATGGAGTGGAGATTGTGACTTCGACAAACGGTAAGGCTTCGGGTGGGGAATTGGTGTTGATGTTTAGTGCGGTAGTGCATGTGAATCCGGAAGTGTTTAGTTTTGCGAATAAGCATATGATTACGATTACGCCATCGGGGAGGCAGAACGTGACGGATTCGTATATGCAAGTTGGTGATATGTTTGCAGAAAAAGCCGTGGCGGAAGGAGCAGGTAAATAATGGCAAAAAGTATTGCGGTCGGAAAAAGACTAAAAATTAGTAAAGCGCAGCAGAATATGCTGGCGGCAGTGGCGGGGGCATCGCTTATTTTGGGGATTAGTTTGGTGTTTGCAGTGTATTTCTTGAAGTATATTAAGTTTAACGGGACGGTGATTGCGGAAAAAAATGCGGCGATTCAAGGGTATAGTGACGCGATTCGTGATAT
Organism: uncultured Candidatus Saccharibacteria bacterium; assembly: GCA_964508335.1. GTDB lineage: Bacteria > Patescibacteriota > Saccharimonadia > Saccharimonadales > Saccharimonadaceae > Nanosyncoccus. The sequence continues at coordinate 915 of CAZDTL010000037.1, forward strand.
TGGGATTTGCAAGAAGCCGAGCGGGAGAGTTTATAATAATTCTGAATTGAGCTTGTGCGACCCGAACGATGCAGATTCGTTGAATAGTATGCCGAATACGTTGCGCTATAATGTGTTGGTGAATTTGTCGCAGGATGAAGCGTTGGATAGCGTGGGGCGGACGGGCTTGCCGATTTGTTATAATAGTTCGACCGGTGAGAAGTGGAGCTATGACGAGTTGATGGAGAAGTATCGTTATGCAGATACGGATGTGGCGGAAGAGAACTATTTGAATATGATTAGTATGTGTACGGCACTGCGGGTGATTCCGGATGCGTTGCCTTCGTCGGCGAACCCGTTGGCTTTGGGTGCAAGTTTGAATAAGATTTTCCAGATTTCTAAATATGAGCCGGAGGGGATTACGCCGGGGCAGACGGAGGAGAGCTCATTGGAGGGGATTGGTTCGATTGGCGTGACTTTGCAGGTTGAGAGTAATGCCGAGACAACGATGTCAGTGCTGAAGAATTTGGAGAAGTCGATTCGCGAGATTAACATTCGTTCGGCGCGGATTGAGCAAAGTGCGAATACGCTGAGGCTGGAGGCGAGTGCGGAAGCATTCTATACTGAGCCGGCGACTTTGAATGAGAATATCGAAGTGGTGCGTGGGGATGGCACAGTGACGAAGAATAATGCAGGAGGTGTGCAAGAATGAAAACTTCAGATTATGTGACGGTGGGATTCTTAGCGATTTTTGTGACGGTGGTGGCGTATTTCTCGTTGAATGCAATTTTGGGTGACCCAAGCGAAGCGTCAGTGAGGTTTGAGTATCTTGATGGTGCGACGAGTGATTTGGCAACGCCAGACAAGGAAGTGTTTAATGCGGCGGCGATTAACCCGACGGTGGAGGTTTATATTGGTTCGTGTGTGGACGAAGATCAGGATGGCGTGTTGGATGAGCAGGAACGTAAAGATTGTGGGATGGACGCGTACGAGACGAATACGGGTGCGACGGAGAGTAGTTATTCGGAGCGAAATAATGGTTTGAGCGACGACGAGAACGAGCAGACGAATGCAGCTCAGGGCTATGCGCGGGGAACGACGGCGCAGCAACGGGCGGCGGTGGAAAGTGATGTGAGCGAATATCAACAGCAACAAACACAAAACGAGACAACTCAAGGGCAGAGCGCGGCGGATGCGGCGGCGAGGCAAGAGACCGTCTCAGGGAGCTAGAAATGGCGCTCTTAACGAAAGATATTCAGGAAAGAGTAGTAGCGCTATTACAGGATGAGGGGTTGATAGATGCGCAGAAGGTAGCAGAGGTGCGCCAGAATGTGGCGTTGTCGAAGCAACCAATTTTGGCGACGTTGGTGAGCCAGAAGTTGACGAGTAACGAGACGATTACGCATGCGACGGCGGAAGTGATGAAGGTGCCGTATGTGAATTTGAAGAATGTGAAGATGGATCAGGAGATTCTGCTGAATATGCCGCAAGATGTGGCAGAGCGGAGTATGGCGGTGCCGTTGTTTGAGGCGGATGGCCGACTGACGGTGGCGATGCTTGATGTGACGAATGTGCAAGCGACGGATTATTTGGCGACGCTGGTGAAGAAGCCGATTCGGACGGTGATGGCGAGCGAGGACGGGATTAGAGCGATTTTGATGCAGTATAGGAGCGACTTTTCTAGTGTGAAGAAAGCTGCTCAGAGTTCACAGGAGGAACAGGCACAGAAGCGTAGCTCGAATGTGAAGACGATTACGCAGGATTCGCCGATTTCTAAGGCGCTGACGACGATTTTGGATTTTGCGGCGAAGTCGAAGGCTTCGGATATTCATATTGAGCCGCTGGAGAATTCGTTGGTGATTCGGTGTCGGATTGATGGCGTGTTGCGTCAGGTGATGGAATTGCCGAAGGCAATTGAGCCGGCGCTGGTGTCGCGGATTAAGATTTTGTCGAATTTGAAAATTGATGAGCACCGAATTCCGCAGGACGGTCAATTTACGGTGGCAGTGGACGATAAAGAGATTGATTTGCGTATTGCGATTTGTCCGGTGGTGTGGGGTGAGCAAGTGGTAATTCGTCTTTTGGATAAAAGTGGGACGGCGATGGAAGTGGAGAAGATGGGGATGACGGGGCGGGCGCTGAGAGCGGTGTTGAATGGGATTGAGAAACCGAACGGAATGATTTTGACTTCGGGGCCGACGGGTTCGGGTAAATCGACGACGCTGTATGCGTTGGTGAAGAAGATTAAATCGGATGCGATTAACATTATTACGCTGGAAGACCCGGTGGAGTATAAAATGGATGGGGTGAACCAGATTCAGGTGAATGTGGATGCGGGGCTGACGTTTGCGAGTGGGTTACGTTCGATTTTGCGTCTTGACCCGGATGTGGTGATGGTGGGGGAGATTCGCGATGGCGAGACGGCGAGTTTGGCGGTACAGGCGGCGTTGACGGGGCATTTGGTGTTTTCTACGTTGCATACGAACTCGGCGGCGGGGATTTTGCCGCGTCTTTTGGACATGGGAATTGAGCCGTTTTTGATTGCGTCGACGCTTAATACAGTGATTGGGCAGCGATTGGTGCGACGGGTGTCGGAGAAGAAGGAAATTGTGCAGTCGAACGAAGTTGAGACGCGCGAGATAAATGATGTACTAGGTAAGATTTTGCCGAAGAGCCAGCAGGAAGTGCCGAGTTTGTCGGAGGATTTGGGGTATCCTGGGTTGCCGGTGGTGAATGCGAGGGGGTATGCGTTGGTGAAGGGGGTAGAGACTAGAGAGGCGCCAGGCGGGTATGTGGGGCGGGCAGGTTTGTATGAAGCGATTGAAGTGGATGAAGATATACAGAAGTTGATTGTAGCGCGAGCGACGGCGGGAGATATTATGAAAGTGGCGAAGGCGAAGGGGTGTGTGACGATGCGGCAGGATGGGATGCTGAAGGCGCTGTCGGGGATAACGACGATAAAGGAAGTAGATAGGGTTGCGAGTGATTTGGCGTAATTATGTTTTAAAATTAAAAAGGTTATGATAAAATAAAGTTATGGAAAATAGTGGGATTAGGATTGAAACGTTGCTAGAGGAATGTATTCGCAAGAATGCATCGGATTTGCATATTCAGGTGGGGTTGCAACCAATTTTGCGTATAGATGGGCAGTTGGTAGCGATGGCGAATATGCCGGTTTTGACGCCGTCGATGATTGAGCAGTTGATTTTTGCGACACTAGACGAAGCACAGCAAAAGATTTTGTTGAAGGACAAAGAGTTTGACTATTCGTTTGCGTTTGGGGAGTTGGGGAGATTTAGGGCGAATGCGTTTCATGAGAGGGGGAATTTAGCTTGTGCGTTTAGGTTGATTCCGAATAAAATTATGTCGGTGGCGGATTTGGGGTTGCCTGGGGTGGTGGAGAACTTTGCGGATTATCCGCGCGGCTTGGTGCTAGTGACGGGGCCGACGGGTTCGGGTAAGTCGACGACGCTGGCGGCGATTGTAGATAAGATCAATCGCGAGAAGGCGGTGCATATTTTGACGATTGAAGACCCGATTGAGTTTACGCATAAGTCGCAACGGTCGGTGGTGGTGCAGAGGGAGGTGCATTATGATACCTTTTCTTTCTCGGCAGCGCTAAGGTCGGCGTTGCGTGAGGATCCGGATGTGGTGCTCCTCGGTGAGATGCGCGACCTAGAGACGATTTCTTCGGCGATTACGATTGCGGAGACGGGGCATTTAGTACTGGCGACGCTTCATACAAACTCGGCGGCGCAGTCGGTAGATCGGATGATTGATGTGTTCCCGGCGCACCAGCAACCGCAGGTGCGGTCACAGTTGTCTAATATTTTGATGGCGATTTGTGCACAGAGGTTGGTGCCGGCAATTGGCGGGGGAAGGATTGCGGCGGCGGAGATTATGGTGGCGAATTCGGCGATTAGGTCGTTGATTCGGGATGGTAAGACGCACCAGATTGATTCGATGATTCAGACGGGGGCGAGCGCGGGGATGCAGACGATGGATGCGACGTTGGCGAAGTTGGTGAAAGCGGGAACGGTGTCGTATAATGATGCGCGCGACTATGCGGTGGATGTGGAAAACTTTGATAGGCTAGCGAGAGGATAGAATGAAGAGATACCTGTATAAAGCAACCGAGAAGAAAAGCCGCAAGACAGTTTCTGGCGTGATTCAAGCGGAAAGCGATCGCGAAGCGGGGAAGCTTTTGGTTGAGCAGGGGTTTGTGCCAGAGAAGATTATTGAAGAAGACAAGAAGGGGGTGCTAGCAAAGCTGAAGAATAAGGTGTCGACGAAGGATAGAATTATCTTTACACGGCAGTTTGCGACGTTGATTGGTGCAGGGTTGCCGATGTCGAGGTCGCTCAAGACCGCGGCGGAGCAGTCGACGTCGAAAGCGATGAAAGCGGTGGTTGAAGAAGTGACGGCGAGCGTGGAAGCAGGTAAGTCGTTGTCGGATTCGTTGGCGCAGCACCCAGATGTGTTTAGTGATGTGTATTTGTCGTTGGTGGCGGCTGGCGAAATGTCGGGGACGCTTGATACGGCGTTGGCGCGATTGGCGACGCAGGATGAGAAAGACTCGAATATGATTTCTAAGATTCGTGGAGCGATGGTGTATCCGGGGATTATCTTTGTGGTGATTATTGCAGTGCTGGCGTTTATGATGGTGATGGTGGTGCCGGAGGTGCAAAAGTTGTATACAGATATGGGCAAGCCGTTGCCGGCGATTACGAATGCGTTGGTGATGATTTCTGCGTTCTTTTCTAATCAATGGTGGTTGTTGACGATGCTGTTGGCGGTGGCGGTGATGGGGGTGCGAGCGTATCGCCGGACGCCGGCAGGGAAACGGACGTTTGCGTTGTTCAAGTTGAATGTGCCGGTGTTCAATTCGTTGTTCCAGCGGTTGTATATGAACCGGTTTTGTCGGACGATGGAGATGCTCCTCGGGACGGGAGTGTCGATGCTAGATGCGATTCATATTTCTGCGCGGGCGACGTCGAATTATTATATGCAAGAGCAGTTTGAGTCGGCGGCAGAGAAGGTGAAATCGGGTAAGGCGCTTTCTGAGAGCGTGCAGGATTTGGATTATATTTTGCCGTTGGTGCCGCAGATGATTAGTATTGGTGAGCAGTCGGGTAAGATTGATGAGATGATTGGTAAAGCGGCAGAGGTGTATGAGAACGAGTTAGATGAGAAGATTGCGAATATATCGACGATGATTGAGCCGTTTTTGATGGTGATTATGGCGGGGTTGATTGGCGTGGTGATTGCGGGGACGCTGTTGCCGATTTATTCGTTGGTTTCTAGTGTTAGCTAAAATTTGTCGAGCTTGATATAATAGAATTATATGAGTTGTGTTTTGATTGTGTTTGCGGTGATGGTGGGGGCGGCGATGGGGAGTTTTGCGTGTTGTCAGGCGTGGAGGATTAGGCTGAGGGAGAAGGGGAAGAAAGACCCGGGGAAGCGGAGCGTATGTATGAGTTGTGGGAAGAGGTTGCGATGGTTTGAGAATGTGCCGATTGTTTCTTGGGTTTTGCAGAGAGGGAAGTGTCGGAAGTGTGGGGCAAAGATTGGTCGGGCGGAGATATTAGCGGAGCTGTTGGGCGCGGTGAGTTTTGGACTGTTTGCGTGGCGATTTGTGAGTTTGGTGCCGGCGGAGGTGGTGGGGGTGACGGAGTTTTTGGCGGAGTTTGATTTGGCGGGGCTGGTGGCGGCGTCGGCGGCGATGGTGGGAATGATGATTTTGTTTGTGTATGATGGGAAGTGGGGAGAGATGCCGGTTTCGATTTTGGTTTATACGATTGTGGTGGGGGTGGTGTTTGCGGTTTTGGATTTAGTGAGGGGAGGAGATTGGTTGAGTCTTTTGGGGAGTGTAGCGCTTTTGGCTGGGACGTACTATTTGTTGTATTTTTTCTCGAAGGAGAAGTTGGTGGGGGGAGGCGATTGGATGTTGTGTCTCGCGATTGGGTTGTTGTTGG
>CAZDTL010000038.1:0-6061 GCA_964508335.1 uncultured Candidatus Saccharibacteria bacterium
ATTGTGGGGGCGAGTTCGAATTATATGGTGCAGGATTTGTGTTTCTTTTTGGAGAAGCTAGGGGTGAAGATTGAAGGGGTGGGGACGACGACGCTGAGAGTGATGGGGGTGCCGAAGATTGATGTGGAGGTGGAGTATTGTCCGAGCGAAGACCCGATTGAGGCGATGAGTTTGATTGCGGCGGGGTTGGTGACGAAGAGTGAGATTGAGATTTTGCGGGCGCCGATTGAGTTTTTGGAGGTGGAGCTGGAGGTGCTGAAAGATATGGGGGCGGAGATTTCTCGGGGCGAGGAGTATGTGTCGCGGAATGGGCGGACGCGGTTGGTGGATTTGAAGTTGAAGAAGGCGCGGCTCAAGGCGCCGGCAGATAAGATTCATCCGATGCCGTTTCCGGGGCTGAATATTGATAATTTGCCGTTCTTTTCGGTGATTGCGGCGACGGCGAAGGGGCGGACACTGATTCATGATTGGGTGTTTGAGAATCGGGCGATTTATATTACGGAGCTTTCTAATTTGAATGTGAAGGTGGAGTTGCTTGATGCACATAGGGTGTATGTGGAGGGGGAGACGAATTTTAGGCCGGCGGAGATGATGGCGCCGCCAGCGTTGAGGCCGGCGGTGGTGGTGCTCTTGGCGATGTTGGCGGCGCCAGGGAAGAGTATTTTGCGCAATGTTTATATGATTAGGCGAGGGTATCAAGATTTTTCGGCGAGGCTGAAGATGCTAGGAGCGGACATTGAGGCGCTTTAATGGAAAACCTTAATAAGCAACAATTAGAGGCAGTGAATACGCTGGAGGGGCCGTTGTTGATTTTGGCTGGGGCGGGGAGTGGGAAGACGAAGACGTTGACATGTCGGATTGCGAATTTGTTGAAGCATGGAGTTTATGAAGATAGGATTTTGGCCGTGACGTTTACTAATAAAGCCGCGCGGGAGATGAGAGAGAGATTGTGGTCGCTGGTCGGCAGCGCGCATAGTCGGCTAGACGAGACTGTCTCCCCGCTCCCTCTTCCCCGTAACTTTATGCCGTATATGGGGACGTTTCATGGGATTTGTGTGCGGATTTTGCGGCGAGAGTGGGAGGCGGCAGGGCTAGATAAGAATTTTACGATTTATGATGCGGATGACCAAGTGGCGGTGGTGCGGCGGGCGATGAAGAATTTGAAGGTGGATAATAAGATGTTGAAGCCGAAGTCGGTGCTCTCCATGATTTCTAAGGCGAAGAACGAGGGGACGAGCCCAGAGGAGTTTGCGGCGGGGGCGGTGTATCCGAATCAGAAGGCGGTGGCGAAGGTTTATAAGGCTTACGAGAAAGAGAAGGCGGAGGCGGCGGCGCTTGACTTTGACGATTTGTTATTGCGAGCTTTGAAACTTTTTCGGGAAAATGCAAGTGTGAGAGAAAAGTGGCGGGAGAAGTTTCAGTATATTTTGATTGATGAGTATCAAGATACGAACCATGTGCAGTATATGTTGGTAAAGTTGCTAGTGAATGAGCGGCATAATATTTGTGTGGTGGGGGATGATTGGCAGAGTATTTATAGTTGGCGGGGGGCGGATTTTACGAATATTTTGAATTTTACGAAGGATTTTCCGGAAGCGAAGGTGATTAAGTTGGAGCAGAATTATCGGTCGACGGGGAATATTTTGGAGGCTTCGCAAAAAATTATTAATCAGAACAAGCAGCGGAGCGAGAAGGTGCTTTATACGGAGGCGGGTAAGGGCGACCCGGTGGAGGTGAAGACGACGCGGGATGAGGCGGATGAGGCGAGTTATGTGGCGCGGCAGATTTTGAAGATGAGCGAGACGCGGGCGTTTGCGGATTTTGCGGTGCTTTATCGGACGAATGCGCAGAGCTATGCGTTTGAGAAGGTGTTTATAAATAGCCGGATTCCGTATAAGATTGTGGGTGGGGTGCGGTTTTATGATAGGCGTGAGGTGAAGGATGTGTTGGCGATTTTGCATCTTTTGGTGAATCCGCGAGATAAGGTGGCGCTGGAGAGGGTGGCGAAGAATGTGCTGAGTGGAGTGGGGGAGAAGAGTTTGGAGAAGGTGTTTGGGCATTTGGAGCGAGGTGGGAGGTTGGGTGATAAAGAGTTGATGGATGAGTTGTCGGGGAAGGCGCGAGCGGGGCTGATGCGATTGACGAATTTTTTGGCGCAGGTGGATTTGGCGAGCGAAGGGGCGGCGGAGGTGGTGGAGTTGATTGTGAAGTATTTTGACTTTGCGACGCTTTTGGATGACGGGACGCCGGCAGGGAAGGAGAGGTTAGGGAATTTGGCGGTGCTAGCAGATAATGCGAGCAGGTATGAGACGTTGGAGGAGTTTTTGGCGGATGCGGCGCTGATGTCGAGTGCGGATGAGGCGTCGGGGAAGAATAGTGTGACGTTGATGACACTGCATGCGGCGAAGGGGTTGGAGTTTCCGGTGGTGTTTATGGTGGGGTTGGAGGAGGGGTTGTTTCCGAGTTCGCGAGCAGAGGAAGAGGCGGAGCTGGAGGAGGAGCGGCGGTTGGCGTATGTGGGGATGACGCGGGCGATGCGGAATTTGTTTTTGACGTGGGCGCAGAGTCGGTTTAGTTTTGGGGGGCGGAGCTGGACCATGCCGTCGCGGTTTTTGACGGAGTTGGGGTTTGACCCGTATGGGAGTGAGGATTATGATGAGTCGGCGGATTCGGAGGATGATTTTGACCCGTTTCCGGATGATGACCTGCCGGTCTGGACATAATATGATATAATGAGGGGAAATAAGAGAGGTATATTATATGGAAAATAATACGTTTGATGTGTTTCATTGGGCGAATGAGGTGGATGAGGTGAAGAATAATGTGAGCGTGGAGTTGTTTTTGTTTAATAAGAATTATACGCCGTATAAGGTGCGGTATAGTGATAAGTTGACTGCGAGCGTTAAGGCGATGTTTATGCAGGAGGCGGTGAGCTATATTATTAAGGAAGCGGACAAGGGGTTGGAGTGTCGCGAGTATGAGAAGAGCGATGGTGAGGAGAAGGTGATTTATCGGACGAAGCTGGAGAATGTGGGGCGAGCGGAGACGTTGATTCATCTCATTGAGAACGAGTATAAAGATATTGATTTCTTTTCTGATAATGAGTATGAGTTTAAGAAGGTGAAGGGGATTATTGCGAAGTTTTCTTATCCGGGTGGGGAAGACGGATTGAGGACGTTTTATATTGCGAAGGCGCTCAGTGCTTCGGCGGCGCTCAAGGGGGCGACGAGCTGGGAGTTGAACGGGGAGAGTTTTGAGCCGTTTTCGGCGGAAGTGGCGATTAAGATGCCGGAAGATAATCAGGTGGCGATTGTGGAGGGGAATATCGTGGTGTTTAATCAGACGAAGTTTGAGGCGTTGTTTCAGTATGATTATAAGTCGCAGGTGATTGCGGAGGCGAAAGCGAGAGAGTTGCAGGAGAAGTATAAGTTGAGTTTTTCGGAGGGGCTGACGCTGGACGCGTTGCTTCAAGATAAGAAGCCGCTCCTCAAGAAAATTCAGAATATAGATATAAATGAGGCGATGACGCAGGAGCAGATGCTCGATTATTCGGATGAGATGCAGCTGGATTTGATGACGGATGATGATAAGTCGATTATTATTATGGACGATAAAGATTTGACGATGTTTGTGAACCTTTTGAACGAGGACTATTATGTGTCGCCGGTGACGGGATTGCGCTATGAGATTAAGTCGAAGAAGTTGATGGGGGAGCCGGACGGGGGCGAACCGCCGAGGGGCTAGTTATCCACAACCTTGTGGAAAAGTTTAGAAAAAATCAGGCCAAAAAGGGCTTGATTTTTGTTTGGAAAGTGGTTATACTAATGACAAGTAGAAGTCATAAATAAAAACGAAAAACAAAAAACTATCTACGAACGAACATTAATATCAGTTTGAGAACGGTTAACAGGGAGTTTTGGCGCGCGGTTAAATTTAGCGATACGCGTCAACAAAATCGTCGGTACATTCTAAAACTAACACCTCCCAATTAAAACTCTAAAGGCGACTTTTGGCTCTTTGGAGCCGAGGTTAGTCTTAGCAACCATTTACACAATAATCTCTCAACGGCCACAATTCGACTTGAGTTTACTCAGGAGATTGTGGTAGATCTAGTGTAAAGGAACAAACAAAAATCAAACAAACACAAAAACGCTGAAATTTCTTGTTAAGCGTTCTCAAACGAACGAAGAAGCATATAACTCTATGTTATAATAGAGATATATGGAAGAACTTCATAAACCCGTATTATTAGCAGAGGTGCTCGATGTTCTTAAACCTAAGGCCGGCGAGGCGTATTTGGACCTGACGGCAGGATTTGGAGGGCATGCGAGTGAAATTTTGGATTTGACACGGAATTATAAAGATTCGGTTTTGATTGACCGAGATGCGTTTGCGGTGGAGTATCTGAGAGGGAAGTACAAAAGTGAACCTATCAGAATCGTGAACGGAGATTTTTACAATTCAGTGTTAGAGTTAGTAGAGTGTGGTAAAACCTTTGATTTGATACTGGCGGATTTTGGAGTGTCTTCCCCGCAATTAGACATGAACGAGCGAGGTTTTTCTTTTTTGAGAGATGGACCGCTAGATATGAGGATGGATAGGACGCAAGAGCTGACGGCTGAGAGGGTGGTGAATCATTACCCTGAAAGGAAGTTGGCGGAGATTTTGGAGCAGTATGGAGAGGAAAGACCGGGCAACGCAAAGAGGTTGGCGAGAGAGATTGTGCATAATCGGCCGTTTAGGACGACATTGGAGCTGGCGGATTTTGTGAAGAGCAAGTCGCGCTATTCGAAGATGCATCCGGCGACGAGAGTGTTTCAGGCGATTAGGATTGAAGTGAACGATGAGTTGGGGTTGATTGAGAGGACGTTGCCGCTGATTCCGAAGGTGATGAAGCCCGGAGGGAGAGTCGCGATTATTACGTTTCATAGTCTGGAAGATAGGTTGGTGAAGCAGTATTTTAAGGAAGCGGCGAGTTTTGGAGAGGAGAGCGAGTTGGAAGTGTTGACGAGAGGGCCAGTGATTGCGGGCGAAGTAGAGTTGCTATCAAATCCGCGTGCGAGGAGCGCAAAATTGCGAGCCGCAAAGCGGAATTGATAAAAATAAACAAATAAAACAAAAAGGAGGCAATATGCCAAAGCAAATCGTAGTCTCGAATAAAAGCCGAGCGCAAAAAGTGAAAGTGCACTTCTTCTAATTGCGAGAGCGATTAGAAGAAGGGGGATGGGGGAGACATGGCCCGAAAGGGCTGCCACAACTAATCTGGTTGCGGAGTCTAAAATAAAGAGTGTGTTAATTTATGACCTTCCCGGGGCGGAAGCTATGGTTACTTATAGCTCTGCCAGCTTTGCCAGCCCCGGACTAAGTTTTATAAATGAGACCAATAAAATAAAAACAAAAAAGGAAATTGCGAGAAAATAAAATGCGAGAGTCGAGTTCGATGTGGGTGCGGAACCGGAACATTGTGCGCCGGACGCCGAAGACGTTGGGGAGTGTGTCGCAGAGCGTGATTCTTGGGATTTTGGTTTTGGTGATTGGTTTGATTTATGTAACTCAGGGGACGAGGGCGACGAGCTATGATTATGAGTTGTCGCGAGTGGAGGAGGAGATTGCGGAGCTGGAGGCGCAGAAGGAAGATTTGGCGGTGGAGCGAGCGAGGCTGACGAGTGTGGCGGTGAGTAATAATAACGAAGTGGCTTCTGCTATGCAAGTTGGTCAAGTGTCGGGCTATGCCGAGTAGTTGTTAGCGTTTTTCCACAGTGGTTTGTGAGATTTTGTAGGGGAGAGGGGGAGTTTTTGGTTTAGCATCCTGAAAGTTTTGCGGAAATTGTCCTTGACATTGGGAGCGTAAGCGCGATATAATGGTGCTTATGAATAGGAGGACAATGGAAGCTAGTAGTAAGCTTGGAAAAATAAAAGAAACAATTATTTTTGGGCGGCTGCTCAGGACAAGCCTGGCTGCGACCGCCGTTTTTGTGTTGGCATTTGTGTTTATGCCATACATTTTGGCCGAGGCCAACGCCACCAACATCGTCAATGCCGACATCCGCTGGAGCGTGAT
>CAZDTL010000039.1:0-5892 GCA_964508335.1 uncultured Candidatus Saccharibacteria bacterium
CTCGAATTTTAAGCCACTTTTCACCCTACTCAAATCTCTAGTTTTGTGATATAATAAATCCGTCGCGTCTATCGTGATGAACTTTTAATTTCTAGGTGGATGTCGTAGCTAAGCTCGCGCTTAGCGAAAATATCCACATGTGCCCGTAGCTCAGATGGATAGAGCGTCAGCTTGCGGAGCTGAAGGTCGCACGTTCGACTCGTGTCGGGCATACCAGACTTCGTAGTCACCACATGGGGTTCACGAACCCCCGCAACCTAGAAATTACAAAAAGATTCCTATCAAGGGAATCTTTTTTGTGCTATAATGACCCCATGATGGAAAACACTACGCCTGCCCCTAAAACCGAAACGAAAAAGAAACCTTCCGTTAAGTCCAAACTCCAACGCACTCGCGCCAAACTTTTGTCAAGCTACTACGGCAACCCCATCCGCGACATGAAACTCATCTGCATCACCGGCACCTCCGGCAAAGCCACCGTCGCCCACTTCGTCCACGAAATCCTCCGCGCCGCCGGCCAACACGCCTCCGCCCTCGCCTCCGACTCCCCCATCAAACTCTCCACCCTCCACCGCTTCCTCTCCGAAGCTTGGAAATCCGGCTCATCTTATGTCGTCGTCACCGCCCCCGCCGACTCCCTCAAAAACAACGTCTTCTACAGCCTCCCCGTCTATGTCGCCGCCATGACCGACTTCGTCCCCGCCTCTCTGGGCGCCCCCTCCGCCGCCGACTTCTCCGCCGACGAAACCACCCTCTTCGCTATGAACCCCGACATCGTCGTCCTCAATGAAGACGACGCCAACTATCCCTACTTCTCTCGCTTCGTCGGCAAAACCGACACCTTCACCTACGGCACCACTCGCACCTCCACTCTCCGCATCGACGGCGCCAAACTTTACAAAAAAGGCACCGAGGCCAACCTCTCCCTCGGCTCCTCCCGCTTCTCGGTCGCCAGCTTCCTCACCGGCGAACCCATCGTCTCCTACATGGCATGCGCCGCCGCCATCGCCACTTCGCTCCACATCTCCAGCGACACCATCGCCGATGGCATCGCCAACTACAACCCCGCCCAAGTCGAATAACCAACACTAACCCTACATTTTGGCACTCTTGCATTTTGAGTGCCAGTTTTGTATAATAACTTCATGTCCAAACGCGATTATTACGAAGTTCTCGGCGTCTCCAAGTCCGCCTCTGATGACGAAATCAAAAAAGCTTACCGCAAACTCGCCATCAAATACCACCCTGATAAAAATCCTGGCGACAAACAAGCAGAAGAAAAATTCAAAGAAGCCACTGAAGCCTACGAAGTCCTAAACGATAAACAAAAACGCGCCCGCTACGACCAATTCGGCCACGCTGGCGTCGGCGGCGACAGCAATCCTTTCGGCGCTGGTGGCAACCCCTTCGGCAACGCCGGCAATTTCAACTTCAACGGCCAAAGCTTCCAATTCGACTTTAGCAACGGCACCGGCGGCCTCGACGACATCCTCGGCGACCTCTTTGGCTTTGGCGGTGGCGCTCGTCGCCGTCGCCCAGCTCGCGGCCAAGATTTCGAAACCCAAGTCATCATCGACTTCAAAGAAGCCGTTTTCGGCACTACCCGCGACGTCACCCCGCCCAACTCCGACCACAAGCTCAAAGTCAAAATCCCCGCCGGCATCGACGATGGCATGGCTATCCGCCTCGCCGGCAAAGGCGGTCCCGCCCCCACCAAAGACGGCGAAAAAGGCGACCTATACGTCCGCGTCCGCGTCAAGCCCGACAAAAACCTCACCCGCGAAGGCCACATCATCCTTTCCGAAGCCACCGTCTCCATGGTCGACGCCGCCCTCGGTTGCGAACTCGACGTCGAAACTGTCGACGGCAAAGTCACCATGAAAATCCCCGCTGGCACTCAATCCGGCACCCCGTTCCGTCTCTCTGGTCATGGCGTCCCCATGCGCGCCGACGGCGACCGCGGCCCCCACATCGTCACCATCATTGTAGAAACCCCCAAAAACCTCTCCAAAAAACAAAGGGAACTCCTCGAAGAATTCAAAGACCCCAAAAACAAAAAACGCAGTTTTTGGGGCTAGTCAACCCTCTCACAAAAGAGTATAATACCTCCAATAATTGGAGGTATTTTTATGGAACTTATTCGCCAGATGCTTTTGCGCAACGGCCTAATCGCGAACGACGGCAGCTACATCACTGACGCACTCATCAAAAACCAACTTTGTGTCTGTGACCGCCACGGCTACGTTACTCACCGCATCGAACGCGCCGCCAACGGCGTCGACCTCGTCGTCCGCAACTCCAAAACTCGCCTCGTCGACTGCCGCCTCAAATTCGCCTAAACTAAAATAAAAAATTACGCCCCACAAGGCGTAAAAACCAATGGTAGTACCGACTGGGATCGAACCAGTGACCTTGGGCTTATGAGTCCCACGCTCTAACCATCTGAGCTACGGTACCACGACAATATATATAATATACGCTATTTTCGCTTTTTCGTCAATCTGTGCTATAATCGCCTCATGAAACCCGCCCTCGCCCGCATCCGCCACGCCCGCTCCAAACAAGATTTCCCTTTCCTTAAACTCGAAGAACACGAATTTGTCGAACTCCTCATCACTCGCTCCAAAAAAGGCCTCATCCTCATCTGGGCTGGCGAACTCATCGGCATGCTTGTCCTCGGCGTTGCCCTCACTCTCGTCATCAACGCTATCTCCCGCGGCATCACCCTTAAACCCAACTCCATGGTCTACTTCTGGGTCTTCCTAGGCAGCCTCTACGCCATCCTCATCCTCTCCGGCCTCCTCGGCTCAAAAGTCTACCTCGCCAACAAACTCTTCGTCACCAACAAGCGCCTCTTCTACTTCGCCCAAACCTCTCTCTTCGCCAAATCCGCCAACGTCATTGAACTCTCCCGCATCGAAGACGTCTCCTACAAACAAACCGGCCTCCTCGACCACCTCCTTAGCTTCGGTACTCTCCGCCTCTCCACCGTCGGTGACGAAACCACCTACACTTTCCCCTTCGTCGACACCCCCGACGACGAACTCGACCTCATCGCTCACCTCATCCACAAAACCAAAAAGAAATAACCAACCACCATGATTATCGGGCAATTTTGTGATACCTTCCCACCCAACCTCGACGGCGTCGGCCGCGTCGCCCTCGCCTACTGCGAAGAACTCAAAAAACTCGGCCACGCCGTCTATTACGTCTCCCCCGACAACCCCCAGACCGAAAGCTCCGAAGGTCTCAACACCATCCTCTCCGCCAGCCTCAAAATCCCCACCGAACTCCACCGCATCGGCGTCCCCTGGCTCAGCCCCCGCTACCGCAAACAGCTCAAATCCGTCCCCTTCGACCTCGTCCACGCCCACAGTCCCTTCTCCGCCGGCCTCGAAGCCGCCCGCATCGCCAAAAAACTCAACATCCCCCTCGTCGCCACCTTCCACAGCAAATTCTACGACGACGCCCTCAAAATCACTCACTCCAAAACCATCTCCAAAGCCACCGTCAACCTCATCGTCGACTTCTTCAACAAGTGCGACGCCGTCTGGGCGGTCAACGACGGCACCGCCAACGTCCTCCGCGACTACGGCTTCGGCGGCAAAATCACCGTCATGGAAAACGGCACCAACCCCGAACCCGTCCTCAAATCCTCCGTCACCAAAATCCAACGCCTCGTCCACTACCAAAAAGACACTCCTCTCTTCCTCTTCGTCGGCCAACACAACTTCAAGAAAAACCTCGACGGCGTCCTCCACGCCTGCGCCCTCCTCAAATCGTCCGGCCAAAAATTCAAGCTCATCACCGCCGGCGACGGCCCCGACTTTGACAAGCTCGTCAAACTCACCAAAAAACTCGGCCTAGAAAACGAAGTCCAATTCCTCGGCTTCGTCAGCAACAAAAAAGACCTCACCGCCCTCTACTCCCTTGCCGACCTTCTCGTCTTCCCCAGCCTCTACGACAACGCCCCCATGGTCTTGCGCGAAGCCGCCGCCACTGGCACCCCCGCTCTCCTCGTTCACGGCTCCACCGCCGCAGAAAACCTCCAAGACGGCTTTAACGCCCTCATCGCCACCGACAGCTCCCCCGAAGCCATCGCCGCTCGCATCCAATCCGGCCTCAAAACCCTCAAAACCATCGGCCTTCACGCCCAAGCCACCATTCCCATTCCTTGGCCCCAAATCATCCAACAAGTCGCCCGCGAATACGAGGCCCTCATCCGAGAAAAACAGGGAAGAATCCACAATTAAAGCGCGCTCGCAATCCGCGCACAATATGCTATAATTAACCCATGACCAAAAACCCCGACCACGCCATCATCGCCGACTACAACGGCTACGATTACAAAAAACTCTTCTGGGAAGACGGCAAACGCGACTACGAAGACCTCGCCGACCGCCTCGCCGTCCGCAAACTCCTCCCCGAAGCCATGGATGACTTCATCGACATCGCCGGTGGCTATGGCCGCCTCGCCGACGAATACCTCCCCCGCGCCACCCACTCCACCATCTTCGACTACTCCAAAACCGAACTCGCCGACGCCAAGAAAAAATACGGCGACAAAATCCTGACCAAACAGGGCGACATCTACGACCTCCCCTTCAAAAACGAATCTTTCGACGGCCTCCTCATGGTTCGCGCCACCCACCACTTTAAAGACATGCCCAAAGTCATCGAAGAACTCTACCGCATTATGAAGCCCGGCGGCATCGCCGTCATCGAAATCGCCAGCAAAAAAACCCTCCCCAAAATGTTCCGCTACTGGTTCAAAAAATCCGACATCAACCCCTTCTCCAAAGAACCTTCCTTCCTCAAAGACCTCTCCATGTATAACTACCACCCCAAATACATGGAAAACCTCTTCAAAAACCAAGGCTTCAAAATCCTCAAAGTCCTCTCCGTCTCCAACTTCCGCTCCGCCAAGCTCAAAAAACTCTTCGGCACCAAACTCCTCGGCAAGCTCGAAAAAATCGCCCAACCCACCCTTGCCCCTATCCGCTTCGCCCCATCAATTTATTACAAACTAGAAAAACCTGTCACTAATGACTAACTCCCCCTCGGCCTCGCCAATCCCAGAAGCCGCCAAACTCAGCCACCGCCCCATCGGCATCTTCGACTCCGGCATCGGCGGCACCACCATCCTCCGCTCTGTCCAAGCCCTCCTCCCCCAAGAAAACTTCATCTACTTCGGTGACTCCAAAAACTGCCCCTTCGGCACCAAATCCCCCGAAGAACTCAAAACCATCGTCCGCGCCGCCACCGACTTCCTCCTCCAAAAACACGCCAAACTCGTCATCGTCGCCTGCAACACTGCCACCACCCAAACCATCGACTTCCTCCGCACCACCTACCCTGGCGTCTCCTTCGTCGGCACCGAACCCGCCATCAAACTCGCCTGCGACTCTGGCAAACCCAACCTTCTCCTCCTCTCCACCGAAGGCACCGCCCACTCCCCGCGCACCCAAACCCTCATCGACGCCAACCTCCGCCCCAGCCAGACCCTCACCAACCTCCCCGCCCTCGGCCTCGCCGAAGCCATAGAAACCCGCGACCTCAACAAAATCCGCGCCAACCTCGCCCAAAACTTCAAAAACATCAAAAACCCAGAACAAATCGACCTCGTCATCCTCGGCTGCACCCACTACCCGCTCATCAAGTCAGAAATCCAAAAATTCTTCCCCCACGCCCAGCTCATCGACGGCGGCACCGGCGTCGCCCGTCAAACCCAAAAACTCCTCAAGAAACAAAACCTTCTCAACTCCCAATCTTCTCCCGGCTCTGTCGAATACTTCTTCTCAAAACCAGAAAAATAGTATATAATATACACACGGCCGTGGGGTCGTCGTTCAACGGATAGGACATATCCCCTCTAAGGATACAATGATGGTT
>CAZDTL010000040.1:0-5648 GCA_964508335.1 uncultured Candidatus Saccharibacteria bacterium
CCCCCACCATCCAACCACATCTACAACAACCCAATATTTTCTGCTACCATATTCACCATATAAATCAGGAGATAAATATATGGACACCCAAACCAAAATCGCCACCAAACTCCGCGTCATGGAACTCGAACGCAACAACTTCGCCCACCTCATCTTCTACGACTCCACCGACGGCTTCGCCAAGCTCGCCGGTCACTCCGCCATCTTCTACTCCGCCCTCCGCCACCTTCCTACCCTCGCCCGCGACCTCCTCGGCTCCCGCCTCTTCTACGAAGCCCACTCCCTCCTCGCTCTCTATGTAGAAGCCGCCAACGAAGGCCTCACTCCAGCCCGCCTCACTACCCTCCTCGCCGACACCCGTCACCTCAAATACCAGCTCCAAAACCTCGACAACCTCCACCTCCTCCCCACCAGCGACCTTCCTCTCATCACCAGCTACCTCACCTCTCTCGGTCTCACTCTCCACCCTAAAAAACAATATAAACAACTCGCCTCCCACGGCGTCCCCTTCCTCGGCACGCTCGTTTTTCCTCGCACCATCCTCCCCGGCCCCCGTCTCCAACAAAACGCTCGCTCCGCCTTCCGTGCCTTCGCCGAAGGTCACGGCTCCATCAATTCCGTCACCTCCTATCTCGGACTTCTCAAACACCTCAACAGCAAAAAGTTCCTCAAAGCCACCTTCGAGGAACTAGGTTGGGACTACGCCGACTAACCACCAGGCGCTCCTAAAACATTACAGAGGTCTGCAGGGAGGCAGCCAGGAACTCCGGCCCGAAGAACACCGGCACGAAGCCGCACTGCCACCGGAGGAGCCAGTCGAAGTCCGCGCTCCCGCGGCGCACGACCAGGAAAAAGCGGTAGCCGCCCTCATCGCGGGAAGCCGAAGCCAGGCACACCCGGGTAACCGACGTCGTCGATCTTACCACAGTAGGCATCGCCATACAGCTTCACGCCGTATTCGGCGAGCACCTTCTCCGGCTCGCTCCGCCAATCGTCACCGATACGCTTCTTGTTCCACCGTTCCATCTGGGACTGGGTGGGAACAAAGCAGTCATCAGGCAGCCGAGCTGCATTGATATAATCAATATTGTCATCCTGAAACGCCGCCAGCGCAAACTGGCGCCCAGCGACATCGAACCGCGGCTCCTGATAGAGCCTCTTCAGCTTCCCCATCTGCAGTTCTTCGTCCCAGACGAATCGGCCTTCGCGGATTTCCTCCGCCGGGTCAAACGGTGCCAATACCTTCACTTCTTCTTCCTCCTCATCGTTCTCGATCTGAACCTTCACGCCCAATTCAACCGCCCCAATGGCCTACACATATTCTTGACAAAACTACACATATCTGCTAATATGTGTATATGACCTACAAAGACAAAATCTACACCATCCTCACCAGCACCCCAGGCCTCTCCGCCCTAGAAATTAGTCAAAAAGCAGACGTCGGCGACCGCACCTACGTCAGCAAAAACCTTGCCTCCCTCATCAAGGAACAAAAAGTCAAAGCCGTCAAATCCGGCCGCACCGTCAAATACTTCATCGCCAACACCGTCGTCGCCCTAGAAGAGACTCTCTCTCTTAAAAACCTCCGCGAAGACGAAATCTGGGCCAAAGTCCGCACTAGCACCACCTTCCTCCAGAACCTCTCAGAAAATGCCGAAAACATCCTTTACTTTGCTTTCACGGAAATGCTCAACAACGCCATTGACCACTCCCACTCTGGCATCGGCTACGTCAAAATCTGGTCAGAAAACGCCACTCTAAACTTCCTCGTCGAAGACAAAGGCATCGGCGTCTTCAAAAATGTCATGGCCAAAAGAAAACTCCCCTCCGAATCCGACGCCGCCCGCGAACTCATCAAGGGAAAGCTCACCACAAAGCCCCTTTACCACTCTGGCGAAGGCATCTTTTGGACCTCAAAAATCGCCGACCGTTTCTCGCTTACAAGCTACAACTACCGACTATCCGTCAACAACACCATCAATGATTTCACATTAGAAAAACTCTCGCTAACCGACCGCTTCTTCGGCACCAAAGTTTTCTTCTCAATAGAAAAAACCACTAAAAAATCTCTCCAGAAACTCTTCCGCAACTTCTCTTTTGACCATCAAAAACTCACGCTCGACACCACCGTCATCCCCATCAAGCTCTTTGACGAAGGAGATGTCTGGATTTCTCGCTCCCAAGCCAAAAAAGTCCTCGTCGGACTAGAAAAATACAAAAAAATCATCTTCGACTTCGCTGGCATCAATATCATCGGCCAAGCCTTCGCCGACGAAATCTTCCGCGTCTTCAATATTCACCACCCCAGCATCATCCTAGAACCCATCCACATGACCAGCTCCGTCAAGCTCATGGTCTCCCACGCTCAAAACGACCCCACCGGCCGCTCGAAATAATCATAACGAATTAGCACTCCGCGCTTGACAGTGCTAACTTTTGCGCTACAATAGACACTAGAAAAGGAGAAAAACGTATGACCCTCAAACCACTAAAAGATCGCGTCGTCGCTAAAATCGAAAAACCCGCAGAAAAAACCGCCTCTGGCCTCCTTCTGCCCAGCGACTCCAAGGAAAAACCCGCCTTCGCCGTCGTCGAATCCATCGGCCCCGACGTCAAATCCGTCAAAAAACACGACAAAATCATCTACAAAGAATACAGCACCACTAACGTCAAAATCGCCGACACCGACTATATCATCCTCGACGAAAAAGATATCTTAGCTACACTCTAGAAAGGACATATAACATATGGCAAAAAAAATCTACTACGAATCCGAAGCCCGCGAAAAGGTTTTAAGCGGTGCTAAACAACTTTACGACGCCGTCAAGGTCACCTTCGGCCCCAAAGGCAAGAACGTCGTCATCGAAAAAGAATACGGCGCTCCCGTCATCACCCACGACGGCGTCACCGTCGCCGAAGCCGTCGAACTTGGCAAAACCGAAGACAACCTCGGCGAAGAAGTCGGCGCTAAACTCATCAAAACCGCCGCGCAAAAACTCAACAAATCCGCCGGCGACGGCACCACCACGGTCACTGTTCTCACTTACGAAATTTTGAACGAAGCCAACAAGCTCATCGCCGCTGGCGTCAACCCCATGGAACTCCGCAAGGGCATCGAACGCGCCGGCGCAGAAATCGTCAAAGGCATCGACAACCTCGCCGAAAAAATTGAAGGCGACGACCAAAAAGTCGCCGAAGTCGCCACCATCTCCGCCGGCGACGCAGAAATCGGCAAACTCATCGCCGAAGTCATCAGCAAAATCGGCAAAGACGGCGTCGTCACCGTTGAAGCTGGCCAGGGCCTAGAAATGGAACAAGAAATCGTCGAAGGCTTCTCCTACGACAAGGGTTACTCCTCTCCGTTCTTTGTCACCGACGTCAACCGCCAAGAAGCTATCTTCGACAAACCGGCCATCCTCGTCACCGACAAAAAGCTCTCCGCCGCCTCCGACATCCTCCCTCTCCTAGAAAAATGCGCTCAGGCCGGCCAAAAAGACCTCGTCATCATCGCCGAAGAAGTCGAAGGCGAAGCCCTCTCCCTCCTCGTCCTCAACAAACTCAAAGGCGTCTTCAACTCCCTCGTCCTCAAGGCCCCAGCCTTCGGTGACCGCCGCAAAGAAATCATGGAAGACATCGCCATTTTAACCGACGCCACCCTCGTCTCTGCCGACAAAGGCCTCAAGCTCGAAGAAGCCGGCCTCGAAGTCCTAGGTAGCGCCGGCAAAATCATCGCCACCAAAGACGAAACCACCATCATCAAAGGCGCCGGCAGCAAAAAAGCCGTCCAAGACCGCATCGACCTTATCAAAAACCAAGCCGCTCTCGCCACTAGCGATTACGAAAGGGAACAGTTCGAAAAACGCGCCGCAGCTCTCGAAGGTAAAGTCGCCATCATCAAGGTCGGCGGCGCCACCGAAACCGAAATCGACGAAAAGAAATACCGCGTTGACGACGCTGTCGCGGCCACCAAAGCCGCTCTCAGTGAAGGCATCGTCCCCGGCGGCGGCGTCACCCTCGTCAACCTCGCCGACAAGCTCAAAGACACCGACGACGGCGCCAAAATCGTCAAAAACGCCCTCAAGCGCCCGCTCCTCCACATCTTAGAAAACGCCGGCTTAAACGCCCAGGCTCTCCTCGCCGAGGTAGAAAAAGCCAAGCCAGGCTTCGGCATCAACGTCATGACCCCCGACAAAGGCCTCATCGACCTCAAAAAATCCGGCGTCATCGACCCAGCTCGCGTCACCAAAGAAGCCGTCAAAAACGCGGTCTCTATCGCCGCTACGGCCATCACCATGGGTGCCCTCATCGTAGAAATCCCAGAAAAAGAACCCGAAACCCCCGCCGGCTCTATGGGTGGCATGTACTAAACCACAAAAAATAGCCCCGCAAGGGGCTATTTTTTAAGAAATCTTATTTCAACTTCTCAATAATCTTCATCAGCGCCCCAGCTTTCGCTGTATCATCCGCAATCTGCTTCGCAAGCTCCAACGCCTTCGCCGGCTCACCAAACTTCAGCGTAATCTCAAACTTCTCCTCAACTGGCATCTCAACCTTATCAAGCAACGGATACAGCGCTTTATAGGCCTCGTTCAACGTCTCATCGTCCGCCACAGAAGAAACCGCTGGAGCTACCGAAACCTCAGCCACCGGCTCTTCCGCCACTGGCGTCGCCGCTTCTGCTGCTGGCACTTCAACTGGCGCTGGCGCCTCCGCCGCTCCCACCACCGGAGGCATCCCTGGCATTTCTGGCACCGCTGGTGCTGGCGCCGCTCCAAGGTCAACTTCCGGAGCCGTCGGCGCCAAATCTACCCCCGCCCCAGTCGTTGGAGCACTCGGTTGCGCTATCTCGTTCGCCAACTGCTCATTCTCCGCCGCGGCATCCACCGCCGAAGCCGCCGCATTGTCCTTTGTTATATCGTCAATTGCTTTCTGCAATTCATCGTTACTCATTTGCCACCCTTTTCTTGTTTTTAATAATTTTATAATAAAACTCTACTTACATCTTACTATACTACACCCACGCAAAAAACACAAGCGTTTTTCAAAAACAGATAATCCGCCTAAATCCTCAAAGCTCTCACAATTTTATCTAACAAATCCAACTTCACCTCTTCCATCGGCAACCTCGCACCAAACGCATCCACAATCGCCTCTCCGTTCTCCTGCGGAAAATACACTGTCACTCTCGGAGAAAATCGCTTCCTCGGCGTCAACACAATCGCAAAACTCCCCCCATCCTCCAACACCCCAAAACTCTTAAAATCCTCATAATTATATAAATTACTCCCCTCAGAAATCCCCTTACTCGACAGGGAATAGTGCAACTTCCGCGGCGGTCTCACGCTATAAATCATCAACGCCACCGCCGACAACACCACGAGCGCCGTAAACGTCCACCACTTCAATACCACCGACAGCGCCACCAGCCCCACCACTACTAACGCAAAGCCAACATACCACCCCGCTCGCTTACTCCGCTGAACATACTCCTCCGCCTCCCAGTTCACAATATCACTAGCATTCTTCTTTACCATAACTTCATTGTATCATATTTTTTACCAAAAACTAAAATATATGATAGAATAAGATAAGTCGGAGGGTTACCCAAGTGGCTGAAGGGGACGGTTTGCTAAATCGTTAGTCTGGGG
>CAZDTL010000041.1:0-5639 GCA_964508335.1 uncultured Candidatus Saccharibacteria bacterium
AAGTTGGTGGGGGGAGGCGATTGGATGTTGTGTCTCGCGATTGGGTTGTTGTTGGTGGATTGGCGGTTGGCATTTTTGGAGCTGTTTTTGGCGAATTTTTTGGGAGTGCTTGTGATGTTGCCGAAGAAGCGAAGGAAGGTGGCGTTTGGGCCGTTTCTCATTGTGGCATTTGTAGTGATTTTTACACTTCAAGAGCAGCTACTTGCTACTATTTACTTTTGAGATTGGAATTTTCTGTCAAGAAACTTCGCTATGAAATTTTTCGTGGATTTCGCGAAGGTGGGGGTCGGTGACGTGGGTGTAGATTTGGGTGGTGCTGATGTTGGCGTGGCCGAGCATGGCTTGAACGCTTCTTAGATCGGCGCCGTTCATGAGGAGGTCGGTCGCGAAGGAGTGGCGGAGGGTGTGGGGAGTGACGTGCTTGGTGATGCCGGCAGCTTTGGCGTAATGTTCGATGATGCGTTGGATGGAGCGAGAGGTGAGGCGGCGGAAGTTGCCAGAAGTGTCGAGTTCGTTGAGGTGTTTGGAGTTGTTGAGGAAGAGGGCGGGGAGGCTGTCGCTGCGGGTGTCGAGATAGTCGCGCGTGGCGTTAGCGGCGGCTTCGCTGATGAAGACGGGGCGGTCTTTTTTGCCTTTGCCGCGGACGATGAATTCGCGGCGGTCGAGGTTGATGGAGTCGCGGTTGAGGTTGACGAGTTCGGAGACGCGGAGGCCGCCGGAGAAGAGGAGCTCGATGATGGCGCGGTCGCGAAGGCCAGATTCGGTGTCGGTAGGGATGGCGTTGAGTAAATCTTCGACTTCGTCGAAGTGGAGAAAGGTGACTTGTTTCTTGACGGCGCGAGGGAGGTCGACGAGGGAAGGGTCGAGAGATTTGATTTCTCGGCGGGCGAGATATTTGAGGAAGCCGCGAAGGGCGATGAGGTGGTAGGCTTGAGTGAGGGTGGAAAGGCCTTCGTCACGGAGGTCGTTGGTGTAGCGGTTGAGTTTGAGGCGATATTTGCGGAGGAGTTCGGGGGTGATTTCGATAGGTTTGATATCGTCTTTATTGAGGAGCTCTGAACAGATTTCGTAAAAACGGAAGAGGTAGAGGCGGTAGTTTTCGGTGGTTTTTTTGGAGCGACCCTTTTCGACCTCGAGGTGTTCGAGAAAATCGTCGATGAGGGAGTTGATGTCGGCAGGAGATTTGTCGGTAGTCATAAGAGTATTGTAGCACAAAAAACTCCTCTTTGGAGAGGAGTTTTGAGACTAGCGAGTGTATTTTTCGTTGAGGTCGGAGTAATCGTAGAGTTCGGTGTCGTCAAACCAGAGGCGGATTTCTTTTTTGGCTTCTTCGGGGGAGCCGGAAGCGTGAATGAGGTTGGGAACGCCGATGCCTTTGGCGTCGGAATAGCCGAAGGACATGTGGGAGTAGTCGCCACGGATGGTGCCCATTTCGGCGGATTTAGGCTCGGTGGGGCCGACGATTTTGCGGACGAGCGGGACAGCCTCGACGCCTTCGAGAACCATGGCGATGACGGGACCGGTCATCATGTAGGCGACGTTGTAGTGGAAGGCTTGTTCGCCGCGACGGGTAATCATTTGACCGATGTCTTCGTAGTGAGCGCGGTAGTGGTCTTCGGACGGTTTGACCATTTTCATGCCGACGATTTTGAGGCCGACGCGTTCGAAGCGCTGGAGGATTTCGCCGACGAGACCGCGTTGGACGGCGTCGGGCTTTAGAACTACTAGGCTACGTTGGATGAGATCTTTTTCTTTTCCCATATAACTCCTTTTTGCCAATTATATCATATTATATAAAAAATGGTGACCTGGGCGGGAGTTGAACCCACAACCTTCTCCTTAGGACGGAGCTGCTCTATCCAATTGAGCTACCAGGCCGTTTGTAAGCTATATTATAGCACAGGCGTGTGGTATAATAGTAATATGAATTTAAGAAATCCGCTGAAGAGGGGAGCAGATAAAGAACGCAAGACCGAGAGGGAGAAGGTTGAGGAGCGGCGCGAGGAAGTGCTGTCTCGCGGGCGGAAGTTTAAGTATCCGTTGCAGTATGCGAAGCATAAGCTGGTGATAAATACAGTAGTGATTGCAGTGGTGGGGGTAGTGTTGCTGATGGTGACGGGCTGGGCGGCGTTGTATAAATTTCAGGATATGGGGGATATTATGTATCGGATTTCTTGGGTGGTGCCGGTGCCGGTGGCGAAAGTGGAAGGGAAGAGCGTGAGATTTTCTGATTATTTGATGACAGCGCGGAGTAGTTTGACGACGCTTGATCAGCAGTCGGGGCTAGATACGAAGGCAGAAGATAGGGCCGCGATGACGAGCGGGTATAAACGCCAGGCGTTGACACAGGCGGAGGAGTTGACTTATGCGCTGAAGTTGGGGGAGGAGCTGGGGCTTACGGTGTCGGATGAGGAAGTGGCGGCGGCGTTTGATGAGCATCGGAAGGTGGGCGGAGCGGAGCGGAGCGAGGAGAGTTTTTTGAAAGTGTTGAATACGAATTTTGGATTGAGTAAGAGTGAGTATGAGCGAATGTTATATCTTTCTTTGATGCGGAGTAAGGTGGAACAAGCGATAGATAAGGAGGCGGAGGCGACGGCGAAGCGGGTGGAGCAGATTTTGAAGGAGAATGGAGGGGATTTTGAGAAGGTGAAGGAAGCGTTGGGGGAGAAGGTGGAGTATGCGACGACGGGCGGGCTGATTGATAATAAGAACGTAGACGGCGGGCGAAGTGCGAAGGCGATGTCGTTAGCGGCGGGTGAGATGTCGGGTAGGTTTTTGTCGACGAATGGAGATGGGTATTATTTTGTGAAGACGATGGAGAAGAACGAAATGCAAGTGAGCTATGCGTCATTATATGTGAAGTTTACGGAGTTTGCGAAGAGGTTTGAGGACGTGAAAGAGGCAGGGATGGTGCGCGAGTATATTGATGTAAAAGAATTGGGTGACGAAGAATAAATGTGATATAATGGGGGAAGTCGCGGGTATCGTATAGCGGCTATTATGTATCCTTCCCAAGGATGAGATGAGGGTTCGACTCCCTCTACCCGCACCAGCCGATGTAGCTCAGTTGGTAGAGCAGCTCATTCGTAACGAGCAGGTCACAGGTTCGAACCCTGCCATCGGCTCCATTTAGTTATAAAAAATCCCCCAGTGTGGGGGATTTTTGATATTGGTGATTATTTTTTGGTAGAGACTTTGGCGCCGACGTATTTGGAGTTGTCGAAGGCGAGGATGAGATAGAAGACAGGAGCGAAGAGGACGAGGCCGACTTTGAAGCCAGCGCCTTTTTTGAAAGCGTCGCCGAGTTTGATAGCGAGGAAGATGGTGAGGAAGAGCATGTAGATGCCAGTGAGGATACCGAGGGTGGGAACGATGCCAGTGAGGATACCGAGGCCGAAGGGAATGGCGAGGATGTAGATCCAGAAGTTGATGTTGATGATGCGGCAGAGGATGTAGGTGTTGTAAATGGGGATGAGGGATTTCCAGCCAGCTTCACCGGCCTTGGTGAAGATTTTCCACCAGGCAATGATGAGGAGGACATAGATGGCGAAGGCGAAGATGCCGATGCTGGCGAGCATGCCACCAAGAAGTCCGCCAGCGGCAATGGCTTCGCTTTGGGTTAAAGTTAGTGATGATTGCATTGTAACTCCTTATGTTAATTAGTTTAATTTTAGCATAAGGAGTTTTGTTTTAGCAAGTTTTATTCGACGTCGATGCCTTTTTGGAGAGTGTGGCTACCGAGGAAGTAGAGAGCGACGGAGCAGAGAGTGTAGAAAGTGCCGGAGAAGATGAAGAAGTTTTGGAAGGTTTTGGTGACGTCAAGGAAGGACATATCGTCGGTGGCAGCGAAGATGGCTTTGAGGGAGGGGAATAGTTGGCCAAGGAGGAAGGCGGAGCCGAGGAGGAGGAGCTGGGCACCCCAGTAGAATAGGAGGGCGTAGAGAGCCGTTTTGAGGTTGCGCTGGGTTTGGGCGCGGCGGCCGAGGAGGGTGCTGGTGAAGATGCTGAAGCCGAGAGTGGTGGTTTCTGCGAAAATGGTGAGAACGAGGAAGATGAGGGCGGGGGTGTTTTCTTGGGCGAGGGTGGCGATGGTTTGCCAGAGGTCGTGGTCGAGGAAGAGAAGGGCGAGAACGGTGAGGATGGAGAGGACGCAGAAGATGGTGGAGGCGAGGAAGGAAAGGGCGCGGGAGTGCCAGTGGGTAGCAGGGGTGACGGGGAGAGTGCGGAGGAGGTAGGATTCGTCTTTGATGAGGCTGTTTTTGAAGCGGACGATGGTGCGGGCGAAGACGTTGCAAACGAGACCGACGGTGGCGGAGATGGCGAGGGATTGGAAGGTGTTGTGGAAAATGATGCCGGCGATGGAGGTGAGATTGAGTGTGAGGCGGGAGGCGAGGGCGAGGATGAGGGCGCCGCCGAGGAAGTAGGGGGCGAATTTGTTAATCCAGAGGAAGTCGAGTTTGAATAATTTTTTTAGCATTTGAATTTACTCCTGAAAATTTGATCGATTGATTGGTGATGTTGTTCGCGGAGGTGGTCGGCGGAGCCGGTGAGGATGATTTCTCCGTGGTCGAGGAAGATAACGTCGTCGAGGATGCGTTCGATGTCGGCGATGAGGTGGGTAGAGATGAGGACGGAGGAGCCTTCGGCGAAGTTAGTGAGGATGGTGTCGAGGATGAAATCGCGCGTGGCGGGGTCAACGCCGCCGAGAGGTTCGTCGAGGATGTAGAGGCTGGCGCGTCTAGACATAACAAGGATGAGTTGGAGTTTTTCTTGCATGCCTTTGGACATTTTTTTGAGCTTCATGGTTTCTTCGAGGTCGAGGCTTTTGAGCATTTTGAGGGCTTTTTGGCGGTCGAAATTTTTGTAGAAGGATTCGAAGAGGTCGAGGTTGTATTTGATGGTAGTGGAGAGGTCGAGGTAGGTGCGTTCGGGGAGGTAGGCGATTTCTGCCTTGGACTTGGTGCCGAGAGGGCGGCCTTTGAATTTGATTTCTCCGCCGGTGGGGACGAGGAGGGTGTTTAGGAGCTTGATGAAAGTGGATTTGCCGGCGCCGTTTTTGCCGAGAAGACCGTAGATTTTACCAGGCTCGATGGTGAGGCTGAGGTCTTTTAGGATTGGTTTGCCATTGAAAGATTTTTCGAGGTGAGAGACCTCGACGAGGGAAGGGCTAGATTTTGATTTCTTCATGTGAGGTTCCTTTAAGGTTAGCGTCGGTGTCTTTGAGGAGAGCGATGGCTTCGGATTTTTTGAGGCCGAGGTCGCTCATCTTGATAAGAAAGACGGCGGCGTGTTTTTTAGCGATGGCAAGTTTGACCTTTCTGAGGAGCTCGCGGTCGGTGGTGACGAATTTGCCGTTGGTGCGGTTGGTGGTGATGAGGTTGTGGTCTTCGAGAAGTTTGTAGGACTTTTGGACGGTGTTGGGGTTGACCTTGGCTTCGGCGGCAAGTTCGCGAACGGGGGGGAGTTGAGCTCCGGGTTCGAAAGTGCCAGAAACAATCCAAAGTTCCAGCTTTTCAGCTAGCTGGAGATAGATGGGACTGCCGCTGCTGAAATTAAGCGAGAGCATCTCTTCCTTTGATTGTATTACTTGCATAATACAATGATACAATGGGCGGTTTGTTTTTGTCAATATAAAAATA
>CAZDTL010000042.1:0-5512 GCA_964508335.1 uncultured Candidatus Saccharibacteria bacterium
TCCCCGTCTACTACCCAATCTCCGCCTTCGAGAAAATCGAAATCGAAGCCCCCTACCACGAACTCTGCAACGCCGGCCACATCAGCTACATCGAACTTGATGGCGACCCCACCCAAAACATCGAAGCTTTCGAGGCCGTCATCCGCAAAATGCACGACTGCGGCATCGGCTACGGCTCCGTCAACCACCCTGTCGACCGCGACCCGGTCTGCGGCTTCTCTGGCATCATCTCTGGCCACACCTGCCCCTCTTGCGGCCGCGAAGAAGGCGACCAACCTTTCGAACGCCTCCGCCGCATCACCGGCTACCTCGTCGGCACCCTCGACCGCTGGAATGACGGTAAAAAAGCCGAAGAAAAAGACCGCGTCAAACACAACGTCGCCTGCGATTGTGTCCCCTCCAACACTGAAGGTGTCTATACCATCGACGAAAAAGACAAACGCGAAGTAGAAAAAATGTATGCCGACCGGGCGCTAGGAAAAGAATAATGAAAATTAGATTATCTGGCCCCTTAGAAAGAGACAGCATCGTCAATGGCTACGGCCTCCGCGCCGTCCTCTGGACTCAAGGTTGCCTCACCCACTGCCACGGCTGTCAAAATCCCGAAACTTGGGACTTAGACGGCGGCTTCGAAGTTGACGTCGAAGAAATCAAGGCCCGCCTTAAAGAATTCAAAGGCCAAGCGGGGCTGACCTTCTGCGGTGGAGAACCTTTCCTCCAACCCGAAGCCTGCAAGGAAATCGCCGACTTCGTGCGCGCCGAGCTCGACTGGAACGTCTGGAGCTTCTCTGGTTACGCCTACGAACAAATCGTCAAAAAGGGTGGCAAACAGCTCGAATTCCTCAAATCCCTCGACGCCCTCATCGACGGCCCCTTCATTCTTGAACAACGCGACCTCTCCCTCAAATTCCGCGGCAGCAAAAACCAACGTCTCCTCCACCTCGAACTCGGCACCGCCAAAATCCTCAAAACCGAATAACGCTCGCGTTTGACGCTCTTCCTATTTAGTGGTAAAATACTCCTACCTCAAACTTTTTGAGGCTAGCCTTCCTCATATGAGGATGAACCTTACCACAGAAGGAGGAATCACCATGAAACGTTTCGTTGCTCTTGCTCTCATCACCGTTCTGGCTCTCAGCCTCACCTCTACCGCGCTGGCTGATGGCCCCATGAACCGCCGTTGGCTCACGGTCGTCACCACGACCACTACCACCACTACTACTACGACCACCGCCGGCAATCCGCCCGCGCCTCCGGCACCCCCTGCTCCGCAACCTCAGCCTTCGCCTTCCCGCACCCAGCGCCAAATCTCCACCGCCACCCAAGATATCAAAGATTACGCGCGGGTTACCCTCGATCTGCTCGACCGCGAACTCGTCGGCTCCGGCTGGTATCGTGTCAAGAACGCCAAGCGCGTCCTCACCAAAACCAACCGCGTCATCCACGGCAACATGACCTTCGTCAACGAAGAAACTGGCGAACGCGTCGTCTGCTACATGGTCACTCGCACCGCAGAAAGCATGTGGAACACCGACCGCAACTACTACACCATGTTCGTCTGGAACTACAACACCGGCTCCCGCGCCGCCATCTACGAAGACGATTGGCTGATTACCGGCTACGACCTCTTCGCCGACGCCGCTTGCAGCGACTTTGTCGCCTGGCTCGTCAACGGCGCCAACTAAACCCTACGCTTCAACCTCTAACCCCCTTCACCCCTAGCCTGCCACCCAAGGCAGGCTTTTTCTATTGACAAAAAAGCAAATCTGTGCTATAATAAACAAGCTATCCTGCCAAAAGGCAGTATAAGCTCTTTCACAGGAGGGAAACCCATGAAAAAGACTCTGGTCATCACCCTGGCTCTCATCCTGCTGCTGGGCAGCATCGCCACCCCCGCTTCCGCCTGCGTAACAGTTCAGCCCATGACGGCTGTCGCTGTCGACGACGGCGGCTCCGGCCGTAGCACTGCCAAAACCACCTCTTCTGGCAGCAACAGCAACACGACCACCCAGACCGCCTCTTCTGGCGGCGTCAACCAAAACGCTACCGTCCAAGGCGACGGCAACGCGGTCAACATCCGCCAAACCGTCAACAAAGCCGGCGACAACTACGTCGTCCACCAGAACACCACCGTCAACAACACGACCATCATTCAGGTCGTAGAATGCGAACCCGAATCGCCGCACCCTGACTACCAGAAAATGAAGGAAGTCATCTCCGTTTACGGCAATGCCTTCATCAAAGTGCTGGCCAACCGTTTGCACGACGAAGGCTGGACACTTATCTGGTCGGTTAATATCGTCCAGACCCACAACTGCGTCTTTGGCCTCACCTTCATCTCGGCCGGCCTCACCATCAGCAACTACAAGTTGCTCTACTACACCGGTGACGGCGAACATTACGCTATCGCTCTGACCACTGCCTACCACGCCGGTTGGCGCGTCGCCGACTACCCCACCAGCGAAATCGTCTTCCGTGGCCTGTCGGAGGCCGACGCCATCGAGATGATTCTCAACTGGCTCTTCGTCCAGGTGGAAATCTCCACCGCCCCCGCCTGCTCCTGCTGCGCCCACTGCACCTGCAACGGTGCCTGCGGTGCCGGCTGCTCCTGCGGCGAATAACCCTCCCTCCTCGCGCTCCCCTCACGGGGAGCATTTTCTTTTTCTGCCCAAAAATGCTATAATATACTACATATGCCCAAAATCAAATTCACCATCATCACCCTCTTCCGCGAAGCTCTTGAGCCTTACTTAAACACCTCCATGATGTGGAAGGCCAAGGAAAAGGGCGTCGTTGAATTTGACTTCGTTAACCTCCGCAACTTCGGCCTCGGCCCCCACAAATCCGTCGACGACACGCCCTACGGCGGGGGCGACGGCATGCTCCTCCGCTGCGAACCGGTCTTCGCCGCTATCGAAAGCGTCAAAACCAAAAACAGCAAGGTTATCTTGCCTACACCAGTAGGCACAACTTGGAATCAAGAATGGGCGAGGAAGTTAGCGGGTTTAGCGGAAGGCTCTTTTGAGCTTATTGAAGAAAATCCACGAGTTTTTCGAGATGACCTAAAAGGCGAGCGATCGATGGCCGGTGCTACCCGAAGCGCATCGCGAGCCAATATTTCCGTCATCGAGAAAAACACGACTGGATTTTCCCAAGCGAAAAAGACGCCTTCCGATAAACTATTACATTATATTATCCTCTGCCCCCACTACGAAGGCTACGACGAACGGATTTTGAGCCTAGTGGACTACAAAATCTCCCTCGGCCACTACGTCCTCACTGGCGGCGAACTCCCCGCCCTCATCATCATCGACAGTATCACTCGCCTCCTCCCTGGCGTCCTCGGTGGCGAAACCAGCGCCGCCATCGAAAGTTTCTCCGACGGCGACAACCTCGAATACCCCCAATACACCAAACCCGCCGACTTCCGTGGCTTAAAGGTCCCCGACGTCCTCCTCTCCGGCAACCACGGCGAAATCGCCAAATGGAGAAAAGCCCATGAATCTCGCAGCACCGATTAGCTCGGTCAAGGGCGTCGGCCCCAAAACCGAAGCCATCTTAACTAAGGCCGGCATCCACACCGTCCGCGACCTCCTCTACTACCTCCCCCGCACCTACGAAAACTTCACCGAAACCACCGAACTCAAAAACATCCAGCCCGGCAAAGTCGTCGTCAAAGGCAAAATCTCCGACCTCACCACTCGCCGCACCGCCAGAAAAAACCTCACCATCACCGAAGGCGTCATCCGCGACTCCACCGACGCCATCCGCGTCGTCTGGTTCAACCAGCCCTACCGCGCCAAAGGCTTCGACCCCCAAAAAGACTACTACTTCACCGGCAACTACGACTTCAACCGCGGCCGCTATCAGCTCACCTCTCCCAAGGTTGAACTCGCCGCCGACGTCGAAAAGCAAGCCGCCAAAAACAACGGCTTCCGCCCCGTCTACCCCATCCGTAGCACCATCAAAAGCGACACCTTCAAAAAAATCCTCGAACATCTCCGCCCTAACTTCGCCGATATCCCCGACCTCCTGCCAGCCGCCGACTCCAGCAAATTCTCCAAGCCCGGCACCCGCCGCGGTGCCCTTTTCAAAGCTCACTTCGCCGAAAACCCCCAAGAGGTCAAGGCCGCCCGCGACTACCTCGCCTACGAAGAACTCTTCGAACTCATCCTCGCCTCCAAGCTCAACAAACAAGCCAACCAAAAACTCCGCGCCCACCAAATCCCCTTCGTCCCCGCCGACATCAAACAAATCGTCAGCCACCTCAAATTCCAACTCACCAACGCCCAACGCCTCGCCGCTTTCGAAATCCTCAAAGACCTCGAAAAACCCGCCCCCATGAACCGCCTTCTCCAAGGCGACGTCGGCTCCGGCAAAACCGTGGTCGCCGCACTCGCCGCCCTCTCCGCCATCAAAGCCGGCTACCAAGTCGCCCTCCTCGCCCCCACCGCCATCCTCGCCTCTCAACACGCCGAATCCCTCACCGAACTCCTCGAACCCTTCGGCATCAAGGTTGCCCTCCTCGTTGGCAACACCAAACACAAACCTGCTCTAAAACAACAAATCCAACAAGGTAAAATCAACCTCATCGTCGGCACCCACGCCCTCCTCACCGACGACACCGAATTCTCTAACCTCGCCTTCACCATCATCGACGAACAGCACCGCTTCGGCGTCAACCAACGCCAAAAACTCCTCGAAAAAACCGTCAAACACACCGGCTTCGCCCCCCACCTCCTCATGATGACCGCCACCCCCATCCCGCGCTCGCTCCAGCTCGCCGTCTTCGGAGACCTTGACGTCTCCATCTTAAACGAACTGCCCGCCGGCCGTCAGCCCATCACCACCAAAATCATCAAAGAAATCAACTTCCAAGACGACCTCTACCCCATCGCCCGCGACTACCTCAAAAAACGCCAACAAATCTACTGGATTTGCCGCACCATCGACGACAACCCGATGGAAGAAACCACCTCCGTCAAAAAACAAGCCCAAAAACTCCAAACCATCTTCAAAACCGCCAAAATCGCCTTCCTCCACGGCCGCATGAAACCCGTCGAAAAAGACACCATCATGCAAAACTTCGCCGAAGGCCAAATCGACATCCTCGTCTCTACCACCGTCGTCGAAGTCGGCGTCAACGTCCCCAACGCCAACCTCATCATCATCATGGATGCCGACCACTACGGCCTCGCCCAACTTCACCAGCTCCGCGGGCGCGTTGGTCGCGGTCATGACGCCGCCATGTGCTTCCTCGCCACCTCTAGCGACGAGCCCTCCCGCCGCCTCAAAGAACTGGAAAAATCCACCGACGGCTTCTACCTCGCCGAAGCCGACCTCAAACTCCGCGGCCCTGGCGAAATCTACGGCTCCCTCCAACACGGCGCCTTAAACCTCCAATTCGCCAGCCTGCTCGACGCTAAAATGATAAGGCAGGTTTCGGTTGCAGTTAAACAGTTTATGAGCAATATGCAATTAGATAATTATCCGGAATTAAAACAAGAAATAA
>CAZDTL010000043.1:0-5256 GCA_964508335.1 uncultured Candidatus Saccharibacteria bacterium
GAAGGTGCCTATTGTGCCGCCAGAGAAAATCGCTTTTGGGACTATTACCACGCTAGTCTCGACCACATCTTCAAGGATTATTACCAAAAAGGCTACGGCTACTCCAAAAACGCCCCTGCCATCACCGGTATGACCCGCGACTACTGGTATAATATCGGTAAAGAAATCGGTCTCGGCGACACCTTCAAACAATGCTTCTCCGACAATCTCGCTGTCGCCGAACTCCAAGACAACACCATCAAAGCCAGCGTTACCGCCGCTGGTCTGCCCTATTTTACCTTTGGCAAATTCTCCACCGGCGGTTTTGACCCCAGCTGGGATTGGGCAACCGTCAAATCCATGCTAAATCAAGGTCTGAAGTAGCTTCGCCTCAAACAAAACGCACGGCACCGCTGGCGGTGGCGTAAAATCCGTCGCCCGCAAGGGATAGCGAATCTTCGTCGCATATTTCTTGAGCAGCTCATAACCCAGTTGCGACGTATAATGCCGGTCGGTCGCAATCAGCTTTAGTGCAAACTGTTTTTGCAAAATCAAATAAAAACTCGCCGGCGGATTCTCGCCTTCAATTAACTTGTGTACAATCTTCGAACTCAAATGAAACGGCGGATTCGCAAACACTTTATATCCCGCCGGCAACCGCAACAAATCAAACTCCAAAAAATCTTCCTCCACAACCTCCACATTCTCAATCTCTCGCTGCGCCAAATTTTTCCGAAGCAACGCCGCCGTCTCTCCGTCTGCTTCCACCGCTACCACCTTCGCGCAACGCTTCGCGAGAGCCGAGGTAATCACCCCGCTCCCCGCTCCAATTTCCAGCACCGTGTCGCGCTTTTTGATATTGCTATGCCCAATCAACATCAGCGCCAATCGCGGCGACCGTAAGAAGTGTTGCGACAAAAGGTGATTCCGCATCAAACTCCTTGCTTGGCTAAACCGCCGAGTCTGCCTCTTCGCCCGTCGCCAGATTTTTCACCTTAAACGCCCGCGTCTTTACTTCGTTCTCTCCAACGACTACAAGATAATCTGCCGTCTTCCCCGCAAATTTAATTTTGTCGCCCAATTTCTTATTCATAAATACCACATCCACATCTTTTCCGCGCCCGCGGAACTTCGCCGCCACTTCGTAGGCAAACTCCACTTCCGCCTCGCTATTACTGAACGGCACCACGGCATATCTCTTCCGCTCAAGCTTCTCCGTCTGCGCCAGTCCGTATTCATTCATCACATAAAACAACCGTGTCAGCCCAATCGACCCACCCACGCCAGGGAATTTCTGGTCGGTATAAAGCTCCGCTAAGTTCTCGTATCTCCCTCCAGAACAAATCGAACCCACCTCGCGATAATCTGGCAAAATCGTCTCAAACACCGTTCCCGTATAATAATCTAGCCCGCGCACAATCTTCATATCTGCAATAACGGACTTGCTAAGGCCTTGCACCTCCAAAATCGCTAGCACTCTCTCCAGCTCCGCAGCGCCTTCGTTAAACTTTTCGTTCGCAAATCCCATTTTGCGCAATTTTTCTGCAACTTCCGCGCGCGCGCCCGCAATCTCGACAAATTGTAGCACCTGCGCCACACGTTCGTCGCCGATTCCTAATTCATCCAGCCAAGCCCTCACTTTCTCTGGCGCGACCTTCTCCGCGTGGTCGATAATCGCAGAAATATCTTTCGCCACCTCTTGCAGGTTTAGCTCTTCCAAAAACCCGGCCAAAATCTTCCGGTTCGACACCCGAATCAGCATCTTTGGCAACCTAAACGCCCCCAACGCTTCAAATAACGTCAAAATCACTTCCGCATCATACTCAATCGCCAGCTCGTTCCGCCCCAAAACGTCAATATCTGCTTGATAAAACTCGCGGAATCGCCCCTTCTGCGCCCGCTCCCCGCGAAAGTTTCGCCCAATCTGCGTCACCTTAAACGGAAAATCCAACTGGCTCTCGTGCTCAACCACATATCGCGCCAAGGGAACAGTATGGTCAAAGCGCAACGCTTGGTCGGCCGATTCCGCCGTCTCCTCGGTTTTTACGACTTTATAAATCTGTTTCTCGGTCTCCCCGCCTGCCTTCGCAAACAAAATCTCTGCGCGGTCAATCGTTGGCGTCTCAATCTCCAAAAATCCATGATGCCGATACACTTCCCGAACATTCTCTTTATATTTATTGAACACGGCCTGCTCCTTCGGAAGAAGCTCCTGCATGCCGGAAATTGGGGAAGTATTCAGCTTTTTCATACTTACATTATACCACAATCTATGTTATAAT
Organism: uncultured Candidatus Saccharibacteria bacterium; assembly: GCA_964508335.1. Taxonomy (GTDB): domain Bacteria; phylum Patescibacteriota; class Saccharimonadia; order Saccharimonadales; family Saccharimonadaceae; genus Nanosyncoccus. The sequence continues at coordinate 2,262 of CAZDTL010000043.1, forward strand.
GTAGCCTAGCGTGGCTCTGTAGCTCAGTTGGTAGAGCAGAGGCCTGAAGAGCCTTGTGTCGTTGGTTCAAGTCCGACCGGAGCCACCACCAAAAATAACCCACTAGGGTTAATTTTTTAGTTTCAAATTTTCTGGCTAAAATCGCCGCCTTTAATCATAAAAAATCCCCCTTTGCAGGGGGAATAAGAGAGGGTTAGCGAATCAGGGTAAAACTTTTGAACACGGTCACAAGCGTATTTGCCACGGTCGACATCATCTTGATAAAAATATCAAGCGCCACGCCAACCACGTCTTTACGCGTATCGCCGACAGTATCGCCAGTTACGGCCGCCTTGTGTGCGGGTGAACCTTTGCCATGTCCTTCCAGTGCGCCAGACTCGATATACTTCTTGGCATTATCGAACGCTCCGCCAGAATTACCCATAAAGAGCGCGCGCGGAATCGCCACGATAGTCGCACCAATCAGAATACCGCCGACAAACTCAACGCCAAAGACAAATCCGCCAATCACTGGAATCACCATCGCTAGCACTGATGGCACCAGCATCTTCTTCAGCGCTTGCTTGGCTGCGAGCTGAATCATCCGATTATAGTCCGGCGTCTTTTTCCCGGTCAGAACTTCCGGCGTCAGCTGCTTATCGCCTTCATCTGCCATTAGTTTCGCCGACTCAATCGTATTGTCAGTTAGCATGGCCGAGAAATACTCAACCAACGCTCCGCCAATAATCGCACCGGCGACCACAACAAACGAGGCAATGTTCAGATTCATCTCCGCCGAATAGTTCCCAACATAGGAAACAATCAGGGAAACCGTCGCAAATGCCGCCGAACCAATCGCAAAGCCTTTACCGACCGCCGCCGTCGTGTTTCCGACTGCGTCCAGTTTATCGGTGATCTTACGCACGTCGGGTGCCAGATGACAGGATTCAGCTAAGCCACCAGCATTATCCGCAATCGGCCCGAAGGCGTCGATAGAAACCGTCGTTCCGACAAACGCCAGCATCCCTAGCGAGGCCAACGCCACGCCGTAGATTCCGGCCAACTTGCCAGACGCAAACAACGCAATTCCAATCATCAGCACGGGCAACAGACAGGAGCGCGAACCAATCGCATCTCCCTTCGTCACGACAAAAGCTTCTCCTTCGGGCGCCATCTTGGCTAACTCGCGAGTCGGCTTATAGTCGGTCGAAGTATAATACTCCGTAATCGAACCAATCGCCACGCCGCTGCCGATACCTAGCACGGCGCAAATCCACGGAGAAATCCAGCCGGCTACCCAGCCATAAGTCTCACGCAGAATTGTCGCATCAATTTTTGACAGGCAAATCGCGGCGCCGATGAGTCCAAATACTACCGTCAGCCCAGCAGAAATCCATGTCGCAAGATTAAGCTCCCGTGAAGGATTATCGCCCATCTTCTTTTTTGCGGCATAAATCAAGCCAGCCAGGCAACTAAGTAGCCCCGCCCCAGCCAAGACGATTGGATAAGTAATGGTTCCGTTGAATGCAACTTCAAGTTGCGTCGCTTCGCCAAGAAAGCCAGATTCGTATTTTTGAAACAGAATCACGGCAATCATCAGCGTCGCAGAAATCGTCGCAACAAAACTTTCCAGCAGGTCAGAACAATTCCCAGCAATGTCGTTCACGTTATCGCCGATGAAATCCGCAATCACGTTCGGCACCCTGGAGTCGTCTTCCGGCAAGTCATTTCGAACTTTCGCCAGAATATCCGCGGAGATATCTGCCGCTTTCGTGTAGTTGCCACCCGCCACGCGGTTGAACATTGCAACAATCGAACAGCCGAGCGAATAGGTAGAAATCCGCATGATGGTCGGATTAACCCCGCCGAGCGTCGTCAAGATTCCGCCGCCCTGCACATCGTGGCGCACTTGCCCGAAGACAATCAGAATCGCCACGAGTCCGAGCAGTCCAAATGCTTGCACCGACAATCCCGAAATACTACCGCCGGTCAGCGCAACTTTTACCGTCTCACCAATCGACATGCTTTCGCGTGCTTTGTTTGCTGTTCTCACGTTTGCATACGTCGCGCTTTTCATACCGAGCACGCAGGCGCACGATGACATCAGTGCACCAAATGCAAACGTAATTCCGGTCGTTCTTTCGACGAACAGGCTAAACGTTGCGGCCAGCAATACCACCACGATAACAATAGTTTTATACTCCGTCATCATGAATGTATTGGCACCGTCACGAATAATCCCGGCCATCTCCACCATCTCTGCCGTTCCTTCTGAAAGCGATTTGATTTTGCCATAGTTGTAAACCACATAGACGATAGTTCCGAACACTACGATTCCTACCAGAGCATACCAGATCGGTGACATAGAAAAACCACATCCTCTCATTTTTAATGGGCAACCCACTCTCGCGGGGAATTATAACATTTTCTCGGCCAGAATAAAATCTTAACCAGCTTAGTCTAGATATTCTTGATATTTACCATTCACAAACATCGTCCAATCTGTAAACTCTCGCCCTGCCCGCGTATATATATTATATGCACACCGCACATTTGTCTCCAAATCAAACGTATCGCACTCCTCTCGTCCCGGTAAAATCCGCACCTGAAACGCCCCCACTGAATAGCCATACTCTCGCCCATTCTCCTCAAAAATATACTCCGTATCGCCTTTTGCATTTATATTGCACTTCGTCTCCGCCTTCATCACCGCCGTCGCCAACTTCGCATCCCAATCATACTTCTTAATCTCGGCAATCACCCTCTCGCAATCGTTCGCCGCCATCTGTGCTTTATTCAGCCCCGGTTTATACCAATCTGGGTTTACCAACAAGGTATAGCATGCCAAAAATCCCAACCCAAAAATCAAAATCCAAGTAATAATCTTACGCATATATCAATTCTACCATTTTTAGCATAAATTGTTAGCCAAAAACACCAATCCGACAATTTCTGGCAACAAAAAATGGTGCTCCATAAGAGTAAATGTTTACACGAAAAAGCGCCCACCCCTTGC
>CAZDTL010000044.1:0-4835 GCA_964508335.1 uncultured Candidatus Saccharibacteria bacterium
TGAATATGGTAGCAGAAAATATTGGGTTGTTGTAGATGTGGTTGGATGGTGGGGGAGTTGACGTGGGGAAAGTGGTTGTGGTAAAATGGGGGTAAGCTTAAAGTAGAGTTAAATAGGCTAAAATGGAGGTAAAATGAAGAAAGGTATAAGTTTCTTCTTGGGGTTAGGGTTTTTGCTGTCGGCCGCGACGGTAGCATCGCCCGTTTTTAATACAAATACTTATGCTGAGGGGGATGGGTGTTTTGAGTATGGCGGTGAGGTCTATGAGACTTTTGATGATGCCATGGTGGCATTTACTGAGGAAGCCGGTACGAAGGTCGTGATGACTTGTGACTATGAGACGAATACATATGCGTATGTGGATCGAAATGCTGTTTTGGATCTTGCGGGGCATACCTATGATGCGAAGTTGAGCGCAAATTATATGGCTTTTTATATTGGTGGCGGTTCGACTTTAACCTTGGATGATACTGTTGGTAACGGCAAAGTGGTGTCCAATCAGTTTGGTGTGACAGCATATGATGGGGAGGCTAATGTATTTGTGCTTGAGGGTGGGGAGCTTTCTGCTACGTCCGAGCTGGCTGCATTGTATTTGACTAGTGGTTCGAGTGCGGTGATAAATGGCGGTAAAGTGACAGCTCCGAGTGGGGAGACGAATTCGAGTTCGGCGGTGTCGATGACGCGAGGGTCATTGACGATGAATGGTGGTGCTGTGGAGGCGAATAAGTTTGGTGTGTTGTTGTGGCACGATTCTGCATTGACGATGAACGGCGGCGTGATTAGGACGGTGAACGCGGCGGCCGTGACGGGTAATGGGACGACGGATCCGAATAGCAGTAATTACGGTGCGAATACGACAATAACTTTAAATGGTGGGACTGTGACGTCGGAGAATTCTTTAGCGATTTATCATCCGCAAAAAGATGGAATATTGACGATTAAAGATGGCGCGATGGTTAGCGGTAAGATTGTTGGGGTGGAGATTCGTGCAGGTTCTTTGAATATTGAGGGCGGTGAGATTAGTTCGAGTGAAGAAGTTGAGTACGCAGCTAATCCGAATGGCAATGGTTCGACTACTGCGGGTGCGGCGGTAGCGGTAGCGCAGCATACGACAAGATTGCCGCTTACCGTGACGATATCTGGAGGAAGATTTGTTGGGCCAGTGGCGTTTAGTGAGCGGAATCCTCAAGAGAATGGGGATGAAGATATTGAGAAGGTGACGACGGTTATTTCTGGGGGTACATTTGTAGCAACGAATGGTGATCCGATTGTGGTGAGCGAAGATTTAGCTGGATTTATTGAGGGTGGGGAGTTTAGCAAGAGGCCAAGTGATGCGTATGTTGCAGATGGCAAAGATGTTTTTGAGGTGACGGCGGAGTGTCCGTATGTTGTTGATGATTCTGCGTCTGTTGCGGTGTTTGATGTGGTGTATTTGCAACCTGGGGAGGAATATACCTATGCGTTTCCCAATGCTAAGTATGCACGGTTGAATGTGGGTGATGAAGGCGTTGTTGCTGCTGACGGTATGACTGTGAGGGGAGTGAAGGCTGGTGAGGGTAGCGTGTATGTTAATTATGGCGGGCTAGTGCATCCAATGAGTTCAACTTATGGTGTGATGGTGTATGAAGTGGAGGCAGCGAAAGACGATGCTGCGGAGAATGATGCTGAAAGAGATGTGGCTAAGGAGGCTGCGATGGGAGCTGTGGCGGATTTATTGAAAGATGGAGCTTCGGAAGATGCTGAGTTTAACGATGACGCGGCGGATAAAATAAAGGAAGCGATCGCGGCTGGGAAAGAGGTTGTGTCGAAGGTTGAGTTAGTGCCACGGACGGAGGAGGAAGTGGAGGAATTGAGAGAGGAAGCTAAGGAGGCGCTGAAAGACAAAGGTGATTTTGAGTTGGCGGCTGTGTTTGATGTAGATGTTAATATTTATGCCGATGGTGAGGCTGTTGGGCGTGTGACTAAGCTTGGTGATAAAATTGCGTTGATGTTTGAGATTCCAGAGAGCTATTTGGAGGCACCAGCGGGTTATAAAAGGACATTCTTTGTCGTGCGTGAGCATGGTGGAGAAGTGGAGATTCTTGATGCGACGTTAAATGGTAATGTTGTGTCGACAGAGAGTGATTTGTTCTCTACCTATGCGATTGTTTATCAAGACGAGCTTGACCCAACTGCGCCAGTGACGGGTAGGTTTGCGAAGGCTGTTGATTATGTGGAGAAGAATAGTAAGGTTGGGGTGACGATGCTTGCGATTGGGATGTTGATGCTTGGAGTTGGGTTGGTTTTGCAAGGGAAAGCTTGGAGAAAAGAGAACTAGATCTTAGTACCTTTTGTTCGGGTTTCGTCTTAAACCCTGAACGAAAGGTGCTTTTTTGTTTCTTTTAATCTTTGTGATATACTTGAGGTAGGATGAATTTGAAGAAGAAGTTGGAAGAGCTGCCGTTTTATAATACTGCCGTGAAGCCGGTGCATTTTGTGCGGGCGGTGGCGGCGGGAGTGAAGTATAAGTTTCCGGCGCGGAAGATGAAAGTGATTGGGGTGACGGGGACGAATGGGAAGACGACGACGTGTTTTTATATTTGGAAGATGTTGAACGAGAGCGGGCGGAAGGCGGGGCTGATGACGACGGTGGCGTGGGGGTATAAGAAGTTGCACAATGAGTTGGAACATATGACGACGGTAGATAGTAGGACGTTGAATAAGAGGATTGCGGAGATTAGGAAGGCGGGGGCGGAGTATTTGGTTTTAGAGGTGACGAGTCATGCGATGGAGCAGTTTAGGACACTGGGGGTGCCGGTGGAGGTGGCGGTGTTTACGAATTTGACGCATGAGCATTTGGATTATCATAAGACGATGGAGAGGTATGCGGCGGCGAAGTGCAAGTTGTTTAGGAAGGCGAAGGTGGGGGTGGTGAATGCGGATGATAAGTGGGCGAAGAAGTTTATGAAGGTGTCGCGAGATTATATCACATATGGTATAAAAAACGGGAAAGTGCGGGCGAGGAAGGTGAAGTTAAGCCCAGATGGGGTGGAATATGCGTGTGGTAATATGAAGGTGAAGACGCAGATTCCGGGGGAGTTTAATGTGTATAATTCCCTGGCGGCGGTGGCGGTGGGGCAGAAGTTGGGGCTTGCGGAGAGGGAGATTAGTGAGGGGATTGCGAGCCTTGAGAGTGTGGAGGGGAGGATGACGAGGGTGGATGAGGGGCAAGAGTTTACGGTGATTGTGGATTATGCGCATACGCCAGATGCGCTAACGAAGGTGTTTAAGGCGATTGGAGAGGTGAGGGGGCGGGTGATTAGTGTGCATGGGGGTGCGGGGCGGCGAGATGAGACGACGCGAGCGGAGCGGGGGGAGATTTTGGGGAGGAATAGTGATGTGGTGATTATTACGGAGGATGATTCGAGAGATGAGGATCCGGAGAAGATTGCTGAGCAGTTTGTGGAGGGGGCGGAGAAGGCAGGTAAAGTGCGTGGGAAGGATTTGGCGGTGAATCTTGATCGGGAGGAGGCGATTGCGTTGGCGATTAGAGTGGCGCGGAGTGGGGATGTGGTGTTGCTGTTGGGGAAGGGGCATGAGAAGACGATTTTGAGAGAGAGTGGGGCGTTTGAATTTGAGGATATTAAAGTGGCGAGGAAGTATTTGAAGAAGAAAGTGAAGGAGATGGAGCTGAAGCGGGAGGCGGCGGAGAAGGCGCGGAAGTTGCGTGAGGAAGTGGAACGGAAAGAGGCAGAGAGAAAGCGCAAAGAGGAAGATAGATATGGGAATATTGTGGAGTAGGGGTGAGGCGAGGGAGGGGCTTTTGGGGTGGAGTTTGGCGAAGATCGGGTTAGCTTGATTTTTTGAGGGGAATGTGGTATAATAAAGGGAGATTGGCGGATGGGAGGGCGCCGATGGTTATTTTTTATTCTTAGAGATTGACGAAAGGAGCATGACTATGAACGTAGGGTTTGAATTGTCGACGACGGAACGAATGACGAGGGAGTGGGCCGAACGGTACTATAAGGAGGTGTTGGGTGACAATGCGGATTGCTTTACGGTGATTGACCCGAAGACGTATGGGTTTACGAAAGTGGATGATGAGGCATTCAGCGGATGGTTTAGGGGGAGTGAAATCATCTTCCCCGAGGGTATCGTTTACATCGGTAGAGGCGCCTGCCAGCATATGGAAAATCTGGAGCGAGTGGTGTTTCCGAGCACGTTGGAGTATATCGACCGTAATGCGTTTTTGTATTGTGAGTATTTGCGCGAGGTGGAGTTCCCAGAGGGATTGCTGAAGATTGACGAAAGCGCTTTTGAACTGTGTCATGAGCTGAAGACTGTGGATATTCCTGGAAGCGTGATTGAAGTGGGCCCGTGTGCTTTCTGTCATTGTCGGAAGCTCAGGCGTGTGCGATTGCACGAGGGGACTGAGTATCTGAGAGAGAAGGCCTTTGGATTGAACCGCCGAATTGTGTTTATTCCGCGGCTGCCGGCGACAGTAATCGAAGAGTATGAAGATGAAAACGGGATTATGCGGTCGGTTTACGAAGCGTTTGACAATACGACATGGAGCCAGTCGACGCTGAGAAAAAAATGGCATTTCTGGCACAACCGGAAGAAAGGGACTGATATTCATAGACGCAATTTCTAAGATGAAGAGAAGCCCGGAGCTTGTAGCTCCGGGCGATTTTTGTGTGGGGATAATTGACGCGGGGGTTATTTGGCGTATTCGACGGCGCGGGTTTCTCGGATGACGTTGACCTTGATGACGCCGGGGTAGGACATGGTGGCTTCGATTTTGTTGGCGATGTCGCGGGCGAGCTTGAGGGCGGTGAGGTCGTCGATTTGTTTGG
>CAZDTL010000045.1:0-4717 GCA_964508335.1 uncultured Candidatus Saccharibacteria bacterium
TATCTCACCATTCGCGTGTAGAGCCTGCAATTCTCGTTCTTTACCTTGATGGAATTATAGCAATTAACTAGGTGCTATCACGGTTACGGTTATATGGTAAAAGTGATGTGTCTAAGGTGAATTGGCTTTGCGCTATCATGGTAAGGATGAGGTCTCGGGTTCAAATCCCGATCGCGGCTCCATTTTTTGTGCGAAAAAATGGTGTTTGTGTTTTGTTATGTGGTGTTGGGGTGATATAATTTAAGAGTTGGTGGGCGGTAATTTAAAAGTTGGAGGTGAGATGATTGAACCTAGAAGAACAACTTGGCTATTTGCGTCAAGTAATCCCGAACTTTGATTGGCGTTGCGAGCTGTTTGTGCAAAAATGGCTGACGTTGATGGAGCAGCGGCGCGTGGAAAGATCTGGCTATTGGAAGATGTGGTTTTATACCGTGACGCGGAAGTTCGGCAAGGCTCGGCGGAAGTTTCGGCTCCCGCGGATGAAGCTTTTGCCTTGGGCGACGCCGTTTACGGATGCTGACCATGTTTTCGGGCTGTGCAATGCCGTAATGCTGTTTCGCGATTTGTTCGGGGATTATGTGCCGATAGTCTTTGGCTATGCGCCGGATTGGTATGACCTGATGGAGAGAGTGTTGCTACACGAAGTTGGAGAAATCCCGATTGGAGATTGGGAAGATGACGGTAGCCACGACTTGGAAGAAAAGTGGCTGCTGGAGTGGGGGTATTTCTGCGACTTCATCGAAGATTTTCCTAGAGAACCTCGGATGCGGCACAAAGGCCAGTATTTGTCCGTCAACCAAGAGGGCGACGAGGCAAAGCTGTTTGACAAGGAAGCGTTTTTGCTGGGGATTATCTATGCGCACGTGCATGACTTTGACGGAGACATGACCCATCCGTGGGCACTGTCGAAGGACGATAAGGTGCTGATGCGCAAGACTAAGTCGAAACGTTGTCTTGACAATATGTATGCCGGGATGCTGGAGCGCTATGGGCAGAAGCCCTGGATGCCGTTCTTTGCGGGGATTAACGAGGCGGCGTATAGGTTGTATTATACGGCGCCGAGCGATTCCTTGGTGGAGGAAGGCTATGAGCCTGGGCAAGTGCCGGCTGGAGTGAAGCAGTTTTACTATAATCAACCGTCCAACAACGACCCCCGCAACTGATGCGGGGGATTTTCTTTGGTTAGATTGACTTGGATTTGGGGCGGACGAGGCGGGCGCGAGGGTGGCTGGCGGGCGAGCTGGGGCCGAGAGGCTTTTTGGCGGCCTTGGCAGCGGCGCGAGAGGCGCGGCGGACGATGCGGCGGCTCGACCGGCCTTCTTTTTTCTTGCGTTCGAGGGCGGCGAGCTGGTTGTTGATGCGGAGAGTGGTGTCTTCGATTCCCTCTTCGTCGCCGGAGGCTTCGTAGAGAGCGAGGATTTGGCGGAGAGTGGTAGTGGAGGCTTCGAGTTCGTAGGCGGATTCGAGGGCGGCGATGGCTTCTTTTCTTTTGCCGAGTTTTTCTTCGGCCTTGGCGAGAGCGATGAAGCGGGCAGGGATGCCACCTTCAAGTTCGAGAGCTTGATTGAAGGCCATTTCGGCTTTTTCGTAGGCGCCAGTTTCGAGGTAAATCAGGCCGGCGTTATGAAGCGAGGAAGGGTTGTTGTCGAGAGACTGAGCGATTTCGAAACATTCGATGGCTTCGTCGAATTTTTGCTCTTTGGCATAGAGGATGCCGAGGCGGTTGTAGGCGGCGGCGTTTTTTTCGTCGAACTTGAGGATGGTAAGGAGGGCTTTTTCGGCCCTTAGGGGTTTGCGTTCTTTCATGGAATCTTGGGCGATGTTCCAGAGTTTTTTCATTTGGGCATCGAAGTGAGGGGATTTTTCGATCTCAGCTTCTTTTTTGCGCTTGGCGAGGAGGGCGGGGTAACCAAAAACAAGAAAAGCGAGGAAAGCGGCGATGAGCAGAGTGGCAATCATATATTATATATTATAGCATACTTAAAGCATATCCGCGACGATATGGAGCTTGATATGGCCGTTACGCTCGAGGTGGTCGTAGAGAGCAAGGAGGTTGGGGAGTTTTTTGAGGAACTTGGCTTGGTTGGTAGCGAAGTAGGTTTTGTAGGTGAGTTCGATGGCGGTGCCGACGACGGCGAGGGCGAAGGCGCGGGGGTTGTCTTTTTTCTTAGAGAGGTCGGTGGCGAGAGCGAGGAGAGTTTTGGGGTCGGCGACAATGAGCTGTTTGGCGAGGGTTTTGATTTTATCGTCGGCGACGACGGGGCGGCTGAGATTGTTGACTTCTTTTAGATAAAATACTTGAGCGCGAGAGAGGATGGTGGGGAGAAGGGCAGAGGGGGTTTCGGTAACGAGGACGAAGTGGTGGTGGGGCGCGGGTTCTTCGAGGTTTTTGAGGAGGGCGTTGGCGGCGGCGGGGTTGAGGGCTTCGGCATTTAAGATGACGAAGAAGCGGTCGGTGGTGTCGGTGGTGTTGGTGAGGGCGGTGAAGTCGCGCACCATGTCGATGGAGATTTTGTCAGTTTTGTCGTCAGGCGTGAGAAAGAGGGCGCGAGAGCGGTAGGTTTTGGCGAAGATTTGACGCGCTTTGACAGAGTCGAGGGCAAAGATGGCGAAGTTGGTTTTTAGAGCGAGAGAGGCGATTTGTTCGGGAGTATCGAAAAACATTTAGTCCTCGAAGAATTTGAAAAATTCCGGCGGAACGGGAGCTTCGAAAGTTTTGCGCTCGTTGTTGGCTTCGGGCGTGGGGCCGGGGATGGTAATTTCGAGCGATTTGGCGTGGAGGTAGAGGCGCTCGGCGTCGGAGATGGTTGATTTGCTACGATTGGCAGCGGTTCCTCCTTCGACGCCGTAAACGTGGTCGCCGAGGATGGGGGTGCCGAGGTATTGGAGATGGACGCGAAGCTGGTGTGTGCGGCCGGTGATGGGGCGGAGTTCAAGCAGAGAGAGGTCGCCAGTGGTTTTTAAGACTTGGTAATAGGTGATACTAGGCCGGCCGTTGGGGTCGACTTGGAAGGTGGCGTGATGAGAGAGGTTACGAGAGATGGGGAGGTCGATTTTGGCGGCGTCGAGCTTGGGGTGGCCTTGGACGACGGCGTAGTAGATTTTGTGGGCGTGGCGTTCTTGGAATTGGCGACGGAGCATGGTTTGGGTGGGTTCGTTTTTGGCGAGGATGACGACGCCAGAGGTGCCGCGGTCGAGCCGATGGACGAGAAGGCCGAATTGCTCGAGCGTGGGCTCGGGGCAAAATTCGCCCTTAGCCATGCTAAGGAGACCGGCGGGCTTGTCGATGACTTTGACGTTGGTGTCTTCGTAGATGATGGTGGGGGAGATTTCTTGGCGGAGGGGCGAGTGGATGGGGGTGGTGAGGACGATTTTGGCGGATTTTTCGAAAGTGGAGTTGGGTTTTTTGACGGTGTCGCCGTTGACCGTGACCCAGCCTTCGCGGATGAATTTTTGGAGGGTTGAGCGGTTGTATTCGGGGTATTTTTCGACCACGAGGTGGTCGAGGCGGAATTTTTCCGGTTTTTGGTCGGTGGTGTCCAAAGTGATGTCGCCGTTGATGACGCGGGACATGGTGGGCTTGCTGAATTTTTTGCCGGTGATAATCATTTTAATTTAAGCCGATTTTAGCGTAAACGTCGGCGAGCTTTTGGTTGGCGATTTGGTTGGCGTAGGCTTCGCCGGCGGGGAGCAGACGCTCGACGTCAGCATCGGAGATTTGGTCGAGGCGGCTTTGGAAGGCGGTGAGGAGGGTTTGGGCGTGGTTGGCGACTTGTTGTTTGAGGTCGCCGTAGCGAGATTTGCCCTGCCACTCGCGGATGACTTCGCCGAGTGGGCGGTCGCTAATCAGAGCTTCGATTTGGAGGAGGTTGGAGATGCCAGGTTGGGTCTCTAAGTTGAAGTCGATATTTTCGAGGCTGTCGGTGGTGGCGGACATGATTTTTTTGGCGGCCCTAGCCGGAGAGTCGGAGAGCATGATTTTGCAGTTGTCACCAGCGGTGGACTTGCTCATCTTTTTTTCGGGGTTGACGAGGTCGCGGATGCGGATGCCGGTGCCGATGCCCATGAATTCGACTTGGGTTTTGGTGGGTTCGGGGACGGTGAAAGTGTCGCCGAAGCGGCGATTGAAGCGCTGGGCGAGGTTGCGGGTGAGTTCGAGGTGCTGGAATTGGTCTTCGCCGACGGGGACGAAGGAGGCGTCGTAGAGGAGAATGTCGGCCGCCATGAGGACGGGGTAGTCGAAGATGCCAACGTTGGTGCTGTCTTGGCCTTCGGACTTTTCTTTGAACTGGGTCATGCGAGACATTTCTCCCATGGTGGCAAGGCAGTTTAGAACCCAAGCAAGCTCAGCGTGAGCGGGGACGCGAGATTGGCGGTAGATGTGGACATTATCGTTTAATTCGAGACCGGCGGCGAGGTAGTATTTGAGGCTGCGGAGGGTGTTAGCGCGGAGGTCGCCGTCGATGGCGGAGATGATAGAGTGGAGGTCGGGGACGAAGATGTTGACTATGTAATCCTTGGAGTATTTATTAGCGAGGCGCACCATGGGGAGCAGGGCGCCAAGGTAGTTGCCGAGGGTGAGTTCGCTGTTGACGCGGAGGCCGGTGAGAATTGTCTTTTTCATACTTCCATTTTAGCACAAGTTGTGGTAGAATGGTAGAGACCCATGGGGTGCTAGCTCATTTGGTAGAGCGCTTCCATGGCATGGAAGAGGTGA
>CAZDTL010000046.1:0-4544 GCA_964508335.1 uncultured Candidatus Saccharibacteria bacterium
AACGACCTTGCCTGTGAGTTTAATCACTTCCTTTTGACTAGCCATAAATTACCAGGATATTTTATCAAATAAAAGCTGTTTTGTAAAGGTTTTATTTCAAAACAGCTCTGACGAATTGGCGGGAGAGGTAGGTTTGCTGGACTTGAGACCATTCGCCGACACAAGAGATGAGAGTGAGGGCTTCGGTGCCGGGGACGGGGGAGGTGAAGGCGGTGGTCATGTAATCGTCGGCTTCAGAGAGGGGGATTTCTTTGTTTTCGACGACGGAGTAAACAAAGCGTTCGCCGTCGCCGCGTTCGATGACGATTTCGTCGCCAGCGTAGAGTTGGTTGAGGTGCTTGAAGACGCCTTCGACGTTGGGGCCGCCGTTGTGACCGTCGATGACGAGGACGCCGCCGTGGCCAGGTCTGCTAGATTGGTTATACCAGCCGGTGTCGAAGATGTTGTAAGGGGTGTCGAGTTCGCCAGCGGCGTTGACGCCCATGGACATGACGCGAGCGTTGACGATGCCGAGTTTGGAGATGGAAAGGTAGCGGGGGTGGTCGGCTGGGACGGAGTATTCGGCGCGTTGTTCGACGGTAACTTCGACTTCTTCGACTGGTTCGGGTTCGGTGACGGTTTCGACGGTGGCGCGGGCGCTACCTTCTTTTTCGGTGTAGTAGTTGTATTCCCAGATGGCGGTGCGAGCGAAGAAGAAAGTGAGGCAGAAGAGGATGAGGCCGAGGAGGATTTTGCTGATGAGGGTGCGGGAGCCTTCAAGGTTCATGCGGCGGTGGTTGGTTTCTAGGGATTGGTCGGAGGCGATTTTAGGCGGAGTGGAGGATTTTGGGGTTTTGGTTGATTTGTTAGTTTTGGTCGAGGCTTTAGCCGTTGGTTTGTTTCGTTTCATGCCACCCTTTCAAGGTTAGTTGTTGTTGGTTGCGAGTTTTTTAAGTTTGCGAGGTTTTTGAGGTTTGCCGTAATCGTCGTAAGTGACCATGAGGGCGCGAGAGTCGATGGCGCGGAGGTTTTCGAGGGAGATGGTGACGACGAGGAGTAAACCGGTGCCAGAGATGGAGAGGCCTTGAGGAGTGCCGGTGAGGACGATGAAGATGTAGTCGGTGATGAAGGGGAGCATGGCGACGAGGCCGAGGCTGAGGGAGCCAAAGAGATTGAGGCGCTTGACGATTTTTTCGAGGTGGTTGGCGGTTTGGAGGCCAGGGCGGACGCCTTCGATGAAGCCGCCTTGTTTTTGGAGATTGTCGGCAATTTCTTTAGTGTTGAAGTTGACGCTAGTGTAGAAGTAGGTGAACATGACGATGAGGGCGAACATGGTGGCAGGGTAGACGAACCATTGCCAAGTGATGCCAAGGGGGTAGAGTGAGGAGAAGGTGCTAGCGCTGGGGGCGGTGAAGAGGGCGACGAGTTTTTGGCCGAGGATAGAGTCGGCATTGCTAGATAAGATGATTTGGCCAACGAGGGCAGGGAGAGAGAGAAAGGCGGTGGCGAAGATGACGGGGATGACGCCGGCAGAGATGAGCTTTAGGGGCAGGATGGAGCGGATGTCGCCGTAGGCAGAGTTGCCATGGATGCGCTTGGCGTAGTTGATGGTGAGGATGCGCTGGGCTTCGTTGAGTTTGGTGAGGAAGTAGATGACGATGATGAGAGCAAGGCAGAAGCCGAGGATAATCCAGAAGGTGATGGGGTTGACGGGGAGGTTGAGCCAGCCGAAGAGGGAGAGAGTGCCGGTAGAGGTGTCGATGAGGCTAGCCCAGAGGTTGGCAAAAGTGTTGGGGAAGGTGGAGATGATGGAAGCGAGGATGAGGGTGGACATGCCGTTGCCGATGCCCTGCTCGGTCATGAGTTCGCCGAGCCACATGAGGAGGATGGAGCCAGCGACCATGGAGACGACGGCGATGAGCCATTGGAGAGTGGTGAGTTCTGGGGTGACGGCGGTGGTGGAGGAGAGAATGTTTTGGTTGAGTAGGTAGATGTAGGCGATGGCTTGGACGATGGCGAGCGGGACGGCGAGGAGGCGAGTCCATTGGTTGATTTTGCGACGGCCAACTTCGCCGTCTTCGGAGATTTCTTCTAGGCTAGGGATGGCTTTGGTGAGGAGCTGGATGACGATGGAGGCGGTGATGTAGGGGGAGATGCCGACGAGGATGATGGAGAAGTTGGTAAGACCGCCGCCGGAAATCATGTTGAGAAAGGAGCCGAAGTTGGTGCTGCTGATGAGGTTGTGGACGGCGTCGCGGAAGGTGGTGATGTCGCCGAGGGGGACGGGGATGTGAGCCAAAAGGCGGTAGACGAACAAGATGCCCAAAATGACTAGGAATTTTTTGAGCATATCTTTGTTTTTTAGGGATTTGAAAATAGTTTTGAAATGCATACGGAACCTTCTGCTAGATTTACTTTGTCTATAATAACATAAAATAGATAAAAAAATAACCCCAAATGGGGTTATTTTCTGGTTATTTCTCGGCTTTTTTGGCGCGCATGGGGATGGGGACTTTTTTGAAGTCGCCGCCGGCTTTTTTGATGGCTTCAATGGCGCTCTTGGAGGCGAATTGGGTTTCGAGAGTGATTTTCGATTTTAATTCGCCGCGAGAGATGACTTTAACCTTGATGTAAGGCGAAGTAATGAAGCTTTTTTCGGCGAGGACGAAGTTGTCGACATTGCCCTTGAGTTCGTTGAGGGTGTCGGTGTAGATGACTTCGGCCTTAGCGTGGAGGGTTTTGAACCCTTTGAGCTTTGGGATGGCCTGCATGATGGCGCGTTGGCCGCCCATGAAGCCAGTTGGCATTTTGCGGTGGCCGGTGCGGGCTTTTTGGCCCTTGGTGCCACGACCGGCGGTTTTGCCTTGGCCGGCGGAGATGCCGCGGCCTTTGCGAGACGGGCGGGTGTTTTTATTGACTTCGAGTTCGTTGTATTTCATGGCTATTTCTCCTCTTTTTTCGCGGCCGGTTTCTTGGTTGCGGTTTTCTTAGGAGCGGCTTTTTTCGCGGCCGGTTTCTTTTCGGTCTTAGCTTCGACTTTTTTGGCCTTGGGAGCTTTAGCTGGTGTAGCTTCTTTAGCTTCCTTGGTTTCTTTGGGTTCAGCGGCTTTGGCGATGGTGGTAGTCCATTCCTTGCGCGGGGTTTGTTCGCGGAGGCCCTCAAAGACGGCGTAGGCGATGTTGACTTTGTTGGTGGAGCCGAGGCTCTTGCTGATTAAGTTTTTGACGCCAGTGAGGCCGATGATGGAGCGGACGACGCCGCCAGCGATGATACCGGTGCCGGGGGCGGCCGGTTTCATGAGGACGTTAGCGCCGGTGACTTTGGTTTCGGTTTCGTGGCAGATAGTTTCGCCATCCATAGCGAAGGTGATCATGTTTTTCTTGGCCTTTGTGGTGGCTTTTTGGACGGCGGAAGTGACGTCGTTGCCTTTGGCGACGGCGACGCCGATTTTGTTTTTGTGGTTGCCGACGGCGACGAGGGCTTTGAAACGCATGCGGCGGCCACCAGCGACAGTGCGGGAGACGCGATAGATGTGGATGGTGGTTTCGTCAAATTCTTTGGGGGCGTCGCTGACGCGGTTGCGGTCGCGGCGGTTGCGGCGGTCCATGCGGTGGCCGGAGATGTCGCGAGTTTGTTTGGTGGCGGCAGTTTTGTCGCTCATTTTGAGGGTGCCGCTGAGGTTGACGACCTTGGCTTGTTTGTCATTAGATTCGGGCATAGTTAGAACTCCAATCCTTCTTTTCTGGCGGCGCTTGCTAAAGCAGACATACGGCCAGCGTAAAGTTTAGAACCACGGTCGAACACGGCCTTTTGGATTTTGGCGGCCTTGGCTTTTTTGGCGATTTCGGTGCCAATTTGGGCGCAGAGTTCGGTCTTGGTGCCTTTAAGTTTGTTGCCAACGGTGGTGGCGTAGGCAAGGGTAGTCCCCTTGTCGTCGTCGATGAGTTGGGCGGTGACGTGCTTGTTAGAGATGTTGACGCTTAGGCGCGGGCGCTCGGCGGTGCCGTGGATTTTAGCGCGGGTGCGGTTAGCGCGGAAGATAGCTTTCATGTTATTTCTTTCCTGCCTTTCCGGCCTTGCGGAGAATGACTTCGTCCACATATTTAATGCCTTTGCCTTTGTAAGGCTCGGGTTTCTTGAGAGCGCGGATTTCCGCGGCGACTTGGCCGACTTTTTGTTTGTCGATGCCAGAGACGGTAATGTTCATTTTGTCGACTTTGAGGTCGATGCCTTCGGGGGCGGTGTATTTGACGGGGTGGGAGAAGCCGAGGGCCATTTCGATTTGTTTGCCGCCGCCTTGAAGACGGAAGCCGACGCCGTTGATTTCGAGTTGTTTTTCGAAGCCTTTGGTGACGCCGATGACGGCGTTGTTGAGGAGGGCGCGTTGAAGACCGTGCCAAGCGCGAGATTCTGGCTCGTCGTTGGTGCGGGTGACGATGATTTTGTCGCCCTCGACGGAGGTCTGCGTATTTTGTTGAACCGGGACAATGAGCGAACCTTTAGGTCCAGCGACGGTGATGCCCGTGTCGCCGACCGTGATTGTCACTCCTGCCGGAATTTGGATA
>CAZDTL010000047.1:0-4396 GCA_964508335.1 uncultured Candidatus Saccharibacteria bacterium
TGGCATGGAAGAGGTGAGGAGTTCGAATCTCCTGCACTCCACCATCTATGGGTTAGAAGCCGTGAGGCTCTTTTTTGTGTCAAGAGTTAGAAAATTATCAGTTTTCTTCGCGAGTGCGAGGGGAGAGATTCCAGAGTTGTTTTTGGAGGGAGTCGGTGCGGAGAGCGAGGTAGGTGTGGAGGTAGGCGACTTCGTTTTCGAATTGCTCGGTGGAATAGTGGCGAGTGGGGTCGGAGTAGACGCTGGAGCGGATGAGGGCGGCGGCAGTGTCGAGGTCTTGGGCGGCGGCGCCAGGGAGAAGGTAGTTGTCGAGGGCGGATTGGATAGTGGAGTGGTAGGCTTCGAGGTAAGCGGGGTTGTCGGCGACGAGTGTCCAGAGCGGGCGCGAAGATGGTTCGGTGGCGATAGTGGGCGAGTCAATTGGCCAAGTGAGGAGGGGGTCGTCGGCTTGGGGGTCGGGGCTGAAACCGTCGATTTTGAGAGCGCGGTCGTAGTCCCATGGAATCATAGAGAGTTTGCCGTTTGCGAGACGGAGGTAGTAGTTTTGAGCGAGGGAGCCGAGGTAGCTGTCGCTATTGGGAGCGAGGGTGGCGGCGGCGAAGAAGCGGATGATAGAGCCGACATCCCAGTAGTCGGTGGGGTTGTTGAGCGAGTAGCCAGAGAGCGATTCGATGCCGGAGATGACGAAGGAGACATCGGCTTGGGAGTATTTAGTGGAGGCGTTGAGGAAGATGGAATCGTAGCTGGCGGGATCGTCGCCACGGTAGACGAGGTCGCTACCGCCGTAGGTATTGAAGGAGGAGCCGGGGTGGGCGTCTGGGTCGAGCGTAGAGGGGTCGGCGAGGAGTTTACTATCGGCGTAGATGCGGTCCCAGTCGACGTTATAGGGGATGGGGTGGAAGAGGGTGGCGGAAGAGTCGTGGGAGGTGCGGGCGAGGAAGGATTGGTCGACGGCTTCGATGGCGAGGAAGAGACCTTTGTATTCGCCGTTGACGTAGAATTTGGTGAAGGCGGAGAGGGGGACGTCGGCGCCGGCTTGGGCCATGAGGCGGAAGGAAAGGTAGGTGCGGAGGTAGCTCGGCTCGAAGTAGAGGCCACTGAGGACTAATTTGTCGAGGCCGTGGTAAGAGAGTTTGCTGTTGAATTTTTTGAAGTTGATGGTGTAGTTGGAGCGGTCGGGATGACCTTCGCGGTGGACGTCGCCGAGGGAGCCGTTGCCGCGGGCGGAGAAGGAGACGTCGGAAAAAGTTTCGCCGTCGATGGTGACGGTGGCGTGGTATTTGGATTTTTCGCGGAAATCGTCGTGGAGGTTTTGCCAATCGTCACCAGAGATGGAGAGGTTGATGGAGTGGATGCGAGAATCGTCGAAAATGAGGTTGGCATAGTAGTCGGGGTCGGCGAGGCGCGAGGAGTAGGCTTGAGAGTAGGAGCCATGGGTGAAGGCTAGGTAAAAGACGCCGACAAAAAGGAGGGTGACAAAAAGGTATTCGAGGTGGTCGAAGAAGAAGCAGTGAAGGCGGTGGGGGCGGGTTGTCATGATTCTAGTCTATATTCTAGACTACGAAGGGCGTTTAGGAAATACATAAATGCGTCGTAAGGGGAGTCGTAGGCAGAGAAGTAGGCGTGAACATCGCCGTCGTTCCAGTATTTGGTGCACATGTAGTATGCGTGGTCGCTGGTGGTGAGGCGGCGAAAATCCTCGAGAAGTTGCTGAGCGGCGGCAGGGTTGGTTTTGGTGAGGGACTGGGATTTTTTGAGGACTTGGGGGCGGAGAGAGTAGAGGGCAGACATGGCTTCGTCTTGGAGTTTGTTGCCCATCCAGGCGGAGAGGTCGCGCTCGGTGTCGGCCCAGGTAACAGTCCAGGGGAAGGAAAGCTCGCCAATGGGTTCTAAAGCGGCTTCTTCGGAGACGGTGAGGAATTTATTATCGAATTTGCCGAGCCAAGAGTCGATGAGGCAATCCATAAAGTTGAAGATGCCGGTTTCTTGCCATTGGTGTTCGCCGAAGGTCTCGAAATCCATAAAGAGGTTGACGAGGTTGCCGTCGAGACAGGCGTCGTCGAGCCAGCGTTCGTATTTTTCGACGGTGAGGGGCCAATCTTTCCAGGATTTGTCGGAGAAGCGGAAGGCGATGTCGTCGGAAAGGCGGTAGTTTTTGAGGAGGAGCTTGAGGTTTTTGGTGCCGGCGGCTTTATAGACGAAGTTGGGGCTGCGCCAGCCGAGGATTTTGTCCCAACCTTCGGCAAGGCAGGCTTTGAAGCCGAGATCTTCGACGGCGCGACCGATGGCATCGTTGTAAGAGAGTTCGGTATTGCGAAAGACTTTGGGGGTGAAGTTGAAAAGGCGCTTGAAGGTGGCGACTTGTTGTTGGACTTGGGCCTTGAATTCGGCTTGGTCGTAGAAGAAGGACATGGAGTGGTAGTAGGTTTCGGCGACAAGCTCGACGCGGCCGGTTTCGACCATTTTTTGAAGGCGGGTGATTAGCTCAGGCATCCACATTTCCGCCTGTTCGAGCCAGGTGCCGGTGATGGAGAGGCTGAATTTGAAGCCTTTGTGCTTGGCGAGGTTTTTTTCTAGTAAGTCGAAGGTGGGGAGGTAGCTTTTGGCGGCGACTTTTTTGAAGATGCGCTCGTTGTTTTGTTTGGAGTGGTAGTCGGAGGCGTGGAAGTAGTTGTCGCTGGTGCCGACGTCGAAAATGGAGTAAGCGCGGACGCGCCAAGGCTGGTGGATGTGGAGATAGAGGCAAATTCCGCGCATGAGGTTGGTTAAAAGTCCCGTTTATGGTTATCTATATTATTATAGACCTTGAGGCATTTTTGCGCAACGTCTTCCCAGCTGATTTTGCGGTATTCGTTCTTAATGGAGTGTTTGAGCGTGTCTTTGAGAGCGGGAGATTTGGCGACGGCGAGGATTTCGTTGGCAAGCTTGTCGTCGTCCCAGAAGTCGTAGCGGAAGGAGCTACGAATGACCTCGGCGACGCCGGATTGTTTGGTGAGGATGAGGACGTCGCTATGGTGGGCGGCTTCGAGGGCGGTGAGGCCGAAAGGTTCGGAGATGCTAGACATGACGAAGATGTCGGAGAGCTCGTAAACGTCGCGCAGTTGGCGCCCGCGGACGAAGCCAGTGAAGATGACGTTTTTCGCGATGCCGAGTTCGGCGGCGAGGCGGATGAGTTCGGGCTTTTCTTCGCCGTCGCCCGCGAAGACGAATATGAGCTTGGGGTTTTTGCGGATGGCTTTGGCGGCGGCATGGAGGAAGTGACTGAGGCCCTTTTGGATGGTGAAGCGGCCGACGGTACTGACGATGGCGTAACCCTTGGACTTTAGGCTCTCAATGTATTTATATTCGTCTTTGTCGAGGGAGTAGGCTTGTTTGAGGAAATCTTCGTCGAGGGAGTTGTAGACGACGTCAATTTTTTCGAGAGGGATGGAGTATTTTTCGTGGATGATGCGCTTGGTGATTTCGGAGACGGCGAGGATTTTATCGGCGAGCATGAGACCTTCGCGTTCGATGGCGTGGACGAGGGGGTTGCCGCCGTTGCCACCGGCGCGGTCGAATTCGGTGGCATGGACGTGGGCAACGAGGGGAATGCCGAAGTTTTTCTTGGCGAGGATGCCGGCTTCAAAGGTAAGCCAATCGTGGGCGTGGACAAGGCTAGGCTTGAACTCCATGAGGTATTTTTCGACGAAGTCGCAGTAGGTTTTTTGGATTTGGCGGATGGAGATTTGATCTTTGGAGATGGCGCCGGGGATGCGGACGTCGGGGATAATCATTTCTTCGACTTTATCGGAATCGTAGGCGCCGAGGCCGAAGCGGAAGAGCGGGTCGAGCTTTGAGGCGGAGAGGACGTGCATGAAGGTGATGTTTTCGTGAGGGGCGGAGTAAGGGACGACGAAGTCGATGTCGCAACCGTCCTTGGCGAGGGCGCGAGAAAGATTAAGGCAGGCGACACCTAAGCCTCCGGAGTTGTGCGGCGGGAGTTCCCAGCCAAGCATGAGGATTTTCATTATTATTATTTTAGCACCGTTTTAGAGTTTTGTGTATAGGAAAACCGCTACCCTGGGGTCTGAGGTCTAAGCCGATTTATGAATAGGAGGACAGCGAAAGTGCAATACAACAACCAAGAAACGTATAGAAATTCTGTCCGTGGCTTAGGCCTCAGGACGCAAGGTAGCGGCCTTTTTTGATTAAGTTGTTAAGTTGCGGGCGAAAGGGGGTTTAGGGGGCTTGACGTGGCTTAAAATTGGGTGTAAAATTAGGGGTTTGTATCTGTTAATTCCATTCCGCTTACGCTTGCGCGCCTCACCCCTCTACACAGTATTATCAGACGCACTCCAGTCTCTAGAACCCTTCGGGGACCGGAACGAGGGGAACCGGCCCGAAGGGGGGAGACTAC
>CAZDTL010000048.1:0-4126 GCA_964508335.1 uncultured Candidatus Saccharibacteria bacterium
GAAGAGGCGCCGAGCGGGGCGGCGTTTTCTGATTCGGCGGAGGGCGTTTCGACGGGAGTGTAAACGGTTTCGTAAGAGGCAGGGTTGGCGAGGATGACGCCGGCGGCGACGGCGACGGTGGCAGAGACGCCGATGACGCGGCGGAGTTTGTAGTTGGTCTTTTTAGTAGATTTCTTCTTCGTGGTCATGTAATTTATTATACAAAAAATCTCCCCTTTCGGGGAGATTTTGTGGTTTAGCCGTAAATGTTTTCTACGGCGATGGAGGGGCCCATAGTGGTTGTGACGAAGACGGACTTGACGTAGTTCCCTTTTAGGGAGGCGGGTTTTTGCGCCTTGAGGCTGTCGAAGAAGACGGTGGCATTTTCTAAGAGTTTGTCGGCACCGAAGGAGACTTTGCCGAGGCCGATGTGGACGATGGATTGTTTATCGACGCGGTATTCGACCTTGCCGGCTTTGGCCTCTTTGACGGCTTTTTCGAGATCCATGGTGACAGTGCCAGCTTTGGGGTTTGGCATGAGGCCTTTGGGGCCGAGCATGCGGGCGTATTTGCCAAGCTTGGGCATGTATTGCGGGGTGGAGATGAGGACATCAAAAGCGATTTCGCCTTTGTCGAGGCGCTTTAGGAATTCGGCGTCTTCGGCGATGTCGGCGCCGGCTTCTTTAGCTTTTTTGGCGGCGTCGAGCGGAGCGAAGACGGCGACGCGGACGGTTTTGCCGTTGCCGTTTGGAAGGACGACGGTAGTGCGGATGTTTTGGTCGGCTTGGCGCGGGTCAACACCGAGGCAAACGTGAGCTTCGACGGTGGCGTCAAATTTTACAGGGTTGGTCTCGATGGCGAGTTTGAGAGCGTCAGCGAGATTGTAAACTTTGCCTTTTTCGATTTTTTCGGCGACCTTGCGGTAGTTTTTGCCGCGGCGTTCAATGAGCGGGCGGGTGATGGGCTTGGCGCCTTTGGGTTTTTCGGCAGCTTCGGCTTCTTCCTTGGCGCGTTCGATTTTGCGGGCTTGGCGTTCTTCTTCGGCTTTAACTTCTTCGATGTGTTTTTTGGATTTTTTGCCGGATTTGGCAAATTTTTCTTCCTCGACTGGAGCTTTGGCGGCTTCTGGGGCCGCTTGGGCTTCCGTGGTCTCGGGGGTTTCGGCGACAGTTTCGTCTTTAAGGTCTTTGGCTTCTTTGTCGGCCATAGTGGTAAATCCTTTCTGTGGTGGTAGCGAGCGTGCGTAAAATTCGCGCTCTCCCAACATGAATTAATATATGTTTATATTATAGCAAAAAGCTGAAGTTTTGGCAAGGGACGGCTAGTTGTGGCGGGAGGTTTTGGCTTTAGATTTGATGGAAGAGGATTTGGAGGGTTTAGCAGATTTGATGGCGCGTTTGATGGCGCCTTCCATGGAGAGCATGAGGCCAGACATGGCGAAACAGGTGATGGTGCCGACGAGCAAAAGGACGTTGGCGACGGTGGAGATGAAGCCTAGGGACGGCGTGATAAAACCGCGCGCAAAGATGGCGATACCGCCGAGAGCGGTAGTGGTGCCGGCAATGAGCATGAGGATGCTGATGGATTTGGCGTAGCGTTTGATGTGGGGTTGGGCGGCGCGAGTGTTGATGTAGCCGTAGACGCGGTGAGTTTTGAGGCCGTAGAAGCCGGCGTAGAGAAGGAGGGCCGGGAAGGAAAGCCCGATGATGAAGAGGACGATGGGGAGAATAAGGTCGAGGATGGCGGGAGTGATGGCGGCGACGGCTGGGTCAGTGAGGGTGAGATTGGCGGCCATGGCGAAACCCAGAAGGCTGAAAAGCGCGAAGAGGACACCGGCTTGGCGAGGCTCGTCGACGGAGATGCTGTTTTTACCGAGGCGGGGGATGCGGTTGGTTTTGAACATGTAGATGCTGACGGCGGCGCAGACGGCCCCGATAAGAAAAGTGACGAGCGAAGCAATGAAGATGGTAGTGTTTGCGGGGTAAGTATAATGTGAAGTGACAAAAGCTGTAGGTTCCATGAGGTAATTATAATAGTTATGCTTAAAATAGGCAAGGGGCTTGGGTTTACTTTTTGTGATTTTATGATATAATTTAGATAACTCAAGCGCAAGCTGGAGAGAACATTGAGAGGGAGTGATTTGATGAAACCGTATCTTGAGACCGTGGCGCGAAGAGATTTTTTCGCGGAGCATGGAGAGCAGAAAAACCTGGCGCTTCTGAGTGAAGCGCGGAAGATGACTGAGCGGGGCGAAAGGGTGAAGTCTTACGAAACTGAGACGATCCCGACTAGCCGTGCGACGACTTCTGTTTGCCCTGGGCTAGCGATGGAGCTGGCGTTCGAAGCTGGGCAGCCGGCGGTGCTGGTTTATCCAGAGAAAGCCGCGCTAGATGAGAACGATCGACCGATTGTGGGCGGGTTTGCGCTGAAGCATAGCCCGCATTACGATGAGTTTGCGCGAAAAGTCTGCGCGCAAGTGCCGACGCTGTTCAAAGGGCTGAAGCCCCTGGCGGTAGTCGAGACTGTGCTCTTTGGCGACGAAGCGGTGCGCCCGAATGGCGTGCGGCTGTTCTACATGACCGAGCCGCTAGATGCCATGAATGCACTGGTGGCGCTGAGCGGGGGAACCTGCCAGCTTGTCGACTTGACGAGCGAACAACAAGATGTCTGCCAAGTGTTATATAATGAGACCGTCACGCACGCGAACTATAATTATCTGGCATGGAAGGAGTTAGTGAGGCGTAAGCGCATCAACGACAAGTGGGAGTTCCGCAAGTTCCGTAGCTACCGCGAAGTCTTCATAGCGAGGCTGGTTTCGGCGGTGGGGCAGTTTCCCGGACAACGCAAGCATTTCGACTTTCACAAAGAGTGGTTTACGGTTGACGGCGGCGAACGACTGCCGTATGACCCGGATTATCTCTTTGATGAGACGCTGTTTGGGAGCGTGTTTCAGAAAGTTATTGAGAGGTACGAAGCAGAGGAGAACTTTCGTAAACTATGCGCGACGGGCACTGAGTTGCGCGCGCGGCTCCAAGCCTTGAAAGCGTCGCGGTTTAAGGAGTTTTTCCAACAGCATCCTGATGCATATTTGCTCGTCAATACCGGCAGAAGGCTGGAAGAAAACCATTACGAGATAATCCTGGCGCGCCTGATGACGTTTGCTGGTGTGCCGTTGCACCTGACGGTTGAGTCTGATGATATGGATGTGATTGAATACGAGACGATTAAATGGTTGGCCGGAGTGGAGGCGCAAGTAAGTCGGCTGGAAGCCGCGCGCGACCTGATGGTGGCGATGTGCGAAAAGCGGCGAGCAACAACGAATCAGCAGTAAACCAAATCATTCTCAAAAAATCCCCGATTGCGGTCGGGGATTTTCTTTTTGTAGTTTGATGAGGTTAGTCGACGACTTCGACGCCCATGGAGCGGGCGGTGCCGGCGACGACTTTAACGGCGCCGTCGAGGTCGATGGCGTTCATTTGTTTCATCTTTTTGTTGGCGATTTCTTCAAGCTGGGCGCGGGTGATTTTGCCAACCTTTTCGGTGTTGGGGCGGCCAGAGCCTTTTTCGAGCTTGATAGTTTCGCGGATGAGGTCGTCAACGGGCTGACCGAGGCAAACCCAGTCGAACGTGCGGTCTTCGTAGACCTTGATGTGGACGATGACGTTTTTACCCATGAATTCTTTGGTCGCTTCGTTGAAAGGGTTGATGAAGTCCATCATGTTTAAGCCCCATTGACCGAGGGTGGAGCCAACTGGCGGGCCAGCCGTAGCCTTGCCACCAGGGATGCGAAGTTTGAGATTACCAATGACTTTTTTACCCGCCATAGTATTTTTCCTAGTTTAAGTTTATTCTATAGAATGCGTAACGGTGTATATTATACCTAAATTTTTGCGACTTGTAAAGCGTCGAGTTCGACGGGGGTTTCGCGGCCGAACATGGAGACCATGACCTTGAGCTTGCCCTTGACTTGGTCAATTTCCGAGATGGCGCCTTCGAAGCCCTTGAATGGGCCGTCGGTGACGGAGACAACTTCGCCGATTTCGTAGTTGACGGAGTATTTCGGGTCTTCGACGCCCATGCGTTTTTTGATTTTGGTGATTTCTTTGTCGGAGACGGGGGTGGGCTGGGTGCCGGTGCCGATGAAGCC
>CAZDTL010000049.1:0-3658 GCA_964508335.1 uncultured Candidatus Saccharibacteria bacterium
CGGCTCAGGTCGAATCTTCTCGCGTCACCCACGTTGACGCCGCCCACAAAGAAATCTTGGGCGTCTCTGCCTCCCTCATCCCCTTCGTCGAAAAGAACCGCGTTGACCGTTCCCTCATGGCCTGCGCCATGCAGAAACAAGCCGTCCCGCTCCTCCACACCGACGCTCCTGTCGTCGGCACCGGCATCGAAGGCGAGGTCGCTAAAAACCTCTCCCAAGTCATCTTTGCCGAAGGTGACGGCGAGGTTAAAAAAGCCGACGGCGTCTCCATCATCGTCAAATACGCCGACAAGTCCGAAAAAGAATACAAACTCATCCACTTCGAAAAAAACAACGACGACCGCTGCTACAACATGCGCACTAAAGTCGTCCGCGGCCAAAAAGTCCAAAAAGGCGACGTCCTCGCCGAAGGCGCCTCCGTCACCAACGGCGAACTTGCACTCGGCAAAGACCTCCTCGTCGCTTTCATGCCTTGGCGCGGCTACAACATGGATGACGCCATCGTCATCTCTTCCCGCTTGGTCGAAGACGACGAACTAACTAGCATCAACATCAAAGATTACGACGTCGAAGTCCGCGAAACCAAACTCGGCCCCGAGCAAATCACCCGCGACATCCCCAACGTCAGCGAACACTCGCTCCGCCACCTCGGCGAAGATGGCATCGTCACCGTTGGCTCCGAAGTCAGCACGGGCGACATCCTCGTCGGCAAAATCACCCCGAAGGGCGAACAAGAACTCTCCTCTGAAGAACGCTTGCTCCGCGCCATCTTCGGCGAAAAAGCCAAAGACGTCCGCGACACCTCCGTCCGCATGAACGGCGGCACCGGCAAAGTCATCGGCGTCCGCATCTACACCCGCGAACAAGGCCACGACCTCAAAGCTGGCGTCCTCATGCAAATCAAAATCTACGTCGCCGAAATGCGCAAAATCGACGTCGGCGACAAACTCGCCGGCCGCCACGGCAACAAAGGCGTCGTCTCGCGCATTCTCCCGGTCGAAGACATGCCCTTCATGGCCGACGGCACCCCCATCGACATCCTCTTGTCGCCAATGGGCGTCCCCTCCCGCATGAACCTCGGCCAGCTCTTCGAAACCCACCTCGGCATGGCCGCCAAAGCTCTCGGCTACAAAGTCGCCACCCCATCCTTCAACGGCGTCTCCGACGAAACCATCTCCAAAGAGCTCAAAAAAGCCGGCTTCGCCGAAGACGGCCGCGTCCAACTTTACGACGGCCTCACTGGCGAACCCTTCAACGAACGCACTTCCGTCGGCGTGATGCACATGATTAAACTTCACCACATGGTCGAAGACAAAATCCACGCCCGCTCGACCGGCCCTTACACCATGGTCACCCAACAGCCGCTCGGCGGCAAGGCCCAAAACGGTGGTCAGCGCTTCGGGGAAATGGAGGTCTGGGCACTCGAAGCTTACGGCGCCGCCACCACCCTCCAAGAAATGCTCACCATTAAATCCGATGATGTCTACGGCCGCGCTAAGGCTTACGAATCCATCATCAAACACGAACCCATCGAAGGCCCGAAGCTCCCCGAAGGCTTCAACGTCCTCGTCAAAGAACTTCAAGGCCTCGGCCTCAAAGTTGACCTCCTTGACCACGGCGAAATGACCGACGCTTCCGACGTCATCGAAGAAACTTCTCGCGCCATCGAAAAAGAAAAAGACGACCAACAAATCTACGCCCAACACAAAGCTGAAACTGCCCCAGAAATCACCGACCTCGACACCGAAGAAGGCAAAGAAGCTTTGGAAGAAGAGGGCATGACAATAACAGAGGACGACGGTATCACCGACCTCGGAGAGGAGAACTAACATGGCTTGGGCAGACAACTACATCAGCGCCAGCGATTTCGATTCGATTCGCTTGAGCGTCGCCTCCGCCGCCGACATCCTAAACTGGAGCTACGGCGAAGTTACCAAACCCGAAACCATCAACTACCGCACCCAAAAACCCGAACGCGACGGTTTATTCTGCGAACGGATTTTCGGCCCGGTCAAAGACATCAACCCACACGACGCCAAACTCAAAGGCGTCCGCTCGCGCGAAGCTGCCGTGGACAAAGAAGGCAACCTCGTCACTAAAAGCATCACCCGCCGCGAACGCATGGGACACATCACCCTCGCCGCACCAGTCACTCACATCTGGTTCATGCGCGGCACCCCTTCCGCCCTCTCGATTTTACTTGACCTCACCGTCAAAAACATCGAAAAGGTAATTTACTTCGCCACTTACCTCGTCACTTCTGCCAAAGACGAAGAAATCGAAAAGGTTCTAGCCGACCTCGAGGCCCAAACCGAAGCCGCCCGCCAAGCCATCCAAGTCCGCTACGACAAGGAAAGCGCCGTCGAAGGCGCCAACGTCAAAGCTCTCGCAGATGCTCGCACCAAAGAACTCGAAGACCTCGAAACCGACTTCATCAAACGCAAAACTTACCTCGAAAGCTTCCACAAGGGCGCCGTCATCACCGAAGTTGACTACCGCAACCTCCCCGAAGAATACGAAGATTTAATCGAAGTTGGCATGGGCGCCACCGCCATCAAAAAACTCCTCGACGAAATCGACCTCGACCTCCTCATCAACACCCTAAAAGAAGAGCTAGAAACCGCCAAAGGCCAAAAAGCCAAAAAAATCACCAAGCGCCTCAAAATCCTCGAGGGCATGCAATCCGCCGGCATCAAACCGAACGACCTCGTCCTCACCGTCATCCCGGTCATCCCTCCGGATCTCCGCCCAATGATTAGCCTCCCTGGTGGCCGCTTCGCGACGTCCGACCTAAACGACCTCTACCGCCGCGTCATTAACCGCAACAACCGCCTCAAAAAACTCCTCGACCTCAACGCCCCGGAAGTCATTTGTCGCAACGAAATGCGCATGCTCCAAGAAGCCGTTGACGCCCTCATCGACAACTCCGCCGCCCACGGCAACCGCACCGCCGCCACCCAAAACGGCCGCCGCAAACTCAAATCCCTCTCCGACCTCTTAAAGGGTAAGCAAGGCCGCTTCCGCCAAAACCTCCTCGGCAAACGCGTGGACTACTCTGGCCGCTCGGTCATCGTCGTCGGCCCAGAACTCAAGCTCAACGAATGTGGCCTCCCGAAACAAATGGCACTCGAACTCTTCAAACCGTTCGTCATCAGCTGGCTCATCGGCCACGAACACGCGGCCAACATCCGCGCTGCCTCGCGCATGATTGAATCCGGCGAAGCCGTCGTCTGGGACGCCCTCGACGAAGTCATCCAAGGCCGCTACGTCCTCTTAAACCGCGCTCCGTCGCTCCACCGCCTCTCCGTCCAGGCCTTCCAGCCTAAACTCATCGACGGCAAGGCCATCCAACTCCACCCGCTCGTCGCCTCCGGCTTCAACGCCGACTACGACGGCGACCAAATGGCTGTCCACCTCCCGCTCTCCGACGCCGCCCAAGCCGAGGCTCGCGAACTCATGTCTGCCACTAAAAACCTCTTGAAACCGGCCGACGGCGCCCCCGTCCTCGCCATCTACCAAGACGTTGTCCTCGGCATCTACTACCTCACCTACAACAAACCCGGCACCGACACCAACAAGGTTCACGCCTTCTCCTCCATCTACGAAGCCGAAATGGCCTACGACAAGGGTCTCATCGCCCTCCAAACCCCCATCCGCG
>CAZDTL010000050.1:0-3578 GCA_964508335.1 uncultured Candidatus Saccharibacteria bacterium
TTATGAGGGGCTGTCGTTTGTGGAGGCGATTCGGTTGTTTGCGAATAAGGTGGGGAGGCGGAATTGTTTGTATGTTTCGGTGGTGTATGTGCCGTGGATAAATACGAGTAAGGAGTTTAAGACGAAACCGGCGCAGAATGCGCTGAAAGATTTGCGGGGGTTTGGGATTATTCCGGATGTGGTGTGTACGCGGACGGAGAAGCCGGCGCCGCGGGAGATTCAGGAGAAGATTGCGGCGTTTGCGGGGATTCCGGCGGAGGCGGTGGTGAATTTACCAGATATTAAGAGTGTTTATGATGTGCCGTTTAATGTGCTGAAGAGTGGGGTGCTGTCGATTTTGGATGAGTTTGTGGGGGAGACAAATGAGCCGGATATGAGTAGGTGGGAGGAGTTTAGTCGGCTTCGGAATAAGGAGTTTTCTAAAACCGTGAGGGTGGGGTTGGTGGCGAAGTATGTGGGGAATAATGATACGTATATGTGTGTGACGGAGGCATTGAAGGCGGCTTGTGCTTGGAATAGAGTGAATTTGGATTTAGTTTGGGTGAATGCGGAGGAGTGCGAGGTTGAGGATTTGAAGGGGTTGGATGGGATTGTGGTGCCAGGAGGATTTGGGAGTAGAGGGGTGGAGGGGAAGATTCGGGCGGCGGAGTTTGCGCTTCAGAATGATGTGCCGTATCTTGGGCTTTGTTTGGGAATGCAGTGTGCCGTTGTAGCTTCTTGCCGGCTAGCTGGGGTTAAGAATGCGAATTCGGAGGAGTTTGGGGCGACGGAGAAGGATGGGAATAATGTAATATATATTATGGAGGGGCAGAAGGGGAAGGAGTCGACGGGCGGGACGATGCGGCTGGGGAATTATCCGGCGAAGTTAGACCCGAAGTCGGAGACGGCGAAGATTTATGGGGCGACGGAAGTGGTGGAGCGGCATCGACATCGCTATGAAGTGAATCAGAAGTTTTTGCCAGAGATGGAGAAGGGTGGTTTGAAGGTGTCGGGGACAAGTCCGGATGGGAAGTTGGTGGAGTTTGTGGAGGCGCCAGGATGTAAATTTTTCCAGGCGACGCAGGCGCATCCGGAGTTTAAGAGCAGGCCGTTAAGTCCACATCCGTTGTTTATGAAGTTTATTGAGAAATGTAAAAAGTAGTGGTATAATGGAGGGAATATAACCATAAAGGGCATCAATGGCTACAAAAAAATCTACAAAGAAAACTACAACTAAGGTCGCGAAGGCGGCGCCGGCGAGGAAAAGCCGTGGCATGAGCGTAAAAGAGTGCATGGCGCAGAGCCAGATTTTGAAGATGCATATGACCGTGATTACGGTGCTGTCGTGCGTGGTGTGTGCGCTTGTTGTCGCGTTGGTTCTGGCGCTTAAAGACTAGTTGTTAAATTGTAAGAGAGACGGACTAGGTCTTCTAGTTCGTCTTTTTTGAGTTGGGAGGCGGAGCGGACGATTTCTAGGCCGGCGCGGCCGAAGTAGCGAGATTGCATGACGGATTCGTATTTTTTGGTGAGGAGTTGACCGAGTTTTTGGTCGGTGCGGAGTTCGATGGTATTTTTGTTGATGATGAGGAAGGGTTTTCGGCAGTTTTCTGGGTAAAATATATCACGAGACGAATATTCGTCGAGTTGTTCGGTGGTTTTGGTGAAGGGGCCGAGGCCGGAGAGGTTAGTGAGATCCATTATTTTTTATTCATGAAGGTTAAGTAGTATTGGAGTTCGGCGATGGAGCCGGTGATGTCGGAGAGGGCGCGGTGAGCTTCGGGTTTTTGGAATTTTTTGTTGAGGGCGCCTTCGAAGTAAACTTTCCAGGCGGAGACGTCGAGCATGCGGTAGTGGAGGCGCTTGGCGATTTCTGGGAGTTCGCGGTCGATGAATTTGCGATCTTGGTGGATGGAGTTGCCAGCGAGGATGATAGTGTAATTTTTTTTGAAGTGGGCGTCGAGGAAGGCGAGGAAGTTTTGTTCGACTGCTTTGAGAGGCTGGCCGGTAGCATTTTGGGCGACGAGGGAGTTGTAGGAGGCTTGGTTTTTTTTCCAGAATTCGCCGACCATGCGGGAAGCGATGATTTGGTCGTCAACTTTAACGATGGCTTCGAAGGTGGCGAGAGGGTTTAAGTCCCAGTCGGTGGTGATGGCGGCGATTTCTAAGATTTTATCTTGTTCGGGGTCGAGACCGGTCATTTCGAGGTCGACCCAGAGAAGTTTGGCGCGTTTCATTTACATTTCCTCCGGGACGGTGATGCCGAGTAGGTTGAGGCCGTGGGTCATGATTTGGGCGAAGAGGGCGACGAGTTGGGCGCGTTCGGCTTCTCTGGGGTCGCCTTTGACGCGGCAGGATTCGTAGAAGCGGGAGAAAGTTTGGGCGAGGTCGAAGAGGTAGGAGCAGAGGAGGTGTGGGGCGAGGTTTGCGACGGCGTCGGCGAGGACGGAGCGATAGGCTAGGAGAGACTTCATGAGGTTAAGCTCGCTTGCGGTCGACGGCTCGTTCGCCGACACAGGTCGCGACAGCCCGCCGTTGCGGGTGTCGCGCCTTAACGCGTCGGGCTTCGCCCTCGCAGCGTCCCAAGGGGCTGGGCGGCCGTAGCCTACGCATTGTCGGCGAGACGAGACTGTCTCCCTGCTCGCAGATGGGAGAAAGCCTGTCTCCTCGGGCCAGGAAAGAAAACCGACTTCTTTCAATATCTTATTTGCTCTTACTGCACTATATAATAAATACGGGCCGGAGTTGCCGGTGAGGGAGATGGAGTCGGCGAGGTTGAATTCGATGTTGTTGCCGATTTTGTATTTGAGGAGGCTGTATTTGATGGCGGCTTGGCCGATTTGTTTGGAGCCGGCTTTTTCTTCGACTTCGTTGAGGATGTCGATGGCGCGGATGAAGTTGCCCTTTCTAGAGGACATTTTTTGGTTGCCAGGGAGACGGACGTTGCCGTGGGTGAGGTGGAGGGTTTTTTCGACGAGGTTGGGGGCGTATTGGGCGATGGATTTGAGGACGACTTTCATGTAGTCGATGATGTCGTTTCCGGTGATGACGATGGACTGGTCGAAATGGTAGTCGGCGTCTTTTTGGAAGAGGAGGCCGACGTCTTTGGTTTCGTAAGTGGGGAGGCCTTGGGCGTTGATGAAGACGCGGGTGTGGAAGCCGAAGGACTCGCCTTGGAAGACGGTGGCACCGTTGGAAGTTTCGTAGACGTCGGGGTGGGAGCGGACGATGTCGAGGCCTTTTTGGGCGACGGTGGATTCGGGATAGTATTTTTCGAAGTGGATGCCGAGGCGGGCGTAAAAGTCGTCGAAGTAGGCGTAGCTGAGTTCGCGGCCGCGCCAGTAGGCTTTGGCTAGGGGGGTGTCGTGGAGGTTTTGGGTGGAGATTTGGTAGATTTGTTGGTTGAGTTCGGTGATTTTCGCTTTGGCGGTGGCGTTTTCTTCGTAGGCGCGGGTGCCTTCGACGTAGCAGTTGGCGATGTCTTCAATGGCGAAGTCTTGGAGGCCGGATTTTTCGAGAGCGTAGAGGGTTTTGGCGACGTGGAGGCCGACGTCGCCGCCGAAGTTGACGCGGTGGACGGTGCCGCCGGCGAATTCGATGAG
>CAZDTL010000051.1:0-3341 GCA_964508335.1 uncultured Candidatus Saccharibacteria bacterium
TGGCCGAGGCCAACGCCACCAACATCGTCAATGCCGACATCCGCTGGAGCGTGATTGACCTTACTCTCGACCCAGACGTCGTAGCCACTAATAGCGCCGTCAGCACTGCGGTTGCTCAGGCCTTGGAGGACGCCGCCGCCGAGAAAGGCTCCGCCCTGACCGAAGAAGAAACCGCTACGGTCACCGCTTCGGCTACCACTACGGCTACCGCTAATACCCTCGCCTCTTCGACTCACGGCGACGTCGCCTTCGGCACGATTGTTCCGACCGCCAAGAACACCGCCACCAACGACTATGGCACCATGGTGATCAAGAAAAAGACCATCGGTGTCACCACCCGCGGTAGCTACTATGCCGTCTATCTCTCCATGAACAACAATGCCACTGGTAGCAACAATGCTCCTGTCGCCTCGGATACCGCCCTCAACTACGATGGCACTACCGACACCAGCATGCGCATCAATGCCACTTCTGGCACCTGGGACTCCCCCAAGACTCTCGCACAGAACGGCACGAGCGGCTGGGGTTACATGGTGCCTGGCACCCTCGTCAAACAAAGCGACGGCACTACCGACAGTGCCTTCGGCGCCCTTAACCGTTCTACCGTCGCCACCAACTTTGCTAGCTATCTCGACCAAAACATCTACAGCACCGCTGGCGCTACCTATAGCACTTCTATTTGGGCTGGAGTTCCCGTTAAGAATGCTCCCCAACAAATCTGGAAGGCCATTGCCTCCACCTCCGCTGGCTTCTCCACTCAAGATACCTTCGACGTCTACTACGCTCTTAACGTCGACACCGACGTCATGGCCGGCAACTACGAGAACCAAATCCTCTACACCGCCATTGCCTCCGCGGAATCGCTCGATTCTGTCTCCACTAACCTCGCCCGCACCGTCAAATACGGCGCCGAAGGCCAAGTGCAAACCATCTACTTCGACCTCGCCCAAACTACTGGTGGCGCTATTACCGGCAGCGACATCAACGTCTACCTCGTCCCCCACGACGTAATGGATGCCGCTAACTACAACATCAACAACCTTTCTGCTGCCGATAAGACCGCCGCTTACGATCGCGTCTGCGCCGTCAACGCCAACAGCTTTACTTCCGTAACCACCACCGCTCAAGCCGCAACAGAAGGCTCCACTAGCTCCATCCAATGCACTATGCCTGCCGATAGCGACAGCAGTGTAGAATACGATTACTGGCTAGAAATCGCTGGCTACAACTTCAACTACGTTAGCAAAATCGACAACGGCGCTGAAGCTGGCTTTGCCTACGTCGGTTTGCAAACCAAACGTACCAACGGCACCCCCTACATTACCGACATGCAAGACATGAGCGCTGGTGTTTGCGCCAATACCAACATCTGGAAGGGTAGCCTCGGCTCCTCTGCGGCGCTCTACGACCCGACTGGCACCACCCCGATTACCGTTGCCACCACAGAAACTCGCGCCGAAGCCATTACTGCTAACAAACTCCCCTCTGACTACGCCACTGCCACCACTGCCGATACGATTGGTACCTTTGCCCTCAAAGATACCCGTGATGGTAAGCGCTACCTCGTCCGTCGCTTGGCCGATGGTAACTGCTGGATGACCCAGAACCTTAACCTCGACCTCTACACCGGCATGACCCTCACCTCTGCCGACACCGACCTGAACGGTGAGCGCACGACTTGGACGATTGCCTCCACCGCCGAGAATACCAACGACGAGGTCAACGAGAACATTGTGCTAGAACTAACCAGTGGCACCAGTAAGGGTCTCGCCTGGAAGTCCCAAGCCGGTTCCGCCAGCAAAGCCTGGCAAACCGCTCACGGCATCGAAGAAGTAACCTTAATCCAATACAACTATACCAGCCATACTGAAGAAGACGAGGGGACCGGCGAAGAGACGACCGTCTGGAGCTGGGAACCGACCACTATCGCCTACTGCGAAGATGGCACTGCCCAACAGCCTTGCTTTGCTACGGCTTCGACCGGCATTAAGTATTACAAAGAGTTCCGCCTGGCTACTCAAGCCGACGTTGACAACGAGGACCTTCCCGATGTGACCGCAGTTGGCCAGCACATTGCCATTACGCCAGTAGAAGCGACTGCCGCCGTGGCGTTAGATGATGGTTATAAAACCAACGATACGACTGGTTCTCCGATTCGTGGCTTTGAGGCTGGTGCCTACTATGCCACCATCTCCTACCAAGTCCGCAAGGTGAACGCTCCGAACCTCGGTTCCGGTACCGCTTATTCTGCAACTACGCTTGGCCCCGACGGGACTGCGACTAATCCAGGAACCTGCTCTTATAGCTACTACAACGACCATCTCCGCACCGATTCTGCTTGTGTGATTACCACTGCTGGCGATGCGATGATTACTCAATTCTCCAACGACGGCACCGGGATTGGTATGAACTCCACCGAGATTCCGAGGCTTGCCATTACCAAAGACCACAATGGTAACAGCATCGACTTTATGAACAATACTAGTAGCGAGAATACTGCCTTTACCTATAGCGATGCGACCTATACTGTCTTTCCGATGAGCACAACTGGCGCCGACTACCGCTGGGTGCGCAACGGTCGCGACGGTGCGCACGTGATGGACACCGGCCCAATGTACTTTGCTAACTCCTATGCCGAGTCGACCGTGCAAGTAGATGGGCAAGATACGACCTACTATACGATGACCTTCGGTAATGGTCAGTCTCGCTGTGCTAATCTCGGCACTGTCCAAGGCACCTTAACTGACCCGACGACAGGGAATCCTTATAACTTTGTCTCCTGTATGGATGGGAGTGATGCGAGTGCGCAAGCTTTGGCTGATAGTCGCGTGGATGGTAACTGGTATAACTGGTATGCCGCAGTGGCAGGTAGTGAATATATTAGTGGCGGTGCAAGCACCCGCGCGGCGGATTCCATCTGCCCGAAGGGCTGGAAGCTTCCCTCTAATAATGCTTCCAATAGCGGCGTCCAGGACTTCTATGGTCTCATCAAAGGTGGCTATGGATTAGGCAATAATACCGATAACACGCAGAATGATAACAAGACTATATCTAACAGCGTGGATGCGATGTTAGGGGTGTTCCCCCTGTCCTTCTCGCGTAGTGGCTACTACAGCTGGAACTCTGGCGGGCTGAACGGTCGCGGCAACAACGGCAACTACTGGTCGGCTGCTAGCAGCTCCGATACTTACTCCTACTACCTGGACTTCTACTCTAGCTACCTGTACCCGCGGTACAACAACAGCAAGGGCTACGGCTTCGCAGTGCGCTGTGTCGCCTCGGCTGAGTAGTCTCCCCCCTTCGGGCCGGTTCCCCTCGTTCCGGTCCCCGAAGGGTTCTAG
>CAZDTL010000052.1:0-3326 GCA_964508335.1 uncultured Candidatus Saccharibacteria bacterium
GCGCGCCCAAGGCGGCCTCCCTGCGGTCGGCCGCCTGTGGAGCATTGAAGTTTTGTGGTATTATAGAGTTATGGCTTATATTAGGAAGTTTAAGACGGGGTCAGGGAAGACGGGGGTGCAAGTGTGTTATAAGGAGCGGGGGAAGGTGGTGAAGACGGTGCATGTGGGGAGTGCGGAGACGGAGCAGGGAATTGAGCGACTGATGAAGAAGGCGCAGGGAATTATGGATGAGGGGAAGAGGCCGTTGTTTGATTTGGAGGAGTTTTGAGGTGGTTTTTGGAGTGGTGTGTGTTGGGATGGTTGAGGAGTCTGTGATATACTTGAGTGATGATTAGAGTGTATGTGGATGAGTCAGGGAATATGGGGAGGTGTGGTGATTTTTTTGTGTTGGCGGCGACAGTGTTTAAGACGGAGAAGGCGGAGGCGCGGGTGCGGCGGTTGATTAAGAGTGAGCAGAGAGTGGATGCGGTGGGGCAGAAGATTTTGATTCCGAGGAAGGAGCTGAAGTTTTCGCGGATGAAGTTTGAGCAGCGGCAGAGAGTGTTGACGAAAGTGGCGAGAGAGGAGGGGGTGGACGTGTTTTATTTTGTGGCGTATAAGCCGAAGGTGGGGATGTTGATGGCGGGGAAGGAGAAGAACTTAGTTTATAATTATTTTTCTAAGTTGTTGATGGAGCGGGTGTTTAAGAGGTATAACGATGATTTTGAGATTGTGTTTGATCAGCGGGCGACGGCGGTGAAGTCGATGAATTCGTTGACGGAGTATATTCAGATTTCGGCGTATGTGGATTTTCCGAATTTGACGGGTAAGGTGGTGAGTGTGAATCAGGCGGATTCGCGGACGAATTTGTTGTTGCAGGCGGCGGATGTGGTGGCAGGGGCGGCGGCGCAGGCGTATACGATAGGGAATAGGCATTTTTTGGAGATTTTGGGGCGGAGGATTAAGGTGATAGATGAGTTTCCGCGGCGAGGGTTTGTGGGGTCGCAGAAGATGGTGGTAGGGAGGATGAAGTTGTTGTATTCGTTGAGAGGGCTTTAGGCGGAGCGTCAAAAAAGAGCCCCCGAAGAGGCCCTAAAGCTGCTTTTGATTCGGCGCCGTGAGGCGCTAACTTATTTTTGTGGTAAGCTCCTCAAAAGTCTTATGCCGTGTTTATTATAGCATATTTATTTTTTTCTGAGGAGATGGGAGAGGGGGCGGAGGAGTTTGTAGAGGGTGTATTTGGGGTGGTTGAGGATGAGGTCGTAGGTGCCGGCGTAGTGGACGGGGGTGCCGGAGAAGGATTGTTTGAATTTGGTGAAGCCGGCCCAGGGGTGGTTGGTGGGGGCGCCGGTGGGGGCGATACCCCAGAAGTCGAAGGTTTGGAGGCCTTTGGCTTTGGCGTCGAAGATGGCGGTGGCGAGCATGCCGTGGGTGGCGGGGAGGTGCCGGTAGGTTTGGTCGGAGGCGGATTGCATGTAGAAGCGGGTGCTTGAGGCGGGGTCGTCGAAGAAGAGGGAAGCGGCGATGATTGCATTTTTGGGAGGACGGGGCTTTTGGGACATGGGGGCGGAAGGGTCGGGGTGGGTGAGGGATTGGTCGGTGGAGGGGTTGTAGCGGACGAGGTAGAGGGAAGCGAAGGGCTGGGCGAGCTCGGCCTGGAGGTAGGATTCGGCGTAGGCGGTGATGCCTTTTTGTTTGGCGAGCTGGTGTTGGAGGGTGGTGAGGTGGTGGATGTCGGTGGGGTTGTGGGAGATTTCTACGGAGAGGCCTTTTTTGGGGAATTGGTTGACGCAAGTGCGAGTGCCTTGGGTGAAGTGTTTGAGGAGGGTGGGCTTGTCTGGGGTGAGGTCGAGTTGCCAAGTGTCGGCAGGGTCGAGGTCTTTGGTCTTGACGAGGCTGGATTTGGCTATTATTTGAGCGTTTAAGGGCGTTGTGGGTTCGAGCCTGATGAAGAAGCAGTGGTTATGCTTAGCGAGCTTTGTGAGCGATTTTAGGGCCATTTGGAGCGATCTTTGGGCAGTGGAGGAGTCTTTGGCGCTGGTCTTGAGGGAGGGGCCGTAGGGGATGAAGAGGTAGGGGCCGAGAGGGGTGGATTTTTGGATGGCGAGGTAGGAGAAGTTTGGGGTGGAGTGGCGGAAGGTGGGGGCGCCGAGGGATTGTTCGAATGTTTCCCAAGCGGGAGATTGGAGGAAGTGTTGATGCATGGGTTTATTATAGCATGATTTTTTAGGGTGTGAAAATGCCCCGCGTGGTGTCGAACGCGGGGCGGGGTACTGAATAGGAGTATGTTTACAGGAGGAAAACAACCGTTCCGAAAGGAGATTACAGCCATGTTACAGCCATTATGTTGCAGCCATGAGTTGGTGGCGAGTGATATCTCGCCAGGTTGGTTGGGTGAGGTAAGTTGAGCGCCTGATTGTCAGGGTGATTAAGGGTGAATACGAATGGTTGGGTGTAGGAACGACAGGTTGCGGTGTGCGCAGGCAGATGACGGCCGGCGGCCGCTGCGGTCCGTCTTTGCGGTGGCGCGTTTGCGGCGGGTTATGGAGTGTCTCGAGAGGGGTTTGTGGGCGGGGTTGTTTAGAACAATGGAATCTCCTCCTATTCATGATGAAAATGGACTACCGAGAACCCCCTTTCCTCAGTGATTGTTTGATTTTATCACCTGGGAGGGGCGGTGTCAAGAGGTTTTTGTTGATTTTGCCGGATTTATTGAATTTGGGAGCGAGGGGAGAGGGTGAGGGAGTAGGGGTCGGTGGGTTTGATGCCGGAGCGGATTTCCCAGTAGGCGGCCATGGCGACCATGGCGGCGTTGTCGCCGGAGAAGGTAACTGGCGGGAAAGACAATTTTGGCTTTTCGTCGCCGCTGTCCTCGCGCCCGTCGTTACGGGGCTCGGCAGCTATCGCTTGGCCGTAGCCTGCGCAATGCGACGAGAAAGCTAAAATTGCTCTTTCTCTTAGAAGGTTATTTGCGGAGACGCCGCCGGCGAAGACGAGGGATTTGGTGTCGGGGTATTTTTTTTGGGCGAGCTGGAGTTTTTCTAGCAAAATGTCGATGGCGGTGGCTTGAAAGCTGGTGGCGAAGTCGGCGATTTGTTCAGGCGTGAGTAAGTTTTTTAAGCCGTGCGACGGGTAGTCAAGTCCGACGCCACATTCTTTTTGGACGGTGCGGAGGACGGCGGTTTTGAGGCCGGAGAAGGAGAAGTCGAGGGGGTTTTCTGTTTTGGGGTGGGGGAAGGAGTATTTTTTAGGGTTGCCGGTTTTGGCGGCGGTGGCGATGGAGGGGCCGCCGGGGTAGGGGAGGCCGAGGATTTTGGCGATTTTGTCGAAGCATTCGCCGACGGCGT
>CAZDTL010000053.1:0-3320 GCA_964508335.1 uncultured Candidatus Saccharibacteria bacterium
CTCGCCGCCAGCTTCTACTACAACGAACAAAAACTCACCGAAAACTACAAACAAGGAAAAATCGAGCACCTCCCCACCAACCTCCTCTGGATTACCGAACTCCAAGATGCCGCCGCCAAACTCCGCGAAGGCAAAAAAGTCGACCTCAAAAAACTCCGCCTCAACCTCTTCGCCGACAAAATCTTCGTCTACACCCCCAAAGGCGACATCATCGACCTCCCCAAAGGCGCCCTCCCCCTCGACTTCGCCTTCCGCCTCCACAGCGAAATCGGCGGCCACGTCGTCGGCGTCAAAATCAACGGCAAAATGAGCAACCTCTCCCGCCGCCTCGAACAAGGCGACATCGTAGAAATCCTCACCAGCAAAAACCAAACCCCTCACGAATCTTGGCTCGAAAAAATCTTCACCCCCCACGCCAAACAAAAGCTCCGCCAAATGTTACCAAAAGAGCAAAACTAAGAACTTTTGAGACAATGCGCAGCTTACGAGCGAGCGTTAGGGCGAGCTGCCCGTAACGACGGGCCAGCTCGACCCGTGTCGAAAAAGTTGCTTAGTTCTGCTCTATGTGATAAAATAATGGATATGGCTATCGTAATCTGCATTACGAATCAAAAAGGAGGTGTCGGCAAAACAACCACTGCCGTCAATCTTGGCTACTACCTCGCCAAAGACAAATACAGAACCCTCCTCATCGACTTCGACCCTCAAGGCAACGCCACTTCTGGCCTCGGCATCGACAAATCCGAACTCGACTGCAGCATGGTCAACGTCATGTTGGGCACCGTCGCCCTAGAAGGCGCCATCACCCCAACCAAACACAAACACCTCGACCTCGCCCCCACCACCCCCGAACTCGCCAACGCCGAAGTCGAACTCGTCTCCCAAAAAGGCAAATTCACCCTCTTAAAAAACGCTCTCGCCCGCGTCGCCAACGACTACGATTACATCATCATCGACTCCCCGCCCAGCCTCTCCCTCCTCACCGTCAACGGCATGATTGCCTCTAGCTACCTCCTCCTCCCCGTCCAAACCGAATTCTACGCCCTCGAAGGCGTCGCTCAGCTCCTCGAGTCCATGAAACTCGTCCGCAAAGCCATGAACCCCAACCTCAAACTCCTCGGCGTCCTCGCCACCATGTACGACAAGCGTACTTCCCTCTCCGCCCAAGTCCTCACCGAAATCAAAAAATACTTCAAAGACCTTACCTTCAGCACCACCATCCCCCGCAATGTCCGCATCGCCGAAGCCCCCAGCCACGGCGCCCCTGTCGGCGAATACGACAAATTCTCCAAAGGCGCCCGCGCCTATAAAGACCTCGCTCGCGAAGTCGAACTAAGAACCCAGAAAGGAACTAACTAATGCCCTCCAACAAAGCTCTCGGCCGCGGCTTCGCCAGCCTCATTCCCACCGACCTCGTCGACGAAGAATTCGACCCCACCTCGCTCGAAGACGAACAACTCTCCCAGCTCCTCGACCTCCCACTCAGCAAAATCACCCCCGACCCTAACCAGCCTCGCCAAACCTTCGACCCCCAAGCTCTCGAAGCCCTCACTACTTCCATCAAGGCCAACGGCATCCTCCAGCCTCTCGTCGTCGTCCGCTCCGGCAGCACCTACCAAATCGTCGCCGGCGAACGTCGCTTCCGCGCCGCTCAGCTCGCTGGCCTAGAAAAAGTCCCTGCCATCGTCCGCACGCTCGACGCCCAAAAACGCCTCGAAATCTCCATCATCGAAAACGCTCAGCGCGAAGATTTAAACGCCATCGAACTCGCCACCGCCTACGCCAAACTTCAGTCCCAATTCAACCTCTCGCCCAAAGGCATCGGCACCCGCATCGGCAAAAGCGAATCTTCCGTCGTCAACACTCTCCGCCTCCTCAACCTCCCCGACTTCGCCAAAAAAGCCATGGTCGAACACAACCTCCCCGAAGCCCTCATGCGCCCCCTCATTCCTCTCCCCGAAACAGAAATCCAAAAACTCCTCCCTCGCCTCATCGACGAAGGCTGGACCGTCAAAAAACTCGAAGACTACCTCAAAGCCCAAAAAGCCAAAAAACCCACCTCCGCCGCCATCGTCAAAGCCTCGCTCAACTACGACCGCGAACAAACCTTCACCAAAAAATTCGGCGCCCAAAAAGTCAAAATCACCTCCAAGTCCATCACCATCACCTTCAAAAACAACAAAGAATTAGAAAAGCTCCTAGCAAAAATCAGCTAGTAAAGACTAGCTGATTTTCAATTATTTTATGCTTTCGATTTTGATTTCGGAATAGCGCTGGCGATGCCCATTCTCTTTATGCACCCGCTTCTTCGAATGATAGCGAATCACGCGAACTTTCTCGCCTTTAACTTCCGGCTCAACAACTTTCGCTTTCACTTTCACGCCTTTAACGGTCGGGGTACCCACAGAGGTCTTATCGCCGTCAATCACGAGTAAAGCGTCAATCTCGAGCTCTTTAGTTCCTTCCGGGAGGAGGTCCACCCGCAGGGTCTCACCTTCGGTCGCAATATATTGCTTGCCACCTACTAAAATGACTGCTTGTTTCATAATTTCCTTTATTTATATCTTGACTATTCTATCACATCTCTTGCGTTTTATCAAGAGAACCGCCCATCGCCTGCGCTTCCAGCTTCTTCAGCGTCTGTTTACTATTCACATAGTAGAACACCCCCACAACTAGCCCAGCCAGAATCACCCCCGCCAGCACCACTTCCGCCGGCCCCGTGCTCGGCAACTCCGCCGGCAAACAACTCTTATCATCCCTATTCACTTCAATCTGCACCTTATCGTGCGACGTCGCCACCCCGCTCGTCGCTCCCCCTTCCCCCACCGTCGAACTGCTCACCCCTGCCAAGTTATACATCAACGTTTTTCCACACGCAATCGCTTCCCCCTCCGCAATCTTCACTTTATAATAAACTTCCGCCGTCTCGCCCGGCTTTATCTCCCCCGCACTCACCCCGCCCTTAAACAACTCACCCCCATCCTCGCTCTTCACAATCGTCTCCGTCCCATTCGCCACAATCCGCGCACTCCCCGCCACATAATTCATCCCCTCCCCATTCTCCAACGTATCCACCACCGTAATCGCCTGCGTCACATTTCCCGTATTTCTATATGTAATCCTAAACTCCGCTTCTTCTCCGGGATTCATCTTTGCCTCGTTCGCCCACGTCGCCCCACCATCCACGCTCACTTCCTTATCCATCTCAAACGTCGCACTCGGCTCAATCACCTTAGTCGCCTTCACCCTAAACACCACCGCCCCAGAAAACTCATCGCATCCTGGAATAATCCCATTTAGCTCCCTCACCCCAATAT
>CAZDTL010000054.1:0-3283 GCA_964508335.1 uncultured Candidatus Saccharibacteria bacterium
GCAAACACCGCCACGGTCCGGTCGGCAAAATCGAACTCTACTTCCACCCCGAACTCCTCCGCTTCATGTCGCTCGACAAAGACCACGAAGAATGATAAAATAAACATAATGAGTAAACTCGTTATTTCTAAACTTTTCCTCTACCGCTACCGTTTCATCCTCGGCTACATCCTCCTCGGCCTCGCCTTCACCGCCCTCATCTTCCTCTTGCCTCTCATCAGCCCCTCTGGCCTCTCCGACTTAGAACGCGAATCCGTCGTCGCAAGCTACAACCTCCACTTCTCCTCCATCACCAGCGGCGACCTCGTCGACCTCCCCTACCACATCCTCCAAAAGCTCTCCATCCTCGCCTTCGGCCTCACCCCCTATGCCATCAAACTCCCCAGCATCCTCCTCGGCCTCGCCTTGGGCCTCCTCCTCATCTTACTCCTCAACCGCTGGTTCAAAAGCAACGTCGCCCTCCTCGCTTCCATCCTCACCGTCCTCTCCACCCCCTTCCTCTACCTCGCTGGCTCCGGCACCCCGCTCATCATGCTCATCTTCTGGCCTACTCTCCTCCTCTGGCTAGGTTCCAGAATACAAGGAGAAAAATCCCCCAAACCCCTCTGGTGCTTCGTCTTCGCCCTCGCTCTCCTCCTCGCTATCTACACCCCCCACCTCATCTACCTCGTCATCTTCATTATCTTCTTCACCATCTGGAACCCCCACCTCCGCTTCACCGTCAAATCCCTCCCTAAACTCCCCCTCCTTACCACCAGTATCATCCTCCTCGCCGGCTTCGCCATCTGGGTCACCAACCTCATCTCCTCCAGCACCGTCGCCCTCACTCTCTTCTTCGGCGACGATTTCTCCGTTGGTCACTTCCTCGACAACATCCGCACTGGCTTCGCCCCATTCTTCTCCTGGATGCAACCCATGGAAGGCGTCTATCTCTCGCCGCTCACCGGCCTCTCTCACCTCGCCCTCGCCCTCATCGGCCTCTTCTCTACTCGTAAAGGTTTCTTCGCCTCTCGCAACGCCATCGCCAGCTGTTTCATCGCCTTCGCAATCGTCCTCGCCGGCCTTACCCCCGACTCCGCCCTCCTTCTCGTCCTCCCACTCTCTATCCTCACCGCCCACGGCCTCCGCTACATCTTAGAAAAATGGTATGGTCTCTTCCCGTCCAACCCTTACGCCCGCATCTTCGCCATCTTCCCACTCTCCATCCTCCTCGCTCTCATGCTCATCCCCAGCCTCAACCACTACATCTACGGCTACAAATACACCCCCGCCGTCGCCAACCAATTCTCCACCGACCTCAACCTCGTCCGCGCCAATCTCGCCGACGAC
Organism: uncultured Candidatus Saccharibacteria bacterium; assembly: GCA_964508335.1. Classification (GTDB taxonomy): domain Bacteria; phylum Patescibacteriota; class Saccharimonadia; order Saccharimonadales; family Saccharimonadaceae; genus Nanosyncoccus. Next base: position 1,330 of record CAZDTL010000054.1, read on the forward strand.
ACCATCCTCGTTGCCACCGAAAACACCCTCAATTACAACTTCTACTCCGTCTACGAAGACCGCCACCATACCATCTCCGTCCAAACTCCAGAAGACCTCCTCCAGCTCAAGTCCTACCACGACATCGCCACCCTCGGCCCCTCCACCGACTTGCCCCTCCCCGACCATTACCAACTCAAACACATTATCACCTCCCCAAAATCCGACAATTCTGATAGAATATACATATATACCTACCGCAAATAGTTCAAAGGAGTCACCACCATGGGTCAAACTATCGACCAAATGAAAATGATTAACCAACTTCGCAAGGCTCAAAAAGACCTCAAAAACGAAATCGTCGAGGTCGAAGCTGGCGACGGTGCCGTCGTCGTCCAAATCAACGGCGAACTCAAAATCAAAAAAATCACCATCGACCCTCACCGCGTCGATCTCGACGACATCCACGAACTCGAACGCTGGCTCGAAAACTGTCTCCGCGACGGTTACGCCAAGGCCCAAGAAATCGCCAGCGAGAAAATGAAACCCCTCATGGGTAAGCTCGGCAACCTCGGCCTCTAAAACCTAACCAAACCCCACCTCACACACATGCTCCCTAAAGCCCTCACCGACGTCATCGACGCCCTTGGCCACCTCCCAGGCGTCGGCCCCCGCACCGCCGAACGCTACGCCTACTTTTTGTTCCGCGCCAGCCCCCAGCTCTCCGCTAACCTCGCTGACACCCTCTCCTCGCTCCACTCCGGCGTCAAATCTTGCCCCAAAACCTTCGCTCTCATCGACGCCACCACCGACCTCTCTCCCCTCTACTCCAACCCCTCGCGCGACAAATCCTCTATCCTCGTCGTCGAAGAACCCCTCGACATCTACGCCATCGAAGCCACCAAACAATACACCGGCACCTACCACGTCCTCGGCGGCCACCTCTCCCCCATCGACGGCATCACTCCCGACCAACTCCACATCAAAGAACTCCTCGCCCGCATCTCCGAAGACCACGTCCAAGAAATCATCATCGCCACCAACCCCTCCGTCGAAGGCGAATCCACCGCTTTATTATTACAGAAATTACTGCAAGAACGCTTCAAAGACCTCAAAATCACCCGCCTCGCCCGCGGCTTACCTCTCGGCATCGACCTCTCTTACGCCGACCAAATAACATTATCTGCTGCTCTACAAAATAGAACAAAACTATAGAAAAGCGCAAATAGGTCCTTTTGAGACAATAAAAAACTTTTACCGACAGTAAAAATAACCTTAATACCATTTACGAGCACGAGCTTGTCTCCGCGCGGAGTAAATAAACTATTAAGGTTATTTTTACGATCGCGGAAAAGTTCCTGTCTCAAAAGGAGCCTATTGCGATTTTCTTGTCTTGGTCTTCTGGCAATGTTTCTACATCATTCATTGTTTTTTCAATTCTTCTTGCCTGCTTACGCGTATCCTCAATCTTCTTCGCACTCTCCGAGAGCTTCTTCTCGACACCCTCCAGCAAATCCCCAAACTTCCCAAACTGCGCCTTCACCCCTCCTAGTATCTTCCACACCTCCGCACTCCTCTTCTCAATCGCTACGCTCCGATACCCCATAAGCAGCCCATTCAACATCACCGGCAACGTCGCTGGACTAGACAGGGAAATACTAAACTTCTGCCGAATCTCCTCATCCACCCCCGGAATCCGCAAAATCTCCGCATACAGACTCTCTGTCGGCACAAACATCATCGCAAACTCCGTCGTCTTCGGCACCTCAATATACTTATCGTGAATCTTCTTCGCCTGCTCCACTACATCTTTCCTAAGCGCCTTCCGCCACGCCTCAATCTCCGTCTTGCTCCCCTCATCATACGCCTTGAGTAGCCTCTGATAATTCTCCACCGGAAACTTCGAATCAATCGGGAGCAGCACCTCCGCCTCCTTCCCCGGCATCCGCACCGCAAACTCCACCCGATCGCTCGA
>CAZDTL010000055.1:0-3102 GCA_964508335.1 uncultured Candidatus Saccharibacteria bacterium
AGAATCTTGGCGCGACCCCAAGTCCTACTTCCAAGAACTCGCCCAAAAATACGAATTCGAAACCCCAGTTTACCGCACCCTCAAAGAAGACGGCCCCGACCACAACAAAACCTTCACCGTCGCCGCTTACGTCGGCAAATCCATCATCGCCTCCGCTACCGGCCACTCCAAACAAGAGGCCCAAACTCTCGCCGCCAAACAGGGCATCAAACTCTACAAACAAAAATACGAATCCACAAAACGACCAAAACCTATTGACAACTAACTCGCTTTAGCTTATACTTACTTTAGTTTACTTGAAAAAGTTAACTGCGAGAAAACCTTTTCACATAAACAGTTGAGAGCTTATATGTTCAAAAATCCACGCGTCGGCTAAACGGGTGGTTTTTTGGCTCCGCCACCCCTCTCCCTCTTGAAAAAATAAGCATTTTATGATATAATAAAGGCATCCTATTTTGATTGGAGGGAATCAAAATGTCCAAGACTACCGACTTTCTCATCGGTCTCCAGGAAGGCACCTTAACCGAACGCGAAAAACTCCTCTGGCATCCCCAACCCATGCTTGCCCAATTCGACCCGCTCTTCAAAGCCATCGGCGAATACCGCCGCGCCGAAGGCATCGTCCATGGCGTCCAAGCTGACAACCCCCGCTGCCTCGACGTCTTCCTCAGCCACTACCACGGCAACGAAGACATCTTAACCAAAACTATCGACGCCCGCTACACCAAATGCCTCGACCTTGCCGCCAAACTGACCACCTACTACCAAACCCTCGGCGAGCCCATCTCCCCCGAGACTCTCCTCAACCACCTCATCGACCACCGCGCTTCTATCGAGCGCAAGCTCAAAACCCTCACCAAGCAGAATCGCGTCCCGCACCTTACCACCCTCGGCCTCGCTTAACACGAGGCCTTGCTTTTTTCTCAAAAATAAGGTAAAATAGCTCCACTATTAACTAAGGAGAAATCCCCAATGCTCGCGATTCGCATGCAACGTAATGGCCGAACACACACCCCTGTGTATCGGATAGTCGTCCAAGAATCCCAGCGCCACCCTCTCTCTGGGCGCGTTGTGACCGAGGTCGGCTCCTACAACCCAGAAACTAAAACCACCGTCCTCGACAAAGAAAAAATCGAGTTCTACCTCAAAAACGGCGCCCAGCCTTCCAGCCGCGTCGCTCTCGTCTTCGAAAAGAACGGCATCAAACTCCCCAGCTGGTACAAAAAATCCCCCGAAAAACACGCCAAGGCCAAACACACCGACAAACTCCGCAAAAACCAACCCAAGGAAGAAGCCCCCACAGAAGAAGCAACAGCAGAAGAAGCTTAGCTGATTTTTCGAATCAATAAAGAGCTTTTTCCAACAGTCAATAATAACTTTAATACCATTTACGAGCACGAGCTTGTCTCCGCGCGGAGTAAATAGGCTATTAAGGTTATTTTGACGATTGCGAAAAAGCTCCCGTGAGAAAAACAGCTAGGCTTCTTCACTTTTTTATTATTTATGTTATAATATATAAATAGGTTATTCCTAGAATCTAGCAAAGGGGGATTTTAACATGCCCAAATCTCGCAACAGCTACACCCACAGCAACCACAACCAACTCCCCGACCTCCACGCCCGCCACACTCCCTACACCTCTCGCCAAGCCAGCATCGCGGCCATCTTCATCGCCCTCCTCATCCTCTGTGTCGCCATCGGCTTCGCCATCGCCGCTCTGCAGGCGGACGCCAACTACAACGATGCCGTCCGCACCGCCATCGCCACCGCCGACCAGCGTGAGGCCCAATTCAAATCCGCGCTCGACGCCCTCGACACCCGCGAGGCCGAACTCAACACCTTCGCTCAAACCCTAGAAGGACGCCGCATCGCCCTCGAAGAAGCCGAACTAACCCTGCAAAACCAGCAAACCGCCCTCGCTACCGAAACCGCCGATTTAAACGCCCAAAAAGCCGCCTTCGCCGCCGACGTCGCCCAAATCCGCGAACTCTGCACCTTACTAAACACCGAGCTCGACACCCGCTTCCCGCTCGAAGACTCCGCTCAAGAATAACCTCCAGCCCAGCTTAAAGCTGGGCTTTTTCTTGAGCCGGCATATAGCCAACCCAACATTTTTGTGCTATAATAAACCACGTATAACTTAACATGGAGAATCTCCCCAATGGCTACCATTGACCAACAATTTGTCGAATACATCGTCAAAACCCTCGTAAACAATCCCGAAAAAGTCGAAGTCGAACGCAAAATCGACGAAAAAGGCGTCCTCTTAACCCTCTCTGTCGACCCGTCCGACGTTGGTCGCGTCATTGGCAAACGCGGCGCCACCGCCCAAAGCATCCGCACTTTGCTTCGCGCCCTTGGCACCAAAAACGACGCTCGCTACAACTTAAAGATTGTCAACGGCGACGGCACCGAACCTGTCGAAACTTCCACCTCTGCCGCCGAAGTCGAACCAGAAACCGAAGCTGAAGCTGAGCCCGAAACCGAAGACGGCGCCGACCTCACCGAAAAAACCCGCGCCGAACTCGCCGACCTCGACGACCTCGACATCTAACCGACTCGCTCACTAAAAATTGACCTTGCCAAAGGTCAATTTTTTTGATAGTATTATAATCAAGAAGCAGTATGCCATTTTTTTGACATAGCCAAGGCCGGCGACCAAAGGCTAAAAAATCTGGCAGTTATCTTCGGCGCTAAAACTGCATATCAACTTAAAGTAGAGAAAAGGAATTTCGTGAAATCTACTACCACCTCTGGCCGCGTCTTCTTCACCGAAGGCGACCAAGCCCTCCCCATCCCAGACCTAATCGCCCACCAAAAGGACAGCTGGGAAGATTTCGTCAAATCCGGACTTCGCGAGGTTTTTACCGAGCTTAATCCGATCGAGGATTACACCAAGCAAAAACTCTCGCTCCGCTTCAAGGATTATTACTTCAAGGAGCCTTCCGAGTCCGAACGCGACGCCAAATACAACTTGACCACCTACGACGCCCCGCTCCACGTCATCGTCGAGCTCGAAAACAAAGTCACCGGCGAAAAGAAAGAACAAGACATCTTCTTCGGCGACTACCCCTGGATGACCGACCGCGCGACCTTCATCAT
>CAZDTL010000056.1:0-3026 GCA_964508335.1 uncultured Candidatus Saccharibacteria bacterium
GTAGTCTCCCCCCTTCGGGCCGGTTCCCCTCGTTCCGGTCCCCGAAGGGTTCTAGGAATAGCGTTCGGGAAGAAACGGGGAAGGAAAACAAAAAAGTACTTTGAGAAAGAGAGACAAAAAGAGTTAGGGTCGGCGTGAGCCGACCCGCTCGGCAAGAGGCGAGCTTTGGAGCTGACGAAGTCGGAGCTAGAGCTGGCGTCTTGAATAAAGGCGCTTGTGTTCAATTCTTGGAGCATCCTGACTACACACATGATAGCTCCCGAAAAAGAACTTAGAGAAACCAGGAACCCACTCTTATGTAGAGTATTAAGGAGGAGAAGGCGGTTGCTTTCTAATCCGTGGCCGGCACCTACGGGGGCCGAGCCTGAATGAGCGGTTCCTTGGGCGATTATCTGCCCAGTGCTCCTCGTTGGTCCTTCTCGCGTAGTGGCAACTACAACTGGAACTCTGGCGGGCTGAACAATCGCGGCAACAACGGCAACTACTGGTCGGCTGCTAGCAACTCCGATACTAACTCCTACAACCTGAACTTCAACTCTAGCAACCTGAACCCGCGGAACAACAACAACAAGGGCAACGGCTTCGCAGTGCGCTGTGTCGCCTCGGCTGAGTAGTCTCCCCCCTTCGGGCCGGTTCCCCTCGTTCCGGTCCCCTCAGGTCTCTCTGAGTCGAAAAATCCCCCTTGTAGCAAGGGGGATTTTGTTAGGAGTTGTAGTGCCAACCCATGTCGTCGAAGAGTTTTTCGAGGTATTTTTGGTTGTTGAGGTTTTTGAGGAAGCCGAGGTAGGAGACGATGGATTGGACGTCTTTGTGGCCGGATTGGAAGTCGCGGATGCAGATGCGGAAGTTGTGGTCGATGCGTTCGCCGACGATGATGTGGCCGGGGTAGATGCGGGTGCCGAGGAAGGGAACGCCGCGTTCGATGGGTTGGATGTAGCGTTTGTTGGGGTGGAGGGTGAGGCCGAGGTTTTTGAGGAAGAGTTCGATGTGCTTGATGTCTTCTAGGGCTTTGGGTAGGTCCTTAGCTTGGACGAAGAAGTAGAAATCATCGACGTAGCGGCCGTAGTGTTTGTAGCCGAGGGTGATGGTCATGTAGCGGTCGAGAGCGGAGAGGTAGATGTTGGAAAGGAGCTGGGAGGAGAGGTTGCCGATGACGATGCCTTTGCCGGGGGGTTGGCAGAAGAGGCTTTTGGCGCGGGGGAGGTCGCGCCAGTCGCGGGGGCCGCCTTTTCTGGTGACGTCTTTGACGGGGTTGTCGAAGATGATTTGTTGCCAGAGGAAGCGGAGGGTGTCGTAGAGTTGGTCGCGTTCGGGGAATTGGCGGTCGAGGCCCCAGCAGATGCGTTCGAAGAGACGATCGCGGGAGAGGGACATGAAGTAGCCGCGGATGTCGAGCTTGATGACGAAAGTTTTGATTTTGTAGTTTTCTGAGGTGGCGCGCATGTGTTTGGCGAGGCGGTAGATGCCATACCAAGTGCCCTTGCCGACGCGGCAAGAGTAGCAGTCAGGAATTAGGCGGCGGTCCCACCAGCTGGCGACGGAGTTGAAGAGGAAGTGATGGACGACGCGGTCGCGGAAGGGAGCGGCGAAGATTTCTCGGATGACGGGCTTTCTGGTGATGAAGGCGATGCCGCGGGAGGGAACGTAGGTGCGATTGAGGATGGTGTCGCGGAGGTTGATGAGGTTTTCGAAAGCGTTCATTTCGAAGACGTGTTCGTCGCCGGTGGTGCGCTTGCCCTTGCGGGCGGCGAGGTAGGCTTCGGTGAGTTCTTGGAGGAGCCAGTCGCGGAAGGAGAGAGGGCTTTCGGAGAAGGGGGTGATGTCTTGAGGGGGTGTGAGGTGTTCGGACATATATATTATATAGGGTTATTTTTGGTTTTTGAGGTGGGTGCGTTTGATGTAGTGGAGGAGGTTGATGCAGTCGCTCCAGATGCGAGTGAGGGGAGAGATGGGGCAGATTTTGAGGTCGGTAAGGGTGTTGAGGTCGTAGGAGAGGCGGCGGGCGATGGCGTAGATTTCTGCCCAGCCGGAAGATTCGTCGGTGAGGCCGGCGTTCATATCGAAGTAGACGACGGTCATGCGATGGGCGAAGCGGGTGGCTTCGGAGCCGATGAAGTCGCGGTCGAAGGGGCTGAGTTTGCGGACCTCTTCGTAGGTGCGGCGTTCGAGGCGGCGGATGTAATCGTAAGCCTCGGGGTCGAGGGTGATTTTGGGGCGGACGACGGAGAGAGCTTGCTCGCGAGAGGCGATGAGGTCGGTGCGGAGTTTGTCGAGGGTTTCTAGGGGGAGGGAGATGGAGAGTTCGTAGACGACGGTGTGGCCGCCGGCGCGCTTGGCTTTGAGGACTTGGGCGCGGGAGAGGCGTTTTTCTAGGGCGGTGAGGCCACGGATGCAGATGACACCTTCTGGGAAGGAGGCAGAGGAGAAGTCGGTATCGGGCTGGATGGTGGGGTGGAGGTTGAGGATTTTTTGGCAGATTTCGAAATAGTAGAGGAGGAGGGAATTGCCGCCGATTTTGTACCATTCGCCTTTGGCGTCGCTTTGGAAGGCGATGATGCGGGAGGTGTTTTGTTTTTCTAGCTCGATGACTTTGTTTTTGGTGGCGTCATAAAGCTTGCGCGAGGTGCGCAGGGAAGATTTGGAAAGTTGTGTTTCCATGGGTTAGCTCCTTTAGATTTGTAGGTAGGTCGTAAGTTCAAATCTAAATGAGCCCTTGTGCTATTATGATAGCACAAGATTTTGAGGAAGGGAAGAGCTTGTGGTATAATTAGGCGTGAGAATTAACTGGATTATGAAAGTTGATGAGCGAAGAAGCTACTGAGAAGAGATTGAAAGTGTTGAAGTGGGCGCTGTATGCGGTGGTGGCGGTGATTTTGGTGCGGTTGTTTGTGATTCAGGTGGTGCAGAAGGGGGAGTGGGTGGCGAAGGCGGAGGCGCAGCATACGTTGGAGAATACGATTAAGGCGAAGCGGGGGGAGATTTATATGATGGACGGGAGCGAGCCGGTGGCGGTGGTGATGAATGAG
>CAZDTL010000057.1:0-3004 GCA_964508335.1 uncultured Candidatus Saccharibacteria bacterium
TCTCCAAAAAGAAACACAAATCCTGCACCATATAATTCGAACTCGCCCCCACAATCTTCGTCACCCCCGGATACTTCGCCGCCGCCATCAGCACATTCTCCGTCACCGTATCGCCCCGTTCAATCAACACCACTTTCTTCTCCTCAAACACTCCATCCGCCCCCGTCGACACCAGCCCTTCCCTATCCACAGTCACCTTATAAAACCCGCTCTTCCCTCTCGCATCCACTTTCAAACCAAACTCACTCAGCGCCTTCAAATGCGGTTCAATCGTCCGCGTCCCCAGCGAACACCCCCCCGCATATGGCAACTCAAACTCCTCAAACCTATGTAGCAGCGGCCCCATAAACATCAAAATCGACCGCGTCCTCCTCGCCGCCTCCACATTCATCTTCTTGAGCTTCAGCTCTCGCGGCGGCACAATCTCCAGATCCTTCCCTCCATTCACCCAATTTATCTTCATCCCCACGCTCTCCAACACCTCAATAATCCGATACACTTCCTCAATCTTCGCCAGCCCCTTCAACACCGTCTTACCATCATTCAATAGCGACGCACACAGAAGCCCCACCGCCGCATTCTTACTCGTATTCACTTCAATCGACCCATGCAACTCTTTCCCGCCATGAATCACATAGCTCTGCGCCACCTCGTCCGCCACCGAAAGAATCTGCCGCCCCAAAATCTCGCTCAACCGCCCCACCATATCTAGCGACACATTCTGCTGTCCTTTCTCAATCCGATGAATCGCCGACTGGCTCGTCCCCGCCTTCGCCGCCAGCTCCGCTTGCGTCCACCCCTTCTCTAACCTCACTTTCTCTAAGGCCCGCCCAATCCTCACTTGATAAGTTTCACCCTCCCCCGCACTCAATTTCTTCTTCTTCATCCCCCAATTATATCACACGAAGGGTTTTTATGATTATTCTCTACTCAAAATCCACTTCAAGCAAAAAGTTCACTATATGTCTGCATCACCTGATTTTTCTGGTCTAAACTCTCAAATGTCTTCACAATCTCCGCCCTCAACGCCTTCGCCGATTCTGCACTCTCCAACTGCGCCTCAATCTTCACAAAATACCCCGCCATCTTCTCCACCCTGTCCAAATACATCATCGTCCCCTCCTCCATCTTAATCTCCTGCCGCCTCCGCGACACCTCCGCCTCTTGTCTAAACCCCAACTGCAAAATTATATTCGCCGCTTCCGTATAGTCTTTCACCACCGTCTCATGCACTACCTCCACATTCGCATCTTCAATATGCCGCTTCAAAATCAAACTATACTTCGCCGGCCTGTCCACCGCCTTCATCTCCGTCCGCATCACCAACCGTGGATACCCCACCCCCCGGCGATAATTCCTCGGCACAAACACTCTATCGTGTTGCCAATAAATCGGCCCAAACTCCATCCCTAGCCCATCTAGCTTCGCCTCAAACGCCTCTAACCCACTCAACTTCACTTTCACCACAACTTTCTTCATCTCACTCCTTTCCTTGAACTTCCGCCCCCATCCGCGCCTTATTTGCCCACTCATCCGCCAATTCATTCATCTCTGTCCCCACATGCCCCCGCGTAAAATGCAACTCCACCGGATAACGATTATATAACCCCCACAACTCCTTCACCATCGGCAAATTCTTAATCTCCCCCTGCTTCTTCCTCCACCCTCTTAGCTCCCAATTCCGCGCCCACTGCGTCAACACATTCACCCAAAACTGCGAATCCGTCCAAATCTCACACCCTTCTTCACCCGCATATTCAATCGCCGCAATCAGCGCCGAACCCTCCATCCTGATATTTGTCGTATCCTTCTCGCGTCCCAACCGCACTGGCTTCCCATTTTCAATCACCGCATAACCCCCCGGCCCTGGATTCGGGTCGGCACTCCCATCTGTCCACAAAACTTTTGTCATATGCTATCATAATACCATAAATGCCCAAAAATCAGAAACCCAACCAACCACCCAAAACTCCGGCTCCCGCTAAAGAATCCGAGCGTATTCAACACGCCATCCAAATCGCCACCGCGGCCCACAAAAACCAACTCCGCAAATCCGGCGAACCCTACATCAACCACCCTCTCGCCGTCAAAAAAATCCTCGAAGAATGGCACATGGACGAAGACACCATCATCGCCGGCATCCTCCACGACACCGTCGAGGATACCAACCTCACGCTCGAAGACATCAAAACCGAATTCGGCGAATCCGTCGCCTTCCTCGTCGACGGCGTCACTAAACTCGGCAAAATCCGCAAAAACATGAACAAACTCGACACCTACCTCCCCGAAACCAAAGACAACTTCCTCCGCCTCATGATTGCCACCGGCAACGACATTCGCGTCCTCATCATCAAACTCGCCGACCGCCTCCACAACGCTCGTACTCTCTCCGCACTCCCACCCGACAAACAAAAGAAAATCGCCCTCGAAACTTTGGAAATCTTCGCCCCACTCGCCGACCGCCTCAACATGGGGCGCCTCCGCGTCGAACTCGCCGACCTCGCTTTCTCCTACGTCGACCCCCGCCGTTTCGAATACCTCAAAAACCTCATCGAACAAAACAACCAACAGGCCGCCAAAGCCCTCAAACAAATCGAACAAGAAGTCAAAGACCTCCTCGACAAAGAAAAAATCACCGCCAAAATCTCCGGCCGCATCAAATCCGTCTACTCCCTCCACAAAAAACTCGCCAAGCACAACCAAAACCTCGGCGAAATCTACGACCTCACCGCCCTCCGCATCATCGTCCCCGACATCACCTCTTGCTACCTCACTCTCGGTCTGCTCCACTCCCTCTACACCCCCATGAACGAACGCATTAAAGATTACATCGCCAAACCCAAGCAAAACGGTTACCAATCTCTCCACACCACCGTCATCACCCCCAACAAAAAAATCGTCGAATTCCAAATCCGCACCAAAGAAATGCACGAATACGCCGAACGCGGCCTCGCCGCCAGCTTCTACTACAACGAACAAAAACTCACCGAAAACTACAAACAAG
>CAZDTL010000058.1:0-2964 GCA_964508335.1 uncultured Candidatus Saccharibacteria bacterium
CAGCTGGCTAGAGCGTACGATTCACATTCGTAAGGTCGCTGGTTCAAGCCCAGCAAGATCCACCAGCCAAAGACTCAAAAGCCCCTCCGGGCCTTCTTTTTTGACTAAACATCAAAAATAAGGTATAATATACACGCTATTTGTAAATTAACATCCAAGGAGGCATGATTCATGAAAACTCAAAAATCTCGGCTCATCATCACCCTGTCCCTCGTCCTCACCCTCTGCTTTGTTCTGCCGGCTTTCGCCAGCGCCGAACTTCTCGACACCGTTTACTTCCTCCCCAAAGACAATGTCGACTACCTTCTCAACCCCGCCATCGACTACCTCATTGTCGGCTACCACCAGCCCATCCCCTACGATTTCATGAACACCGTCGAAAAAAGCATGGTTTTCGTTCCTAACGACGTCGACGGCGACACCACCGGCGTCGAAAATGCCGCCTACACAGCCTATTTACGCTTAAAACGCGACTTACTCGTCAATTACGGAATCGAAATCGGCCTCTACGACGCCTACCGCTCGCTCTCTGACCAAGCCTGGCTAGACAGCATCAACGGCGTCGAAACCACCGGCGAATACTACAGCGAACATCACACCGGCCTCCTCCTCAACATCGTCGTCAAACTCGGCGAATACTATTACGAAGAAGAAGCCGTCCTCGCCGCCATCGACGAGTCCATCCCCGAATTCGTCTACGCCAGCCCGGCCTTCGCCATCGTCCGCGATCGCCTCGCCGACTACGGCTTCATCGTTCGCTTCCCTGAAGGCAAAGAGGCCATCACTGGCTTCGGCTACATCCCCAACCAAATCCGTTTCGTCGGCTCCAGCGAGGTCGCCCACGCCATCACTGCCAACGACCTCTGCTTAGAAGAATATCTCTCCTCCATCCAATAAAAACCAACCCGCACCTTAAATAGCAAATAACAAAACGGAGCCTCGGCTCCGCTTTTTTACGCTCCAACGTCACACAAAAAATGGAGCCAGCCGGCTCCATTTTCACTTGCCAAATTACTCAGCTTTCTTCGCTTTCTCTTTCTCTGCGGCGGCTTTCTTTGCAGCTTCTTTCTGAGCCTTAGTAACCTTGTTACCAAGCGTCGCCCGCAACTTCGCGGCCTTCTCGGCACGTGCCTTAAAGCGATCCACGCGGCCTTCAGTATCGATAATCTTCTCTTCGCCCGTAAAGAATGGGTGACTCTTCGAAGAAATCTGAACTTTAACTAACGGATATTCTTTACCATCTTCCCACTTAATGGTTTCGTCGCTCTTAGCGGTCGAACGGGTCAAGAAAGCAAACTTAGCCGCGTCATCAGAGAAGACCACAAAGCGATAATCTTTAGGTTGTTTTTCTGCATTACTCATAATTGCCCCGTATTATAACAAATTTCTCCCCATCTTGCAATATCTAAAAATTTGTGCTAAACTAGCCCCATAACAAATCTAACGAATCAACCGGAGGCAGATTTCCTGATTGTATTACTCGTATAATACAATTTGGCTCCCCCGGCGAAGGAAAGGAAATCATATGACAGTTAATGTCGATATGAAGGCTCTATTTGAGGCCGGTGCTCACTTTGGCCACAAAACCAGCCGCTGGCACCCCAAAATGGCGCCATACATTCACAGCAAGCGCGAAGGCGCTCATATCATCAACCTTGACAAAACCGTCGAAGGCCTAGACAAAGCTCTCGCCTTCGCCGCCGACACCGTCAAAAACGGCAAAAAAATCCTCTTCGTCGGTACCAAAAAACAACTCAAAGAACTCGTTAAGACCTCTGCCGAATCCGTCGACATGCCTTACGTCACCGTCCGCTGGGTCGGCGGCACCCTCACCAACGTCGAGACCGTCAACCGCCAGCTCCGCAAACTCAAAGACCTCGAAAAGAAAATGGCCTCTGGTGAACTCGAGTCCCGCTACTCCAAACTCGAAGTCCAGCGCTTCCAAGAAGAAATCAACCTTCTCAACGAACGCTACGGTGGCATCAAAGAAATGACCGAACAACCCGCTGCCGTCATCGTCACCGACGCTGTCGAAGATAAAAACGCCATCAAAGAAGCCCGCGCCCTCCACATCCCCGTCATCGCCATCTGCGACACCAACGTCGACCCCACCGGTATCGACTACGTCATCCCCATGAACGACGACGCGCTCAAGGCCGAAGAACTTGTCATGGGCTACTTCGTCGAAGCCATCAAAACCGCTAAAAAATAGGAGAGAAAAAATGTCCAACATTTCCATTGAAGAAATCAAAAAACTTAAAGAACTCTCAGGCGTTGGCCTCACCGACGCTAAAAACGCCCTCGTCGAAGCTGGCGGCGACTTCGACAAAGCCTTAGAAGCCATGCGCAAAAAAGGCCTCACCAAAGCCGAAAAACGCGGCGACCGCGAAACCCGCGAAGGTCTCGTCGACGCCTACGTCCACGACGGCCGCATCGCCGCCATCGTCGAGCTCAACTGCGAAACCTCTTTCGTCGCCAAAACCGATGAATTCAAAACCTTGGCGCACCAAATCGCCATGCAAGTCGCCTCGATGAACCCGCTCTATGTCACCGAATCCGACATCCCCGAAGACGTCCGCGCCGCCAAAATGAAAGAACTCGAAGCCAACTTCAAAGGCCCCGAAAAAATGAAAGACCAAATCCTCGCCGGCCAAGCCAAAAAAGCCTTCGCCGACAAGGTCTTGATGAACCAGCCTTACATCCTCGACGACTCCAAAACCGTCGAAGCCTTCATCAAGGAATCCATCGCCAAGACCGGCGAAAACATCACCGTCCGCCAATTCAAACGCATCGAACTCGGCGTCACGGAATAAATATATATAATATATACACAAAAATCGCTCCATTTCGAGCGATTTTTGCATAAAAGCCTCTCTTGTAATCTCGCAAAAAATATGATAAAATACGCAAGATATTACTAACCTAAAGGAAACAAATGAGTCGTATCGGAAAACAACCTATCCA
>CAZDTL010000059.1:0-2942 GCA_964508335.1 uncultured Candidatus Saccharibacteria bacterium
GACATGCGTTCCATAGCGGTGAGGAGGATGGACTGGGCGGTTTCGTCGACGTCGTGTTTGATTTCTTTTTGTTCTTTGGCGACGAGGTTGACGAGGTCTTGGCGGATGTCGTTTTCGGTCATTTTCATGAGTTTTTCGCGGGCTTCGACTTTAGAGAGGCCGGCGATTTTTTCGAGTTTTTCGTGTTGTTTGATGCGGATGTCGCGGATTTCGCTCTTTAGGTCTTCGATTTCTTTTTCGGACTTGGCGAGTTTTTCGGACTTTTTTTCGAGCTGGTCGAGTTTGTTGTCGAGGGAAGTTTCGCGTTCGAGGAGGCGGTTTTCGGTGCGTTTCCATTCTTTGCGACGTTCGGCTTCTTCTTGTTGGGACTTGCTGGTGATTTTAGAGGCTTCTTGTTTGGCTTCGAGGACGATGTCGCCGGCTTCGTGTTTGGCCTTTCTGATTAGATCTTCGGCTTTGTTTTTGCCGCCGTTTTCTTTTTTCTTGTTGTAGGCGAAGAGACTGCCGGCGCCGAGGCCGAGGCCAGCGAGGGCGGAGATGACGATGGTTAAAATGTCCATGTTGGTTCTTTCTAATTGTTGTTTGTCCGCGTTTTGACTCTCGCGGAGGGTTTAACAAATTGTATCAAAATTTAGTATTCCATTTTGATTATAACATGGAAGGGAGAATAGTGATAGCTCTTTTTACTGTTGGTTTTCTATTGTCTCGGAGGAGTTATTGTTATTCTCTCCCTTATCTCCATCATCAGCGGGGTTGAGTTTTTCTAGTTCGGACTGGAGGGATTGGAGGGATTGTTTGAGGGAGTTGCGTTCTTTTTCGAGGGTTTCGATGGAGGCTTGGGCGGAGGAGTAGGCGGAGTTGGCTTTTTTGAGCTCGGTTTTGAGCTTTTCGATTTCGGTGTGTTCGTAGACGGCGAAGCCGGCGGCGGCGAGGGCGATGGTGCAAAAAAGAGCGGTGAGGATGGCGAGCCAAGGGGATTTTTTGGCCTGTTTGGCCTGCTGGGCGGCGAGCATGGCCTGTTGAGCAGCGAGTTCGGCACGCTTTTTGGCTTCGATTTCGGCCTTGGTTTCGGCGTAAGTGTCGCCGGTTTTGTTGGGCATTTTGGGGACGATGGGGCCGTTGTTATTAAACATAATTTTATTATATCACATTATTTTTTGGGTTTGGAGATGTTGGCGGGGTGGCCGTAGTCGGGGAGGATGATTTGGCGTTTGGTACCGCGGTGGTCGTAGAGGGGGATGTGGAGTTCGTGGGCGAGAGTGTTGACGATGGTGGCGCCGATGCGAAGGCCGGTGAAGGAGCCGGGGCCGGAGAAGAAGGTGATTTGAGTGAGGTCTTGCCAAGTTTGGTGGTGTTCTTTGAGGTGGGTTTCGAGAGTTTGGAGGAGTTGTTCGGCCATTTCCCTGCCGAGGCCGTCAGAATATTTCCAAGATTCGTGGGTTTGGGGGTTTTCGAGGCGGATTTTGGCGGTGAAGTCGGAAGTGTCAAGATAGAGTTGCATAAAGTTTTTCCATGGGTTGATTGAAAATTAATTCGCGAGAGCCGTTGTTTTTGATTTTGAAGGTGATTTGGAGGTGGTTTCGGGGGAGAATATCTTGGACAGAGTCGGCCCACTCGAGGACGACGAGGGTGTTTTGGTCGGTGAGAGATTCGGCGAGGT
Organism: uncultured Candidatus Saccharibacteria bacterium; assembly: GCA_964508335.1. Taxonomy (GTDB): domain Bacteria; phylum Patescibacteriota; class Saccharimonadia; order Saccharimonadales; family Saccharimonadaceae; genus Nanosyncoccus. The sequence continues at coordinate 1,661 of CAZDTL010000059.1, forward strand.
CGTCGGCCATGAGGCCGGGGTCTTGTAATCTGTAAAAGTCGTAGTGAACTAGGAAATTATTGTCGAAAGAGTATTTTTTCGAGATGGTGAAGCTGGGGCTGGTGACTGGGTCTTTGATGCCGAGGCCGCGAGCGAGGGCGCGGGTGAAGGTGGTTTTGCCGGCGCCGACGTCGCCGATGAGTTCGAGGGTTTGGGGGAGGGGCTGAGTGCGGAGAAAGGCGCCGAGGCGTTCGGCGAAGGCGGTGAGGGATTGTTCGGTTGGGAAAATCATGGGGATATTATAACATAATTTGACTTTTGAGGATGAAAAGTGTAGAATTAGGGGTGTTCGCGACGTTGGACCGTCGCCAAGCGGTAAGGCACTGGGTTTTGGTCCCAGCATTCGCAGGTTCGAATCCTGCCGGTCCAGCCATTGTTGCTAAATTGCCTATTAGGGCATTTTTTTGTTGTTTATTCTGTCGATAATCGCGTTTCGGTCGGAGAGCTACTAATTCAACTGATTTTTATTATTTCTAGTGTTTGTTAGCGGTAGTCGGGGTTGAAGAGGCGGATGGTGGTGGAGATGGTGATGGAGTTGGGGCTGCCAGGGGCGAACCAGCAGGTGCGGATGTAGAAATCGTAGAATTCGGGGTTGGCGGTGTTGTCGGAGGCGATGCCGTTGATCCAGATGCCTTGGGCTTTGACGAGGGTGGTGTTGAAGGTGGTGATTTCTGTGCCGGTGGTTTCGCTGATGTCGCGGTCGGAGAGGTTGATGTTGTCGGAGGCGGTGAAGAGGAGGCGGGGGTGAGTGGAAGACTGAGAGAGGACACTGTTGGAGGGGTTGGTGCGGTTGTGTTTGATGAGGACCTTGGAGCTGGTGGTGCCGATGGGGTTGGTGCCGGCGGTGGCGATGCCGGTGGCGCTAAGGCGGCGAATGTTGATGACAAAGGATTTGTCGGTGAGGATGTATCTGTTGGAGTAGAGTTGGGTGCAGTTGCGGTTGTTGTAGTTGTTGAAGAAGCTGGCGGTGGCGTTTTCTGGGGTGGAGATGAGTTGGTCAGAGAGTTTTTGCCAGAGGGGGGTGTAAATTTGTTGGGCGGAGGGGAGGTTTTGTTCGGAGATGTAAGCTTCGTGGATGAAACGAAGAGCTTCGGCTTGGGCGTCGATTTCTTGGCGGGCCATGGTGATTTCTAGGGTTTTTTGGGTGTTGTAGAGGCCGCGGTTCATGATGCCGATGGCGCCGATGGCGACGGCGCCGAAGATGCCGACGGCGAACATGACTTCGATGAGAGTGTCGCCTTTG
>CAZDTL010000060.1:0-2874 GCA_964508335.1 uncultured Candidatus Saccharibacteria bacterium
TTTTGTCCCATTACTTTTTCTCCTTATCTGCTTTCTTGGCGTCTGCTTTTTTGGCGTCTGACTTCTTCTCTGCTTTCTTTTCTGTTTCTTCGCCAGCAACTTCGACGAAGATGTTGGAAGAAACTTTTTCAAACGGGAGGGCGCGACCGCGAGAAGCCGGAACGTAGCGGCGGATGCGGGTGCCGGCCGTGACGGAGATGCGGGCGATGCGGACGGTCTTGGTGTCAATCGAAGGGTTGGCGTTTAAGAGGTTCGCATTGGCGGATTCGACGGCCTTAAGAACGGCGCGAGCGGCGCGGCGCGGGGTGTGTTCAAGAATGACGACGGCGTCAGAGACGTAGCGGTCGCGGACTAAGCTGGCGACGACGCTAGTTTTGCGTGGCATGCTGTCGGTGCCTTTGATGTAGGCGTGAGCGAATTTAGTAGCCATTATTCAGCTCCTTTCGCAGCGGCAGCTTCAGCGGCCTTTTTACCGCCGTGGCGCTTAAATTTACGGGTAGGCGCGAATTCTCCGAGCTTGTGGCCGACCATGTTCTCGGAAATGAGAACGGGGACGTGGGTTTTGCCGTTGTGGACGGCGATGGTGCGACCGACCATTTCTGGAGAGATGGTCGATTGACGTGCCCAAGTCTTGATGACGGTTCGGTCTTCGAGGGAGAGGGCCTTGATTTTCTTTTCTAGTTTGTAGTCCACGAAAGGACCTTTTTTCAAACTACGGGACATTATTTCCTCTTTCCTTCGTGACGACTACGCACGATCATTTTATTAGTTTTCTTGTTATGGCGAGTGCGGTAACCCAAGGTGAGCTGGCCCCACGGAGTGCGGGGAGCTTTGCCGGAGCCGTGACGACCGCCGTCACCACCACCGTGTGGGTGGTCGGTGGCGTTTTGAACAACACCACGGACGGTTGGGCGGATGCCCTTGCGGCGGTTGCGGCCAGCGGCGCCTTTTTTGACGTTTTGGTGCTGGACGTTGCCGACAGTGCCGATGCTGGCTTGGCAGGTTTCGAGAACTTTGCGAACTTCGCCGGAAGGCATGCGGAGGGTGGCGTAGCCGTCTTCGCGAGCCATGAGCTGGGCGGAAGAGCCGGCGGCGCGGACCATCTGGGCGCCTTTGCCCGGAGTGAGTTCGATGCCGTAAACGAAAGTACCGACAGGGATTTTAGCGAGGGGGAGGCGGTTGCTAGTTTCGACCGCGGCGGCGTCGCCGGTTTCGAAAGTGCTACCTTTGGTCATTTCGGTGTTGGCGATGACGTAGTAGTAGTTGTCGTCTTGATCCTTGACGCGGGCGATGCGGGCGCTGCGGTTGGGGTCGTATTCGATTTCTTCGACGGTGAGTTTGAGGCCATCAGGAAGATTGTGGGTCAAGAGGCGGTAGTGGCGTTTGACGCCGCCGCCGCGGTGACGGACGGTGATGCGACCTTGGTTGTTTTTGCCGGCCTGTTGCTTTTTGGCGAGCGTGAGAGATTTGAGCGGTTTCTTCGTGGTGATTTGGTCGAAGTCCTGCGTGGTCTTTTGGCGCTGCGCCGGAGTGGTCGGGCGGTAAGCTTTAATTGACATTATTTATTCTCCTTGCCTGCTTTCTTTGCCGCTTTAGCTTCGGTTTTGGCCTCGGCTTTGGTGGCCTTTGCGCTGGCTTTAGTTTTCTTTGTCTCCGCTTTTTGGTCTTCCGGAGTTTCAAAGACTTTGATTGAGTTGCCCTCGGCGAGAGTGACGTAGGCGAGCTTGCGGTCGCGACGGAAGGCGGTGCCGGGGTAAGCGTGCTTGCCACGAGAGAAGCGGCATTTTTTGCCTTTGCGGGTGAGAACGCGGACGTCTTCTACTTTGACGTTGTAGTCTTTTTCGACGCGAGCTTTGACGGCCTGTTTGCTGGATTCTTCGGTGACGAAGAAGGCGTAGGTGCGGTTTTGTTGCTCGCGGTAGGTTTTTTCGGTGGCGCGAGGTTGCAAGAGATTCAAGACGATTTTGGTGTCTTTGGTTTCTTTGACCTTGCCGGTCTTGGTTTTAACGGTGGTTTTAGTGTCTTTAGCCATGGCTATTTACCTTCCTTTTCGTCGGTTTTGGGGGTCTCGGTTTGGCCGAGGAGCCAGGTTTCGACGCTAGCGAGAGCTTTGGTGTCGAAGAGGATGGCGTCGGCGTTCATGATGTCGAAGACATTGAGGTAAGTGGCGCGGACGAGTTTGACGTTTTGGAGGTTGTCGGTGGAGCGGAGAAGCTCGTCGGTTTTTTCGGCGGTAACAGCGAGGACGGTCTTGTCGGCGATTTTTTGGTCGTTTAAGATTTTGACGAAGTCCTTGGTTTTGCCGGTGACTTTGAAGTCGGCGACGAAGACGGCTTTGTCGGCATTTTTCAAGCTCAAGGCTTGGCGAACGGCGAGTTTTTTGCTGTTTTTAGCGACCTTTTTGGTGAAGTTTTCTTCGCCAGTGCGACCGAAGGCGACGCCACCGTGACGCCAGATTGGGTTGCGGGTGGAGCCGAAGCGGGCGCGACCAGTGCCTTTTTGTTTCCAAGGTTTTTTGCCACCGCCGGAGACTTCGCCGCGCTTCAAGGTTTTAGCGTGAGAGCTGCGGGAGTTGGCGAGGTAGGAGTCGTAGGCGACCTTTAAGAGTTCGTGATTTTCGACTTCGAGGTTGAAGATGGATTTGTTTAAGGTGATTTTGTCGGCCATGTTATTCCTTTCCCTCGATGGTGAGGTTGCCTTTTTTGGGGCCGGGGACGGCGCCTTTGAGGCCGAGGAGGTTGTTTTCTTTGTCGATGTAGGCGACGACGAGGTTTTTGACCGTGACTTGGTCATGGCCCATGCGGCCAGGCATGCGCTTACCCTTGAAGACTTTTTGAGGATACATCGAGCCGATGGAGCCGACTTTGCGGATGT
>CAZDTL010000061.1:0-2381 GCA_964508335.1 uncultured Candidatus Saccharibacteria bacterium
GGACATATCCCCTCTAAGGATACAATGATGGTTCGATTCCATCCGGCCCTACCAAGTTTATTTTATCGGGGATTAGCGCAGTGGTAGCGCGCACGCCTGGGGGGCGTGAGGTCGCCAGTTCGATCCTGGTATCCCCGACCATTTTTATATGCAAGAAAAAGTCCTCATAGAAAAACTCATCCCCGGCGGCCAAGCCCTCGGCACTCTCTCAAGCGGCCAAAAAATCTTCCTCTGGAACGCCCTCCCCGAAGAAACTGTTTTAGAATACCAAATCACCAAACAAAAATCCCACTACCTCGAAGCTATTGCTACCAAAATCGACCACCCCTCGCCCCACCGCATCGCACCCCAAGACCCCTGCTTCCTCTCCACCTCCCCGTGGCAAATCATGGACTTCGCCTACGAACTCGCCCAAAAACAAAACCTTGTCCAAGAATCTCTCACCCAAGCTCACGTCGACCTTACCGGCCTCACCATTGAACCAACCCGCACCGACAATCACGAATGGCACTACCGCAACAAAATGGAATACGCCCTCTACTGGAACCACGACCTCCAAAAAATCCAGCTCGCCTTCCACAACCGCGGCACCCACGGCAAGCTCCCCATCACCCAGTCCTCCCTCGAACGCCCAGAAATCTTCCAAGCCGCCACTAAAATCATCGACGAACTCAACCGCACCCACGACGAAGCCAGAAACTACCAATCTCTCCTCCTCCGCACCAACCAACACGGCGAAGTCTCCGGCGGCCTCTTCAAAAACAAACAGCCCCACCCCGCCTTCAAAAACCTCACCGACCAAATCCTCGGCCACGCCTACTCCTACTCCCCCAACGGCTTCTTCCAAATCAACCTCCCAGTCTACACCATCGCCCTCCAAGAAATCGCAAAACACATCACTACCGAAAACGTCCTCGACCTCTACGCTGGCGTCGGCACCATCGGCCTCTCCGTCGCCCGCGACCACAACCTCACCCTCGTCGAAGTCAACGGCGCCGCCTTCGCCGAACTTAAAACCAACTGCCGCGGCACCACCGCCCGCCCCGTCCTCGCCAAGTCCGAAGACGCCCTCGACTACATCGCCCCCGATCAAACCGTCATCCTCGACCCGCCCCGCGCCGGCTGCGACCAAAAACTCATCGAAAGACTCCTCGACCAGACCCCCAAAACCCTCATCTACCTCTCCTGCAACCCCGCCACCCAAGCCCGCGACGTTCGCCTCCTCACCGAAACCAAAAAATACCAACTCTCCCGCATCGCCCCCTTCAACTTCTTCCCCAAAACTCCCCACATCGAAAACCTCATCATCCTCACCCGCATCTAAATCCCAAAAACCACCCCTTCGAACCAACCGCAACCCCTCAGAAATCCACGCCAGAAAAAGCTGAACTTATGCTTGAATCCGAATTCACTAAATGGTAACATGATAACACAAAAATCTACACATTTTTGATATAATATAACCATAAGCTAAAAACGAGGTTGCTATGGTAAATGAGTCTACTTCAATGAAAAAGAATTTTGAGTATTATATTGAGCATCAGGACGAATTCGTCAAAAAATATAATGGAAAGTTTATCATTCTAACTGATTGCAAGTTTTTTGGCGCCTATAACTCTTTGCGCGATGCGATTATCGCGGCCGATGGACATCTAAAATCAGGAAAATATATAATCCAACAAGTTGGCGAAGGCGAAGAAAACTACACAAAAATTATTTCGCGAGTTGGAGTCTATGCCTAGTAAACGTCGCGGTTTTGAAATCAATATCCCTCTGAACTCCAGCAAAATAATGTTTAATGCCGAGGTCTCGAAATTCACCACTGACGGCGAGCCGGATTTTAAGACTTTTTCAGCAATAATTGACACTGGCGCCACAATAACCTGCGTTTCTCCATCAATTGCCGCAAAACTAGGACTTGAACAAATTGGCCTCATGCGCGTTGCGGGTGTCCATAACTCCACAGAAGATTGCCCACTCTATTCTGCGGAAATTCGCCTCGACGGAGGGATTGTTTTAGACCAATCCGTCGTCGGCGCAAAACCCGCAGGCAGCGACATCCTAATCGGAATGGATTTATTATCCCGTGGAGACTTCTCTCTGTCTCATAACAAAAACGGAGAAATGATTTTTTCATTTATCTATCCCCCTCTCGGGGAACCTGTTTCGCTTATCAAAATAGCAAAAATCACTGAGCGCGCAGTCCGAAAGAAAAAGAAATAAACGACATCCTCAATTAGTCATCACCAAAAACTCCCGCGCGCGTCGGGAGTTTTTTCGTCGGCGGTATTTTGGAAGAATAAAACCGACGCCGAGAACTCCAGCGCCACCTTCACTATGTCATAAGTTTTCTTGGTCAAATTAACATACAACAAACGTAT
>CAZDTL010000062.1:0-2254 GCA_964508335.1 uncultured Candidatus Saccharibacteria bacterium
GGTCGATGCCGTAATCGTCGGAGTAGGGGCGGACGAAGGAGGCGTTGGCGTAAGTGAGGGCAAGCTGGGAGGCGACGCGGGCGTTTGAAGTGACAGAGATAATGGGGACGTTGGGGCGCTCGGCGGCGAGAGCTTCGGCGGTGGCGCCAGAGGCGGTTTGGCAGATGATGACGTCGGCCTCGATTTTTTCGGCGAGGCGGGCGACGGCGGAGGAGATGGCGTCGTAGATTTTAGTGTCGGTTTTGGTTTCTTCTTCGGCGGGGGCGATTTTGGTGTGGTTTTGGGTGTAGAGGATGACTTTTTTCATTTCTTTAACGGCTTCGAGGGGGTATTTGCCGTTCGCGGTTTCGTCGGAGAGCATGACGGCGTCGGCACCTTGGATGACGGCGTTGGCGACGTCGCTGACCTCGGCGCGGGTGGGTTCGGGGTTGTCGACCATGCTGCCCATCATTTGGGTGGCGACGATGCAAAGCTTGCTGTGTTTGCGACAGAGGGAGATGAGTTTGCGCTGGACGATGGGGACGACTTCGGCGCCGGCCTCGACGGCCATGTCGCCGCGGGCGACCATGATGCCGTCAGAGGCTTCGACGATGGCCTCGAGGTTTTCGTCGGACTCGATGGCCTTTTTGGTTTCGATTTTGGCGATGATTTGGGCAGAGGAGCCGTGGGAGAGAAGGATTTGGCGGAGTTTGTCGATGTCTTCGGCTTTTTGGACGAAGGAGAGGGCGACGTAGTCGAAATCGCGGCCGGCGCCGAATTCGATGTCGGCCATGTCTTTGTCGGTGATGATGTCGCCGCCGAAGTCGGTGTCAGGGAGGTTGAGGCCTTTTTTGCTCATGATGTAGCCATCGTTAAGAACGCGGACCTTGATGGCGGTTTTGGAGGGGATTTCGAGAACTTCGGTTTTGATTTTGCCGTCGAAGATGAAGAGAGGCTCGCCGACTTTGACTTTTTCGGCGAGGTTATATTGGACGGGGATGGTTTTGCCGCCGTCGTGAGACTCTAGGGCGTAGTCGAGGGTGAGTTCGTCGCCAGCTTTAAGGTCGAGGTGGTTGTTTTTGAGTTCGCCGAGGCGGATTTTGGGGCCTTGGAGGTCTTGGACGATGGCGACAGAGCGACCTTTTTTGGCAGCGGCGTTTCTAATCCAAGCGATTTGTTCGTCGCGTTCGAGATAGTTGCCATGGGAAAAGTTCAAGCGGCAACCGTTGACGCCCGCCATGATGAGGTCGGTGATGGCATCTTCGGACATGACAGCGGGGCCGATGGTGGCCAGGATTTTGGTGCGTTTGAATAATTTGCTCATAGTTTAATGGTAGCATAAAAGTTTGTGAAATTGTAGCGGTTATGTTAAAATTACAATATGAAAAAGATTCGATTTTGTCGGAATTTTGGCACGCGCTTTGATAAGTCGAATAACAGGGGCAAGTCGGGCGGGCTGGCGACAAAAATGCGAGTGACGATTCGCAAGAGAAACGACCCCGTGTTTGCGCGGAAGTTTGTGACTTGGGGGGTGATTGTGTCTGGGGTGATGGTAGTGGTGTCGCTGTTTGTGGCAGTATATTGTAATCCGGAAGCAGTGGCGAAGCGGAAGTTTGCGGAGCTGGCGACGACGTATTATGAGGATTATTATTATGGTAAGTTTATGGAGACGATTGCGCCAGAGGTGTTTGAGGAGAAGATGAAAGTGTTTGAGACGACGGGGTTGCAGCCGGTACTGTTGAGGCAGTTGTTACTGTATCAAAATGGGAAGTATGCGAACTATAAGAGATATTTTGAGAGGGATGGATTTGTTTGCGATAAAAATGAGACGAGTGCTAAGTTCTACCCAGTTTATCCGTATGGGGTGAAGGATTATACGGTGAAGTATGAATATAGTTGCACAAGTGAATGAAATTTGATATAATGAGGCGAGCCGGTCTCTTAGTATAACGGTTAGTACAACGGGTTTTCATCCCGTCAACGCGGGTTCGACTCCCGCAGAGATCACCATTTTTATTTAAAGATGGTTCCGTCGTCTAGTGGTCTAGGACGTCTGGTTCTCATCCAGAAAATCGCGGGTTCGACTCCCGCCGGAATCACCAAAGAGTGGAAGGAATCCTTTTAGGGATTTATTTTTTGTTTTTGCACGGTGAATTGTTGTGGACTTGTGGGGTGAGTGTGATATAATTTGGTAGTAGTTATGTTTAGCGTTTTACGATATTTTGCCGCCGAAACCTGCATCCAAACAGCATTGTTTGGAGAGGTGTGTGATGAT
>CAZDTL010000063.1:0-2235 GCA_964508335.1 uncultured Candidatus Saccharibacteria bacterium
TGATTACTAATTTGTCGGCGGTTTCGTAGACATCTACGGCGAGTTGTCCAGGAAAGTCACCTTCTGTTTCCCACCCATCATCCCCCTCGTCTGATGGTTCGAGTGATTCTTCTTCCTCGGCTTCGACGGCGGTTTCTTCTGCAGGGGCAGAGACGGCCGGTTCGTCGGGTTCGAGCATAGTGGTAGCGTCGTCTTCGAGGAAGGCGGCAGCTAATTCATCTTCCATCAGCATGTCATCGTTGGTTTTACGAGCCATACTCGGTTTTCCTCCACTTTATATAGTATATGCTTAATTATAAGGGCAAGATTTGATAAAATCAAGGGAGAATATGCGAATTAGGCGAAAAAATGTTGTGAAAAATATCGTGAATGCGGTTTTTCCAGTGAGATGTAGGGGGTGCGGCGGGGTGGGAGGGTTCTTGTGTGGGCGTTGTAAAAATTACATAAGCGAGGTGATGAAAGCGCGGGAGATGTTGAGCGAGCCGAGCGGGCAAGGCGGAGTGGGGGCGGAGGAGGTGGCAGAGGTGTTTGCGCAGGCGGAGTTTTTGGGGTTTAGGGATGAGATATTAGGGGAGATGGTGGAGGAGTGTAAATACCGGTCGGTGAGGGGGTTGGCGAGTGAGCTGGCGGAAGTGGTGTGGCGAGGGTATTTTGAGAAGAGGCTGGACGAGTGGGGCGGTGGAAGTTTTAGGGAGAGAGTTTTGAGGAAAGCAGGTATGAAGATTGCTGTTCCAGAGGTGATTTTAGTGCCGATGCCGACGAGCCGGAAACATGTGCGAGAGAGAGGGCTTGACCATATGGATTTGATTTGTAGGGAGGTGGAGGGGTGGTCGGACGGGCGAGTGCGAAGGGTGCGGCTTTTGGAGCGGGCGAAAGATACAGTGCAGGTGGGGGCGAGCGAGAAAGTGCGGCGAGCGCAGGCGAAAGAGGCGGTGAGGGTGTCTGCGAAGTTTTTAGGGGAGGATGGGCGGATTCTTGAGGAGTTTAGGGGGGTGAGAGTGATGCTGGTGGATGATGTGTGGACGACTGGGGCGAGCATGTTGGAGGCGGGGAGGATGCTTAGAGAGGCGGGAGTAGGGGCTGGTGAGGGCGGTTCCCTTTTGGCAATGGCGATAACAAAAAACCGGCCTCATAAGAAGCCGGTAATAAGACAAGGCGAGATAGACTAGATGAGGCCAATGACGAACTTGACAATTGAGTAAGAGAGGATGGCGATGGCGAGGCCGATGAGAGCGTAAAGAATGGTGTTCTTAGCGTCTGTGACGGCTTTGGCGTCGCCAGCGGAGGTGGTGTATTTGACGCCGCCGATAATAAGCATGATGACGGCGAGGAAGCCGAGGACGGCGAGGATGGTGGAGGTGACTTTGTCGATAACGCCACCGGCGCCAGTGAGGTCGGAAGGCATTTCTGGGGTTTTAGCGGCCTCGATGCCATCGTAGACGGAGAGAGCCATGACTTTGCCAGCGCTGAGGGTGACAAAAGTGGCGGCAGCGGCGAAGGCCTTGGAGGCGGTGTTGATGAGTTTGTTCATATAATCTAATCTCGCAATTATTGTTAAAATAATGATTATTTCTTATTATAGCACAGTTTTTTAGAAAATGCAAGAATAAAAATAGCGGAGAGCGGGAGAATACTTTGTGTTCTCCGGCTCCTCCTTAAAAAACTAAAATCCCGAAGGCTTGCCTTCGGATTTTAATTTTTGGCGGCGCGGGCGCAAGTCTTTTCGAACTTCCAGAGACCGCTAGTATAGACTACACCACAGCCCCCAATACAATGCGAGAAATCGGCAAGTTCAAACAAAAGATGGAGGAAATCGCAACCGTAAATCTCATCGAAACCGAAAGACGCGTCCTCTATCGATGCCTAAAAACAGATGTCGATACACTACGCAGGTAAGAATCGAACTAATATGATAGAATATAGACAATATGCAATACCGAACAACAAACCTCTCTCAACAAATAAATACAGTCGCTAAAACCCTCTCCGAGTTCGTCAGCCTTTTAGATGGGGCTAACTCCGACACCGGCTCAAGCAACACATACACTGATAGCGAAGGCAATACCGTCAAACTTTCCGCCGAAACGATAGACGCTCGCGAAGAATACGGAATGCTGACCATAGAAATACATCGGAAAGACGCCTCAATAGTCATAAACATCGTCGAGCCTTCCGAACAGCTTTTAGGAGAGATAAAGAAAGGAACTCTCCTAAATGGCGACATCAAAACGAAGT
>CAZDTL010000064.1:0-2111 GCA_964508335.1 uncultured Candidatus Saccharibacteria bacterium
CAAGGCATCGGTACGAGAACGTGTCGATGGATTACCTCCTTTCTTGAGAAGGAAAGATGCGCACGAAGGCGAAAGCCCGCGTGTAGCTAGGTCGGTCGTGATTGTGCAGTGTAAGCTTAATGCATAATCTATGTCCTTTGGGACACGACTTCAAGCTTAAACGGCGAACTACGATGAGGAAATAATTGCACAACTAAGTTGTTAAAGTAAAACACTCTTTCGGGAGTGTTTTTTGGTGGAAGGAGGAGTTAGGGAAACGGTTATGCTTGCGGCTGGGGGGGGGGGGGTGATATGATATAATGGCGTTAGGAATTGCACCTTACTAATTGGGAAAGAAAGGGGGAAGCCGCAATGAGCTTTTCTGGCTCGATTTTCGATTCGGTATCGTTTGTGAAGTTGCAGAATGGGAAAGAGTTGGCTGCAAAGTTCGGTAAGCAAGCGGAGCTGCTGACGGGGCTGTTGGTGAAGAAAGCCGATGCACTGGGAAGGATGCCAACGCAAGAGGAAGTGAGAAATGATCCGGAAATGCCGCATCCGAACGTGTTTGCGACGGAGTTTTCGAGCTTCGAGAAGGCGATTGAAGCGGCAGAGTATGAGTGGCGAAGACGATATCCTGAAGGAAGGACGGTGAAAAAGATGGGTAGAAAGAGTACATATACGAAGGAAGGAGTTTTGGAGCTGCTTCGGAAAAAGGCCGAGGAGCTGGAGCGAATACCGACGGCGCGCGAACTCGCGGATGACCCGAATATGCCGAGCGCGACGGTGTTCAAGAAGCTGTTTGGCAGCGTGAAAGCGGCGCTGGCGGCGCTGATGGCGGAGGATATTGAATTGCCGGAAGAACTGGAGTTGCCGGAAGATCTGAAGGCAAGTGAGCCCGATGAGGAGCACGAGGCGCCGCCAGCGGCAGAGGTTGCAGAGGGGCGCCAAGATGTGATTGCCGCGGAAGCTGCGGAGCAGTATCCAGATACGTCGATGTCTGCGGAAGCCTTGGAGAAACAGCAAGATATGCCGGTGCCTGCGGAGGTAAAGGCGAAGATTGAAGTGCCGAAGGAAAACGCAGGTAAGCGCATTTGCCTTGTGATAAAGATTGAGATTTCTTTTCCCGATTGACAACAAGCACGCCCCTGGCGGAAGCCGGGGGATTTTTTATGGTATAATTTTAGTATGGAAAATGATACGAGAAATTTGGTGGATGAGTATAAAGGTTTGACGAATGAACAAGTTTTTGAAGCATTGAGCAAGAAGAGGAATGAGCTGGAGGTGGCGATTGAGAATGTGAGCCATGATTTTAATGTGGGGACGATTGTGCGGAGTGCGAATAGTTTTAACGCGAAGAGAGTGCATATAATAGGGAAGAAGAAATATAATCGGCGTGGGGCGATGTGCACGGATAAGTATTTGGAAGTGGTGTATTGGGCGGACTACAAAGATTTTATACAAGACCAGAGGGAGCGTGGACGCGAGGTAGTAGCGATTGAAAACAATACACCGCGGGCGAGGGGGTTGGTGAATAAAAAATTTGTTCAAGAGACGACGTTGGTGTTTGGAAGTGAAGGAGAGGGGATTTCTACGGAGTTGCTTAGTGAGGCGGATGACGTGCGATTTATTGAAAGTTTTGGGTCAACGAGGAGTGTGAATGTGGGCGTGGCGGCGGGGATTGCGATGTATGAGTGGGCGAGGCAATGTGTGCTGATGAAGCAGGGGAGTGAGAGCACGGAAGCGGGGGTTTAGTGGGGGAAGATGAGACGGATGAGGGCTTCGAGAATGACAATGTGGAGGTTAGCCATGATGAGAAAACCGAGCGCGATGGCGATGATGCCGAAGAGCTTGACGTGGTCGTAGGAGCTGACGCCGTGGGCGAGGTTGTCGCCGATTTTTTGGTAGAAGATGACGCAGGCACCGCCGGCGGCGAGGATGAGAAAACCGAGTAGGAATGAGCCAAGGTTGAATGACATGAGTTTATTATATAGTTTTTGTTTGGACGTATCAAGGGGTTGAATTTTTTTAAAAAATAGGGTAGAATAGTTTGTATTGGGGTAATAGCTCAGTTGTTTAGAGCGCCGCCTTTGCAAGGCGGAGGTCCTGGGTTAGAGTCCCAGTTACTCCACCAT
>CAZDTL010000065.1:0-2068 GCA_964508335.1 uncultured Candidatus Saccharibacteria bacterium
CAAAACTTCAATGCTCCACAGGCGGCCGACCGCAGGGAGGCCGCCTTGGGCGCGCGAAGCGCGCCCTTGGGGTATATCCACTTTTTCCGACCTCCAAAACCACAACCACTTTCCACATTTCTCCACTACAACTTCCTCTCACTCCCCCTATTCTTAGCACCCACTTGACTTAGCAACCCGCTTTTGCTAATATAAAACCAACCAAAAGCGCAACTGCGAAAACTCAAGCTTTTGGAGAGTGTAGAAAAAACAAATCAAAACCAGTCATAACTCAACTAAAATCGCAATCAAACGTTTTGGATGTCAACCAAAATAAAGCGAAAATGCTTTGATGTCAAAAAATTCCCTGAAAAAGAAAATAAACGACAACAGGGAACAACAAACTAAACAAAGCCCGACCAAACCGGACTCACTTTTTTAATATAAAAAGACCCCGCCGAAGGCGGGGCAGAAGGTCGATAAGAAATCATCTAACAGCACCTAACAGTGCTTCACCCGCTGGCGCGGATTGCGCATGGCGGCCGGCCGGCGACTCTCCGTCTTAGAATAGACGGGATTGCGCACCGCAGAGGACACCTCCGCAACCGCCACCGCCTTAACCGGGCGCTGCTGCTGATAGACAGACTTCTTGGACGGATTCTTCATGAATACGTCCTCCTTCCTTAATAATTTTCAACTCCCCAGAAGGGAATCACACCATGATTATATCACACTTACGCTTATTTGTCAATCCAACAACTCCCGTGCTATAATAATCTCATGAAACTCACTTCTTCTTACGAACCCGAAAAATTCGAATCCGACATCTACGCCGCTTGGGAATCCAGCGGAGCATTTAATCCCAGCACAAAGGAGACGCCAGAAAAAGAACTAAAGAATGACTATTACTCCATCGTCATGCCTCCTCCCAACGCCAACGGCAACCTCCACATCGGCCACGGCCTCACCATCGCCATCGAAGACTCCCTCACGCGCTACTACCGCCTAAAAGGGAACTCCACTTGGTACATCCCTGGCGCCGACCACGCCGGCTTCGAAACTTGGGTCGTTTACGAACGCGCCCTCGAAGCCACCGGCCACACCCGCTTCGAATACTCCCGCGACGAACTCTACGCCAAAGTCTGGGACTTCGTCCAAGAACAACGGGGAAACATGGAACTCCAAGTTCGCGCCCTCGGCGCCTCTTGCGCTTGGGACGACCTCACCTTCACTCTCGATGAAAACGTCGTCGCCCGCGTCTACCAAACTTTCGAAAAAATGTGGAACGACGGCATGATTTACCGCGGCGAAAAACTCGTCAACTACTGCCCCAAACACCAAACCGCCTTCGCCGACATCGAAGTCGAACACACCGACGACCCCGGCCATCTCTGGGATATAAAATACGAAATTATAGACACAGGTTTATCAGGGCGCGGGGAGGATGTTCTTTCCTCGGCATCTTTTCCACCTGCGAGGGCCGCGACGTATATTCCTGACGGAACCGAGAAAGTTGCGAAGAATGAGCAATCTTTCCCGGATTCCCAGCGTATGACGTCCCGGACCGAGTCTGGAGATGCCGAAAAGAACGTCCGACCGCAAGCCCCAGATAAACCTGCATATATCATAGTTTCTACAACAAGGCCCGAAACCCTCTTCGGCGACCAAGCCGTCGCCGTCAATCCCACCGACCCCCGCTACAAAGACCTCATCGGCCGCCGCGTCAAACTCCCCTTAACAGACAGAACCATCCCTATCATCGCCGACGACCACGCCGACCCCGCTTACGGCACCGGCGCCGTCAAAATCACCCCCGCCCACGACTTCGACGACTTCGAGGTCGGCCAACGCCACAACCTAGAAAACCTCCGCGTCATCGGTGACGACGGCCACATGCTCTTCGCCGCTGGCAAAGCTTACGCCGGCCTCACCACCGAAGAATGCCGCCAAAAAGTCCTCCAAGACCTCGATAACCAAGGCCTCCTCCTCGGCCAAAAAGACATCACTCACTCCGTCGCCCACTGCTACAAATGCGGCACCGTCATCGAACCCACCCTCAAAGACCAATGGTTCATCGACGTCGAACGCC
>CAZDTL010000066.1:0-2052 GCA_964508335.1 uncultured Candidatus Saccharibacteria bacterium
GACGGCGCCGAAGATGCCGACGGCGAACATGACTTCGATGAGAGTGTCGCCTTTGGGGTGGGATTTCATGTTTCTATTTTAACATGAGCAGGATGGGATAGCAATTTTTGGGTTTGGTGGGCTATTCGATGACGGAGAGTTCTTCAAATGGGGCTTCTTTTTAAAAAGAAGCCCCAACGAAGAAAATTTAGTAATAAAATTGGCTCGGAGTGAATCCGAGCTCAATTTTTGATATTAGTTAATGACTTCTAATTCTAGCTTTAGTCTGTTAATTAATTCTTTCTTTTCCGTTATAGCTTTTTTAGTTTCTTCGACGAGGTGGGCGGGGGCTTTTTGGACGTAGTTAGGGTTGAACATGCGGGCGTTGAGGGCGTCTAGCTCCCTGCCGACTTTGAGAATGCGGTCAGTGAGTTGGTCTTTGTAGGTTTTGACGATGCTGGCGGGGACGTCGAGGTAGATTTCGCGGCCGGAGAGGGCGAGGCGGATTCCCTTTGGGGTGCCGGAGGTGGGTTTGATGTAGTCGGTGTGGGTGAGGGCGCGGACGAGTTCGGCGTTGTCGGCGATGAGGCCGTCGTCGCCGTAGAGCAGGCCGACAGAAATGCCCTTGACGGTGTCTTTAAGGCCCGCTAAGACCTTTCTGGCTTCGGAGACGGTAAGCATGAGCCTTTCGAACGATTCGGCGCTTATAGGGTCAAATTTGAGCTTTTTAGGCCATTTTTGGTTGATGAGGAGGCCGGAAGTCCAGCTGAGGGCTTGCCAGATGGTTTCGGTGACGAAGGGCATGAAGGGGTGGGCCATGATGAGGAGGTGTTCGAGGGTGGTTTGGAGGAGAGGGAGGTTTTTGTAGATTTTTTGGCTTTCGAGGAACCAGTCGGCGTATTTGTCCCAGATGGTGGTGTAGATGAGCTCGACGGATTCGGCGAAGCGGTAGTGGACGAAGTTTTTTTCGAGGTTTTTGTTGAGGCTGTTGAGTTCGCGGCAGATCCAGTCTTCGCCCATGGATAGAGTATCGTAAGTTAAAGGGGCTTCTAGGGCTTGCGGTCGAGCGCTCTTGTCGGGGTCTCCAGTCTCCGTCTGGGACGTCATACTTCGTAGAAATTTCTGCGTCGGCTCGGTAGAAACCGTAAACGGTTTCTCCACTCGCGCTCCTTGAAGTTTCATACGCTGGGCGTCCGGCAGAACCGCCCTTTGGGCGAACCTGTCGGCGCCGTCAGGAATATACGTCGCAGCCGTCGCAGGTGGAAAAGACCCCGACGAAGAACGTCTCTCCCCGCGCCTAGAAGCCTCTCCGCTCGTATTTACCCACGAGTCAATGAGGCGGGCGATGTTCCAGAGCTTGTTGCAGAGGTTGCGTGAGGCTATGACGGAGTCTTCGGAGAAGGCTTGGGGGAGGCCGGCGGAGCGGCCGCGGAGGATGCCGAGGCGGAAGGCGTCGGAGCCGTATTTGGTGACGAGGTCGAGCGGGTTGATGACGTTACCCTTGGACTTGCTCATTTTTTTGCCGTGGGAGTCGAGGACGAGGCCGTGGAGGTAGACTTCTTTGAAGGGGATCTCGCCGGTGACGTAGAGACCCATCATAATCATGCGGGCGACCCAGGCGAAGAGGATGTCGGCGCCGGTTTCCATGACGTTTAAGGGGTAGAACGGGGAGCCGTGTTGTTCGGTCCAGTCGGTGGTGACGATGGGCCAGTGGGAGGAGGAGAACCAGGTGTCGAAAGTGTCTTCGTCTCTTATGTATTTGATGCCGCCGAGTTCGATTTCTTGGAGGTTGGTGCGGGTGTCGAAGACCCAGTCGGGGGCGTCGGCGAAGTTTTCTTGGCCGGTGCCGCTGGTGGCTGCTTGTTTTTTGAACATGGGGATGGGGATGCCCCAGGGGATTTGGCGGGAGATGTTCCAATCTTTGAGGCCTTTAAGGTAGTTGATGAGGACTTGTTTTTTGGAGGCGGGGTGGAAGGTGATTTCTCCCTGTTCGAGATGGGCGATGGCGGTTTTGGCGAGGCGTTCGACGTCGATGAACCATTGGTCTTTGAGGGTGGGTTCGATGACGGTGCC
>CAZDTL010000067.1:0-1958 GCA_964508335.1 uncultured Candidatus Saccharibacteria bacterium
GCCAAATGCCACAACCGGCGCAATCATCGCACTCGTTATATGGCTATCTAGCAACCGCACAAACTTCGGCAGTGTCTTCCAAAACGGCACTTCCCTATTCTTAGCAAACAACAAATTTCCCACATACGCCACATCGCTCGCCCCATAATCCCATCGTCGCAGCTGAATGAACTGCGCTCTCAAAGTCTCTATCATCGTCTCATTCAACACGGCATCCTGCCCAATCGACACTCGCACCGGCACCACATCATAGTCCCCCTTAAAATAGAAATAACTCCGCCAATACTGATGCCCATCCTCCACAATCGTCCGCCTACTCCAATAATTCATATCTTCCAACGCCGCCAACGGCTGCGAATGACTTGCAAAATTCCTGAGCGCATGCGGTCGCATCGTCTGAATCACGTTAAAAAACGAATTACTCACTGCAATCACTCGCATCGGCGCCGCCGCATCCCAAATGTTATTCGTAAAAATGCAAACTGGCTGATAACTCCGATGTTGCCGCTCCTCACTATCTCGCACGCAAAACTCATACGCCAGCGCATCCAAATACTTCGCATGCATCTGATTGTCACTATCAATCGTCGTCACCATCACTCGCTCTCTATTTATATGCTTCTGAACAATATATTTACTCAGCGCCTCTCCTGCACAACAAAGATTCGGCCCTTTCCCTTTTATCTCACCCTTCAATCCATCCGGGTGTTTCACCAATAAAAACTCCTTAAACGTCCCACTGAACAAATTTTTTAACTCCTTCGCCGTCTTCTCTATTTCTTCCCCGCCTCGCTCCTCATACCCCAAAACAAAAATAATTCGCTCGTTCGGGAACGTCGAATTCTTCACCGCCTCAATACTCGGCCGCATCGTGTCAATCCCCTCATTATACGCCGCCATAATCACCGCCTGATAGACTTCGCTCGGCTTCAAATACTTCTCCTTTGCTTCCGCATCGCTCGAAATCCGCTTCAAATTTGCCACATGCACATTATAATCATATCCCTCCAAACTTCTCCCCCTTAACCGTTCATACGCTTCGTGTGGCCGCTCCAAATCTTCGCAACGCTTCCGCCAATCTACTCGTTCCGCCGCCTTCATCGTATTGAATCCGCTCCACGTCCGATACGCAATCCCCACCGCCTTCACCAGCGTCATCGAAATAATTGTAATCAAATACACCGCCCCCGCAATCGGGCTAAAATACGACAGCACAAACAGCAAAATCACCCCAATATAAGAAACTGCCCCCGGCAAAATCTCCCAAAAACGATATCTCTTCGTCCGCCTCCCTAGCGGGATTTCCAAACTCCTTCTCATCTTATATCTCCCCTAACAACCTCATCAACAGCACAAACGCACCCGCCGCCACCAAAATTGATATTATCACTACTGCCACCGCAAACCCCTTCCCCCTCCGCTCATACGCCTGAATCGCAAACAAATTATGCAACACTCCCAAAACCACCCCCAAAATCGGGAACACCGCCATCTCCGTCCACCCCCCCGTTCGATATCCACCCGAACCCCAAAGCGACATCGGGTCGCCCCCCGTAAACTCCCCAATATCTGAATAACCAATATACATTGTTGTCCCCCCAGCCTTAAAATGAATCAACGTATGCAAAGTCAACAACATCCCCATCCCCACCAACACCAACATCCCCACCAGTAATCCCTTATCATCCTTAAAAATCTTCTTCACCCCCGCACGGATATCTTTCATAATACTTATATTATATCATAAAAAATTTATACTTGAAAAAAACGGAGAAATCATATATAATCACCTCTAGCTGGATTCGTAGCTCAGTTGGTTAGAGCGCTGCCCTGTCACGGCAGAGGTCGCGAGTTCGAGTCTCGTCGGATCCGCCAGAAAATAAAAGAAAGTCCTTTAGGACTTTATTTTTATATTGACAAAAACAAACCGCCCATTGTATCATTGTATTATGCAAGTA
>CAZDTL010000068.1:0-1893 GCA_964508335.1 uncultured Candidatus Saccharibacteria bacterium
GGGATGACGCCGCCGTAGGCTTTGAAGATGTCGATTTGGGAGACGACGACGTTTGTGAGCAGTTGGTCGTCGTGCATGATGGCGGCGGCGGTTTCGTCGCAGGAGGATTCGATGGCGAAGATGTTCATTGGGGGAATTATAACATAAAATGGGGGTAGAGAAAAGCCCGCGGGGGCGGGCTTTTGGTGCGGTAGAACCGCGGTTAGTCAGAAAGGAGGCAGAGGTCAACGAGTTTGTCGATGTGGGCCTGAGTGGTGTCGAATAATTTGACACCGTAGTTGCTGTAGAGGTAGATTTCAAAGGTGTTATCTAAGGCCATTTGGAGTTCGGTGCAGCCGAGGATGATGCCGTCGATGTTGTCTTTGAGTTTGTGAGCTGCGAGGTGGGTGCATAGGCTGTGTAGGTAGTTTTGGCTCTCTTGGGTGAGTTTGTCGTGGCAAAGTTCGCCGAAGATGATGCGGTTGATTTCGTTGACGGCTTCGGCGGGTAAGTCGTTGATGACGGTGAGGCCGTTTTGTTCGAGGCGTTGTTTCATGAAGGGTTCGGTCATGGTGAACTTGGTGCCGAGGAGGGCGACGTTGCGGACGTTGGCGGCTTGGCATTTTTCTGCGACGCAGTCGCCGATGTGGACGAGGGGGGAGGTAGCCGCGGTCGGTGATGTAGATGCCGGAGATTCTGTGGGCAACTTTGTGCATGGTGTTGGTGGCGATGGCAATGTAGTCGCAGTGGTCTTTGGTGACGAGGTTGATAGCCTCGAGCTGGAGTTTGTTGCCGATGGCTTCCCAATTGTCGGCTTGCATTAAGCGGTAATATTCGGCGAAGTTGACGCTGCGGAGGACTAAGTCGGCGGAGGTGAGGCCGCCGGCGCGGGCGTTGACTTTGCGGTTGATTTGTTCGTAGTAGGGGAGAGTGGATTCGTAGCTCATGCCGCCGATGATGCCGATGCGTTTCAAGGTGAGCACCTGCCTTTCTGAGATGTGAAATGTGCTAAATATTCCTCTGGAGATTAGAGGATTGGTTTATTATAACATAAAATGGGAGATTAGGCGAGGAGTTTGGCGGAGGGGTGTTGGTGGGAGAGTTTTTCGTCGAAGGTGAAGAGGGGTTCGGCAGAGTTGAGCTCGGAGTAGAAGGCGAGGCAGATGTCGTCGAAGGAGAGGGAGGGGTGAGCGGCGTAGAAGGGGAGAGCGAGGTTGATGAGGTTGCGGTTGTAGTTGAGGGCGGAGCCGTAGGTCTCGAAGAAGAGGGAGAGTTCTTGGGCGATTTCTGAGTGGGTTTGTTGGTAGATTTTTTCGAGGACGAAGACGGTTTCGCTGATGGCGAGGTCGGAGAGGTGGTGGATGGTGTTTTTAGTAATGAGGAGGGTGAGGACTTTCTGGCGCTGGGCAGGGATGTCGCCGAGGATAAAGTGGATGATGAGGTTGGCGTCGAGAGAGTCAGAAGTCATATTTGTCCTTGTAGTCGTTTTTGAAGTTTTGGGTGGTGGCGTAGGCGGACTTTAACTCGGAGACGGATTTGTTAGCGTGGGTTTTGAAGAGGGAGCGGGTTTGGTCGCTGATGAGGGAGTCTATTTTGGCGAAGAAGTCGGCGTCGGTCATTTTGCGTTTGATGGTGAGGGAGGATTTGGTGCAGTTTAAGATGACTTTGTCGCCGAGGTTTAAGTCGAGGGTTTGGCGGACGGCTTTAGGGATGGAGATTTGGCCGGATTTAGTGATGGTGGTGGTGTAAAGCATTATTATAAAACCTTTCGTTAATAATTTTAACGTGGATTATTAAAAAATGCAAGTGTTATTAAAAGTTTTGAGTTTAATAAGGTGGGGTTAGCCCCAGAACTTGAGGGAGTAGATGGGGTTTTTGTGGGCGGCTTTGAGGGCGGGGTAGAGGCCGAAGATG
>CAZDTL010000069.1:0-1520 GCA_964508335.1 uncultured Candidatus Saccharibacteria bacterium
TAGCGTGGTAATAGTCCCAAAAGCGATTTTCTCTGGCGGCACAATAGGCACCTTCGGCGGCGGGACGAGACATTTCTACGCCGGAGCCTTCGTAGAGCATATCGGTAACGCGGACTTCGTAGGCGATTTTGTTGTCGGCGAGATATTGCTGGAAGTCGGCGTCGTTATCCCAGATGACTTTGCCGTAGTAGTTGCAGTAGGGGCACATGAGGTCGGTGTAGACGATGTAGTGGCGGATGGCCGTGGCGGGGTCGCCGAGAGTCATGGTAGTGTTCCAGACTTCAGCGGAGACGTCTGGGGTTTTGAGGCTACTGCTAGCGATGGCGACGATGATTAAAGCAAAGATGCCGACGAGCGCAACGATTCTAGCGATTTTCTTCATGATGTTTCTCCTTAAACTCTTCACTTTTGATTATAGCATAGGTTTGTAGTCCTAGCTTTCTAAAAACTAAGATAGCGAGCAGAATGGCGAGGGCATTGAGAGCAGAAGAGAGCGTGCCGGCAATGGCAACGGCACTAGAAGTGCCAGAGAGGAGTGTGCCGAGCAAGGGCGCGAGAAGCGTAGTGCCGCAAGTGGGGCAACCAGAGCCGAGCACAGCGAGGCCGGCGACGATAGCGGAGGATTCTAGAGAGGCGGAGGATTCTGCGGCGGCAGGGGGATTGGCTTGAGCGCGTTTGGTTTTTTGATTGTGGCGATAGATGAAGATGGCGAGTGATAGCAAAATGGCCTGGAAGAGCGTTAAAATGAGGTTGAGCGCGAAGTCGAGAAAATCGCGACCAACACCAAAGACGTTAAGGAAGGCACGGGTGAGAATTTGCAAAGCACCGGAAAAATCGCCGTCGCCGAGGCAACTGCCGATGAGCTGGAAAGAGGTGAAACCGGCGGAGAGCAGGTTGATGAGAGTGCCAAAAAGCAGAAAAGTGAGGACGAAAGGCGGCCAAAAAGTTTTCTTGCGCGAGGCAAGGAGCAGGCCGCGGCCGGCGAGTGCAAACTCGTCGAAGAAACGCGCGAGGTTAATCGGCTTCCGCTTCGACACCTTGAGAGGGCTCGTTAAACTTTTTGAGGTTGTCGCCATGGATTTTTTGGTCGGGGCGGCCAGAGAAAACGAGCCAGACTATGACACCGAAAGCGGCTAGGATGACGAAGGCAAAAATGATAATCCAAAGCGTGCGGGCGCGGTCGCGCGAAGCTTCGGACTTAGCTTCTTGGAAGTTGGCAGGGCGCTTGAGTTCGGCTTTTTTGACTTTTGGTAAACTTTTAGGTGAAGATGTTTGCGACATTTTAACTCCAAATAATTACATAAACATTATAGCAGTTTTATGGCGAGAGAGGAATAGACTAAATAAAAAAGCCCCTTGAGGGCTGATGTGGTGGACTCTAGAGGATTTGAACCTCTGACCTTTTCTACGTCAAAGAAACGCTCTAGCCAACTGAGCTAAGAGTCCAGCGCGGATTGTTAAAATTTCTGGTGAGCCGGGAGAGGCTCGAACTCTCGACACCGGGCTTAAAAGGCCCGTGC
>CAZDTL010000070.1:0-1376 GCA_964508335.1 uncultured Candidatus Saccharibacteria bacterium
GCGGGAGTTCGAATCTCCCACCCTCCGCCAACAGAGATTATATCGCCAGTTTTTAATCCTAGGAGCGTCGCGAAAGGCTCCTTAACAGATAGAAAGGCGATTTTTTCTTTGTTAAAATATAAGTTCGAAAAAATCTTGCGAATAATGAGGTCTTTTCGAACAACAGAGGCTTTTTTGAACAAAGCCTCTGTATTTTTGAGGATGGCTTCGAACTCTTTCTCCGTATATTGCTTGACGTTACCATTTCCCCTTTGGAGCTTTGCGACGTTTTCTTCAATTCTCTTTGTCAGCCTTTCTATCGCATCGTAATTATTCGCGATTATCTCGTTTTTGTCGTCAATTATGCGTTGGTCTTTAAGCTTTGCTATCTGGGCAGAAATCACATCATTGTTTCTTTTAAGGTTGCTTATCTTTGCCTTGAGGGAGATGTTCTCGTTGCGGATGTTCCTTTTTGCCGTTTTAGATAGCTCTTTTGTTTCTTTGAGATATGTTTTGTAAGCGTCGCTTGAGAGCTTCGCCATTAGACGAGGCAGGATTATAGTTATTTCGTTCATAATGACGTCGGCTTTGATGTCGCGCTTCTCTCTCTTACACTCTGGATTACGACAACGGAAATAGACGTAGCGGTCGCCATTTTTCTTTTTCTTGCCGGTCATATAAACGCTCATTGGACGAGGGTCGTTGCAGATGTTGCAATAGACGCGGTCGCGACACGGAAGCCAAACCTGTTTTTTCTTGTCTTTGCCACGTTTGTTTTCAGGGGTGATGGCTTGGACTTGGGCGAACTCTTCTCTGGTTATCATTGGAAGAAAATTAAGTCCGAGTTCGGGGTCGGTTAGGTCTGTCTCTTGGTCAGCTTGGACGAGGACGCCATAGTAGAACGGGTCTCTAAACATCCGGCTCAAGGTAGAATCGTCCATTAGGAGCGCTCGCCATTCGTCTATACGCCCGCCGCTTGCTTTGTCTTCGGGGTGATAGTGCTTCTCGTAGCCGTTTTCGTTAAGGTAGGCGGAGATTTCGGGGTATTTTGCGCCCGCTAAACGCATTTCCCAAGCGTGTCTAATAAGCTTGAAGTTATCATTGCCGTGATGGTCAGGCTCGTAGAGACCGCCGTGTTGGATGTAGCCGTGTTTTGGCGTGCCGCCGGACATACCTTCTCGCATTCTCTTGCGCACGCCACGACGCACCTTGAAGCCTAGGTCGTCGGAGTAGTGCTTGGCGAACACGAAAAGCATACCGAGTAGCATTTTTCCATTAGGGTCGTTGCTAAATTGGTGAGAGTGAAAGCGGAGGTCTTTGATTTCGTGGCGGTCGAGCATATCTATAATTTTGCCGCTTTCGATGGAGTTTCTAGCGAGGCGGTCTGGATGCCACGC
>CAZDTL010000071.1:0-1155 GCA_964508335.1 uncultured Candidatus Saccharibacteria bacterium
CCGGAAAATATAAGAACAGGGAACTAAAAAGCCCCAACTCCAGCAAAACCCACCCCATGTCCGAACGCGCCCGCCTCTCTATTTTCAATATGCTAGTCCCAGTAGAAAATAAAACCGTCCTCGACCTCTTCGCTGGCACCGGCGCCCTCGGCCTCGAAGCCCTCTCTCGCGGCGCCAAAAGTTGCACTTTTGTCGAAAACCACCCCAAAACCCTCCAAACCCTCAAACAAAACCTCCAAAACATCGAAAACGCCACCGTCCTCAAAACCGACGCCTACCAATACGCGCCCAAAGAAAAATTCGACCTCATCTTTCTTGACCCTCCTTACGACCAATTCGACTTAAAAATCCTAGATTTCAAAAAACATCTCAACGACAATGGCACCATGATAATCTCCTCCCCAAAACCACTCGACGCAACTAGTCGACATTACGCTAATTGTTTCATTACACTTGTTAAAAAATAATTATTATGATATAATAATCGCATACATTTCGGTGGGCTGTTAAATAGGAGTTAAATATGTACGGCCAACCCGACAACCAGGAACAACAAAAGAAAAAAATCATCATCGTCTCGCTCGCAATGGGCATAATCATCATCATTTTGATTGGCGTCCTCATTTCTGCCATCACCAGCAAAAACAAAGCTCGCCTCGCCGAACAACAAAAACAACAAGAAACCGCCATCGTCCGCGAAGACGAACAACAAGCCCCCGCTAAAACCGAAACCACCCAAGACACCAAAAAAGCCGAAGACGAAAAACTCGACCCTGTCGCCAACAACGAATCTCAAACCGTCAAACCCAGCTCCGACGCCAAAGACTTGCCTCAAACCGGCGCTGGCTCGATTCTCGGCCTCGCTCTCCTCGCTGGCTCCGCCACGACTTACACCTTCTCGAAACGTAAATAGTTTGTTATAATCTTCTTATGGCTGACCCAACCAAAGAAGAAAAACTCTCGCTCCTCAAGCGCAAACGCTTCAAACAGCTCGCCATCATCGTTTTCGTCATCTTCAACATCCTCGTCATCTATTGGACTGCCTCTAAAGAAATCTCCCGCGACCAAACCGAAAACCTCCCCGAAGCTCACTTCACTTGGTGGCTGCTCCTCCTCGCCGGCATCGCCTTCGTCCTCGCTATGGCCGCCGACATC
>CAZDTL010000072.1:0-1127 GCA_964508335.1 uncultured Candidatus Saccharibacteria bacterium
CCAGCAAGCCAGTGGCACTAGCTCCTAAGGCTAGCGTGTCTACCAATTCCACCACACGGGCGCACAAATATTATAACACACCGTTCGCTTGCGGTCGATAGCTCGTTCGCTGGCACAGGTCGCGCCAGCCCGCCATTGCGGGTGTCGCGCCTTCTCGCGTCGGGCTTCGCCCTCGCAGCGTCCCAAGGGGCTGGGCGGCCGTGGCCTGCGCACGGCCAGCGAGACGAGACTATCTCCCCGCTCACGTTTTTTTGCGTTTTTGGTAGGCCATTTCGAGGTAAACGAGGCCGCCGGCGGCGATGAAGATATAGTAAGTGAAGAAGCGCCAGGTGAGCATGGCCCAGAAAGCGTTGCCAGTGCCGAGGGTGGCGAAGACGAGGTAGAAGGAGCCTTCGGCTGCGCCGGCGTTGCCAGGCGTGGGGATGAAGGAGATGGCGGTTTGGATGGAGATGGCGGTCATGGTGGCGGCGAGGTAGCTGATTGACCCGCCGAAAGCGGTAACGACGAGGAAGGGGATGCTGTAGATGCAGAACTGGTAGGCGAAGGAGAGTCCCATGACTTTAGCGAGGAGTTTTTTGTTTTTGAGAACGCGGCGGATGCAGGAGGCGTATTTTTCGATTTCGCCAAGGGCTTTTGTTTCGGCTTTTTCGACGTTGCGGATAATGTGGAGTTTGTGGAGAAAGGCGATGGTGCCGGTGGCGAGTTTTTTGGCGGCCTTGGGCTTGATAGCGAAGAAGAGGATGAGGACGGGGGCGAGAGCGTAGAGGACGAGGCCGAAGTAGCTGGCGGCATAGGCGACGTCGGAGAGGACGATACGCGAGCCGAAGAGGATGGTGAGGAGGCTGAGGATGACGAAGGCGATTTGGAGCGAGACGAAGGCGATGACGGGAATCATGGCGGCGTGTTCACTGTCGATGTGGCCGTGTTTGTGCATGTGATGGATTTGAAAAGGTTGGCCGCCGATGGCGGAGGGGGTGATGTTGTCGTAGTAGCGACCGAGGAAGACGGTCTGGGCGGCGAGACGGAGGTCTTTGATTTTGGTGAAATGACGGATGAGGAGGTGGTATTTGTAGATGTCGGCGGCCATAGCGAGGACGAAGGCGATGCCGGCGAGGAGGAGCAGCCAC
>CAZDTL010000073.1:0-1053 GCA_964508335.1 uncultured Candidatus Saccharibacteria bacterium
GCACTGCTCACCACAAAATCCTCCAAATACGCATTCTGCCTAATCCCCGCCCCCATCACTATCGACGCCGCCGCCATCCCTAGCAACTTTCCGTCTTCCTCTGCCACCAACAAATCGTGCCATGGGGAACTAATCATATCCTCAAACCATTCTTTCGGGATTTCTCCTTTATCTTTTCCACTCCGCGACAACTCCGCCACTAGCCCCCGCACCGCTTCGGCAATTTCTGGCGTGTATTTATCTAGTCTGCTAATTTTCACCATTTTTCAACTCCTTTGTTAATGTTTCTACCAATTCATTCGCCAGCAGCTCAATCTTCTCTTGACTCTCCCCCCACATCGTCACCCTCACTAAATCTTCCGTGCCACTTGGTCGCACTAACACTCTCCCGTTCGTCTCTGCTAACCTTTCCGCATATTCCGCCAAAATCTCTTGCACTCTAGGCAATGTCTTCAGTTTCGACTTTTCTTCTTTCGTCGCTGGCAAATTTCTCATTACTTGCGGCAACTTTTTCATCGTCCTCGCCAACTCGCTCAATGGTTTACTAGTCTCGCTCATTACTTTTGCCACCATTAGTGCCGTCAGCATTCCATCGCCCATTGCCTCTCCTGGCAAAATCACATGTCCGCTTTGCTCGCCGCCCAGTTTTATACCCCGCGCCAGCATCTCTGCCGCTACATTTTGGTCGCCCACGTCCGCCGTCACTACCTCCACCCTGCGCTCCTTACCCCAATTTAGCAATCCTTGATTCGCCATTACTGTCGCCACTACCCCACTCAACTCCCAATACTCCGCCAAAATCGCCAGCACTTGGTCACCATCCACTACCTCTCCATGTTCGTCCACCAACATACACCTGTCGCCATCACCGTCAAATGCCGCCCCCAACTTAAACCCGCCTTCACGCACTTTCTCTATCAGTCCTTCTATATGCGTGCTGCCTACCCCGTCATTTATCTTCTGTCCAAACTCCATATCGTCATTTATCACTTCTACTTCCGCCCCCAATCTTTCAAATACTGTTTTGCCAATCATCCCCGTTGCGCCATTCGC